>JAQCLD010000117.1 GCA_027592785.1 Acidobacteriota bacterium
CTGCTTACTAGACTCTCCGCTTCCCACGCCGCTGCTGCTCCTCGCTTACCAACGGATCGGGGGCTAGGCGCGCTACCACTTCTTCAAGTAGCGGTTGGCCTCAGCGAATCGGGCGAACGCCTTCTCGTCGCGTTTGAAGGCCGGCGTATGCACGCAACGGCGACTCGTTCGATATTCCACCGGGTGCTTCACATGCAACATTTCATGGAACAAAACGTATTCCACGACGAACGAGGGGACTTCCGCTCTGTCCAGCAATCTCGAAAGCACGATCGAGTCGTGAGCTGGATCGTAGTGCCCCAACAACCGTCTGGAACCGCGTTTGCTCCAACCAACCGTCGGCTTTCTCAGCTCGCCGTCGAAATAATTCACATTCAGCTCAGCGAACATGCGGTCTAGATCGTGATGCCGGCCAACCGCCGACTCGATCTCTTTGCGGCCGCGGCGGCGGCGCACGTCCAAGGCCTGCTCGCGCACTTCCGAGCGGTTCACGAACTCCCTGTAGCGTCGGTCGTGTTCCGGGTCGATCCGCTTCCTGTACAGCTTCGCCAGCAAAACGTGGGCCAGCGCTTCGTGGACCGCCGGCGGGGCCTGCTCCAGCTGATCGCTGACCTTGACGAGAATCTTGCGGTGCCCTTCTTGCAATAAGATTCGCGAGTCCAGGTTGGCGTAGGGTCGGTAACGAACTTCGAATTCCGGCGGCGCCGTTCTCGGCTTCAGCGTGCGGAAAACCCGCTCGTAGACGTCCTCGGACGACTCAAATGGCAGGATGCTTTGGATCACCGTGGATCTCAGTTTAGCGAAACACGATTCGCGCGAGATGCTCTCACCTTGCCGTGCGCACCCAGACAAATGCGGCCAAAACAAACAGGCAACCGAGCGCCCCCATCGGCGAGCTTTGCGTCGCGCGTGCGAGCGGCCAACTGCCGTCGAATCCGCGCGCCAACATGGCTCCGTGGACGCGTTCACCGCGCTCCCAGGCCCGCACAAATACCAAGGCCAGTTGGCCCGCCATCACCTTCCCCAGAGCGATCCCTCGCAGCTGCGGCGCACGGCACGCTCTCGCCTCATTCGTTCGTCTCCATTCGTCGCCCAACAGAAACAAATAGCGAAAGGCCAACGCCAGCGCCGTAACCCACACGCTTGGGAGCCTGAATCTTTGCAGCGCCTCAATCAACTCCGAGAACTCGGTCGTCTCCGCCAGCAGCGCCAACAAGGCCACAGCAGCGGTTCCGCGTAAGAAGATTGACGCCGACCAATCCGCGGACGCCAGCCCCGGAACATCAACCGCAAACGGCAAGGCAACCGCCAGCGCCAGGAAGGGCAAGGCCCCCGCGCATCTTCGCGCCCAGGGCCCCAGATCGACCTGACCGGCCAATGCCAACAGCGCAATCAGCGGCCAGTACCACAGAAATGGGCGTAGCTCTCCCCGCGGTTCCGAGGCGATCAAGATGGCTGCCGCGACAAAAAAAAGAAGCTTCCAACGCGCATCGGTGCGCCGCAACACGGAGTCGGCTAAGGGTCTTCGGTCGAGAAAGCCGCGGGTCACGGTTGCTGGTTAGCGAGCCTGCGCCGACCCCAAAAGACAAATGCGGTCAGCCCGAAAATCACTAACAGCCCCGCCCCCGTTCTCGCCCACAAGTTCGCTGGTTGCGGGAGTTCCGCCGTCGGTCCAGCCCAGTTCACGACGACCGTGCGCGTCGCAATGTGCCCGTAGCCGTCATCGACTCGGATCAGCCATTCACCCTCGGCGGGCGGCGTGAAAGTGAACACCCCGCCGGCGTCCGTCTCGCCCCTTATCCCCAAGCGGGCAGGCGCGGCCGCCGATGACGCGGCAACGGCAGCATGCCCCGCCGGTTCGCCCAAACCGTACGAGGCTCGCAGCGAAACCTCCGGCTGGTCCATCACGACATCGACGATCAGCTCATGACCGAAGGCGGGCGTGCAAAGCGCCAGCCACAACGCAACGTGCCTGATCATGCTGCAGCTGCAGCCAGCACTTCTGGCTTCAATCGTTTGAAACAGTCCACTAACACCGTCGTAAGCGCTCCTTCGGCAACCGCTACGACCGCGTAAAGAGCCGTGATGGCGAAGAATCCCTTGCCGTAGTCGGCTACGTAAAACTCAGCCGCCATCATCACCGCCGGCAGCATCGCTCCCACGAATCCCGCCGCGAATGATCGAACCCGCAACGGCAGGCCGTCGATCGACCACACGCCCCACGCCGCCAGCGCTCCAACGCCCATGTTCAAAGTGTTGACGCCGATCGATACAATTCCGCCGTGCTGCAGCAGCAGCGTCTGCAAAACGAGCGCCGCCGCGACCACCGGGAACGATCGCCTGCCCAGCAAGACGCCAAGCAGCCCATACAGGCCAAAGTGCATGCTCACGCCGGCAACTGGAAAATGGATAACCGAGGCCAGGAAGGCGGCGGCCGCGAGCAGGCCTATTCGTGGGGCCTCTTCCGACCGCATACCGCGGGACAGGGCGTAAACCGCCACTCCCGACAAGCCCGCCGCCGCCAAGCAAAGGTTCGTCGGAAGCACTCCATCTGCAATGTGCATTCGGGGAACAGCGCCGGCCCGACCGACCGCGCTAAGACGCGGAGTATAGCACGATTCTTAGATTCTTATGCGCCCTGTCCGACTCGCGCTAACGCCCAAACCGGCATCGAGTTGCATGAGCGCGCTGGCCCGTTGACGAAGGTCGCCGAAGGCCGCTACCAGACGGTTGACTTGGCTGGCAGCTGGCGCGCTTGGGCCTGCGTGAGTCGTGACCCAGACCTTTGCGAACAGCCAGTGGAACCTCAGCCAGTGGCGGAATCACTTCCACATCGGATACGGCTCCTGGCTAATCGGGACCAACACACGGCAAACCACCCAAGCGATGAGGAAGTCGCTTCGTAACTTCTTTAGATACATCCGCATCAGGCGACCTCGATCTTTCGCAAGACACCTATCGCCGCCAGGTAATTTCTCGACAAGGTAAGAGTCGCGCTCCGTTAATAATCGCACCAGCGGCTCGTAGTTTCGTCCGGGCGTCAGCGCTTGATTCAAGTCAGCGATGCCTTGCTCCGAGACAGGCTCAGAACGCAACAGTTCCGCGGCCAGCAGCAGTGCCGCCACGACGATCAACGCCAGAACTACGAGGAGAACGGTCATGCCCTGAGCGCCCTCGCCAATGGATATCGATGCGATGACGCGTAAGCCGGTGGGTACGGCTACAAAGCGTGATGTTACTGCGGACGCCGCTTCTCGCCAACGACGCGGAAGTACCAAATTGGAACAGCACAACGCCCTACTACTCCTAGGGAGTCGTAGGGAATCCGGCCATCCGCCATATGTCGGCAAGTCGCGCGGCGACCCAAGACTAGTCGAACGTCATCGTCGCCTGCAGATCTCTCAGCGAGGCAGCCACCGGATGGTTCGCCTCGGCCAGGACTTTGGCGAAGGTCGCTGCCTCACGCGGGCGGCCCAGCAGATAGCCCTGCACGGCGTCACAATTGTTGTCTCTGAGGAACTGTAGCTGCGCGGCTGTTTCGACGCCTTCGGCAATCACGCGCAGGCCCAACGTATGGGCCAGACCGATTAGTCCCGCGACGACCGCAACGTCTCCTGGGTCCGCCGGCACTCTCTTGACGAATGATTGATCGATCTTGATGTTGTGGATCGGAAAGCGCCGCAAATACACCAGCGAAGAGTACCCGGTTCCGAAATCATCGAGTGAGATTCGGACTCCTCGTTGATAGAGATTCGTCAGCGGACGCAAACTGCTCTCGGAGCTCTCCATTAAGGCCCCCTCGGTAAGTTCCAATTGCAGGCTGGCCGGTTCTAGCCGCGCCTCCGCGAGGCAACTTTCCACGAGCGCCTCCACATCCTGATGGACAAACTGCCGGGGCGAAATATTCACGGAGACGCAGATCTCCGGCAGTCCAGCGTCGCGCCACTCGCGGCTCTGCCTGCAAGCTTCCTTCAACAGCCAAATGCTGATCTCGTTAATGATCCCCGTCTCTTCGGCGATCGACAGAAACTGACCTGGATAGATCAAGCCTCTCTTCGGGTGTTGCCACCGCAACAGAGCCTCGCAACTCAAGACGCGGCGTTGGCCCAAATCGAGGATCGGCTGATAGTGCAGCACAAATTCGTCGCGTTCGACCGTCCGGCGCAGATCCGTCTCGATCTGCAGTACCTCAACCGCATGGGCATGCATCCGGCGATCGAATAGTTCATACCGGCCGCGCCCCTGCGCCTTGGCCCGGTACATCGCGATGTCGGCGTCCCGCAGCATCTCCTCGGCCGACCGTCGGCCGTCTGAGCTTAAGGCGATGCCGATGCTCACCGCGGCGTAGACTTCGTGTCCGCTGATGCGCAGCGGCTGCTGCAGCTTCTCTTGAATACGCTCGGCTAGTTGGGTGGCGGCTTGTACGTCGGCAACCTCTTCGAAAAGTACGGCAAACTCGTCGCCGCCCAGCCGGCAAATGCTGTCGCCCGGACGCACGCAAGCCTTCAAGCGCCCCGCGATCGCCACCAAGAGTTGGTCCCCGATCATGTGTCCCAAACTGTCGTTGACGACCTTGAAACGGTCCATATCGAGAAACAGCAAACCAAACAGGGCTGGCGCGTGCCCCGCCGCAGCGGCCCGCGCTTTCTCCAGTTGCGCCATGAAGAAGGTGCGATTGGGCAGGCCGGTGAGTTGGTCGTGCAGCGCGTCGTAGCGCAACTGCTTTTCAGCGTTCTTGCGAGTCGTCACGTCCGTCTGCGAACCCGCCAGGCGGCTTGCCGTGCCGTGTTCATCGCGCACCGCAATGGCGCGGCTCAGGACCCAGCGATACCCGCCCGCCGTGTGTTTGACGCGATGTTCGCTCTCAAAAAAACTGGTGCGTCCCTCCAGGTGATCGGCCAACGTCTTGCGCAGGGCGTCCACGTCGCGGGCGTGAACCCGGCTAAACCATTCTTCCGGGCTGGACCCAACTTCGTCTCCGTCGGCGCCGGCGCCGGCGCCGATGATCTCTTTCCAACGGTTGGAGAAATACACCTCGTCGGTCTTCAGGTTCCAGTCCCACAAACCGTCGTTAGCGCCGCGTGAGGCCAAAGCGTATCGCTCCTCGCTCTCTCGCAGTTTTTCTTCCGTCAACTTGCGGGCCGTGATGTCTCGAATAATCGCGCTGTAGACGTCAGCACCGCGGGCCTGTTCCATGCGGCTGATGGTCAACTCCGCCGGAAAAGACGTCCCATCCTTGCTCCTTGCCAGGCACTCGGTCGCGATATCCGGAGAGCCTGAACTCAGCTCTTCCACCTTTGACGCCTGCCAGCCGGCGAGCAGATCTCCGAAGCGCAGCCCGAAGGCTTCTTCCTTCGAGTAGCCAAATAGCTTTTCGGCTCCCGGATTGTACGTCGATATTCGTCCCCCCGCATCGAACGCGATAATGCCGTCCGAAGCATGGTCGATCACCGCCCGGATACGCTCTTCGCTCTCTCGAAAACGGTCCGTCATCAGCGCCGCGATGCCCAGCGCCCGCGCTCTGGTAGACGACAGCACTAAGGCGATATCAAACAACAACACGCTGATTGCCAGTCCCGCCAAAACGACCTGGAAGGGATAGTTTTCCGCAAAAGGAGTGAACGCAACCGGCGTCGGCAGAACAGCTACGGTCCACTTGGATCCGCCGAACTAAGCCGCCTGCAGCGACGGCCGCGATGAAGCGTCGGTCGCCTCCATTGGGCCCGATCGGAACAGGAGATTCCCGGCCGCGACAGAATCTCCTTCGTACAACGCGAATTGCAGGTCGGCGTCCACGTTATCCGCCACGCCGGCCAGTAGAACGCTAGGGTCCGACAAGGCGACGATCCATCCCGAGTCGGCAGCATCGCCATCCGCTGACATACGACTTACCGGTTGCATTAGCGCCAGCCAGTCTCGCGACTCGCCGCTCGCGGTCCAGCGCACAATTCCCGCCGCGAGCGAAGCGCCGTCCGCCGAACGTTCCGCGAGCGTGGTTAGCCTTGCCGCGGTAGTGTCATCGGGTTGCGTCGACGGGCAGCCGTCGGGAGTCATACTGACAGCCCCGGCAACCTCAACTGACTGTTCTATGGGCTGCCCCGTGTCAGCGGACGCCATAATCACCGATATGCAGCGGAATCCAGCAAAGCCCTCCTGCAGTTGCAGAGCCTCGGTGAACTCGCGCCACGCTCTGCCCTCAGCCGCCAAGACCCGATAGGCGGCGACCGATGCAGATAAGACCTGGGCGTGGTGCTCCACCCGGTCTTCCAGCTCTCGCGCCAGTCGTTGGGCGACCGACGCAACTCTGACTTCTTCGTCGGCTTCAGACCGCATCTTGCTCGCTACGCCCGCGATTGCGGTGGTGAACAGCGCCACAGCCAAAATGCCCCACGCCGCCGTATTCTTCCGCGGGGCTCCAAGTCTCGTCCCGCCAGCACCCGCATCGGTGGTTTGCATCAAGATCAGAATCAAGATCAAGGCGCCCAGCAAGGCGGCCAGCCCTATCGTGGTCAAGCGCGTCGCCTTGAACAGGCTTAGCGCCGCATCTGCGTCAGTCTCGACTACGAAAAAGAGCCCCACGGGTGGTTCGCGGGCCCAGCCCCCAAAAGCCCCGCCCCGGCAGCTTTCGTAGCGCGACATATTGGCCCCGGAGGCCGCGCCCTCGCTCCCGGCCCCGGACCCCGCCAACAACTGGCCTGGCGTGGTCGCGCAGGAAAACGCGTCTCTGCTCTGCTCGCCGAGTATCCACGAGGGTTCGCCGTTCGACACCGCGTATGCGGCCAACAGCTCCGAAGACGTGGAACGCAATTGCCGGTCTATCTGCGGCAGCACGTCAATCGAGTAGAGCAGCCAACCGCCATTACCGGAGCTCGTCTCGATCGGCAACGAGACCGCAATCTGCCAAGTGCCGGTTCGATTGCTTCGCCCCGTAAGGTCCTGCCACGGACTAATCCGAGCTGGCGGGACCATCGCTATCCGCCCCGCCCCTGGCGCACTCTCGGCCAGAATCCGTCCGGCAGCGTCGACGAGCAGAAAATCTTTTGCCGCCCCGGATGATAGTCGCTGCAGGGAACGACTTGCGGCAGCAGCAAACCGACCGTGCGCCGTGGAGTCGTTGCCCTCGAGAACGCTCTGTGCCGCTTCCGCGGTTCCGGTTTCCACAGAGATAGCTCGGAGTTCAGCTGCCGCCAAAAGCGCGCCCGATACAACGGCCTTGGCGGACGATTCCGCCGCTCCTCTTAACCGCGAGTCCAATTCAGCTAGCCGTTCGGCGCGGCCCTTTTCAAGCATCCACCAAGTGGGTGCAAGCAGACACAGCAAAGCCAGACCCGCGCAGGCCACCTCCGCTAAGCCAGGCTTGCCCAACCGTCTCAGTCGAGAGCTAAATACAAACGATTCGCCCGTTCTCATTCCTCGTACCGCTGGCAGCGGCCCCGCCAAACTCCCTCTCTTGCGCAGCTCCCGCGCAAGTTTGGCCTCGGCGTCGGGTGGACTGACTCCAGGTTATCGGTGTGCGAGCGCCCTACTTATCAGCGAATGCTCCGAGATTACTAAGTGACAACACGTAGTTGGACCCGTCCGACGACAGCGAGGCGTATGACTAAGATCGGCAGAGCGGCGTCGCTGGAACAGGGCATGAGAGAATCGAACAACGATGATTGAACGTCTCACGCCCCTCGGCTCCCCGGCTCCCCGCGGGCCCTACTCCCCGGCCGTCCAGGCTGGAGATTTCGTCTTTGTTTCGGGACAGTTGCCCATCGACGCCGCCAGCAACAAAATCGTCTCTAGCTCCGTCGCCGAGCAAACCCGCCAGACCATTGAGAATCTCCAGACGGTACTCTCCGCGGCAGGCGCCGGCCTCGCGGACGTCGTGAAGTGTTCCGTATTCCTCGCTGACATTCGCGACTTCGCGGCCATGAACGAGGTCTACGCCGAATTCTTTGGGGAGGCGAAACCGGCCCGATCCACCGTCCAGGCCGTGTTGCCGAGCTCCGAAGCGAGAGTCGAGATTGACTGCATCGCTTACGCTCCGCGTGACCCCTCGGCCTAAGGCTAATCGACGAGCCCTGTCAGCGCCAGGCTGAACTCGGGCCAATAGGTGATCACCAGCACGGCGACCAACAGAATCGCCGTGTACGGCAGAGTCGAGCGGTAAACCGTCGTGAGCGGTTTGTCAAAGCGGTATGCCGCCAGGAACAGATTCTCGCCCATCGGCGGCATCAAATAACCCAACTCCATGTTGGCCAAGAAGATGATGCCCAAATGGATCGGATCGATGCCGTAAGCCGCGCCGATCGGAGCGACCAAGGGCACCACCACGATGATCGCCGAATAGATATCCATCAAAGCGCCGATCACAATCAAGAACAAATTCAGCGCCAGCAAGAACACCCACTTCGATTCGATGTTCGCCTGTACCCATTCGAGGGCATGCGTCGGAATCTGTTCAAAGATCAGCCAGTTCGTGAAACCCATCGCCACGCCGAGGATAATCATGAAGCCGCCGATCAAAGTCGCGCACTCCACCGTGATCCGCGCCAGATCCTTGCGTATGCTCAGACTCCGCCAAATCCCGAACTCCACTAGTGCTGCGTAGAACACGGTGACCGCCGCAGCCTCCACCAGCGTCGTGAAACCTGCCCATATCCCGGACAACACGATCACCGGCAACAGCAAATCCCACTTCGCTTCCCACAACGACTGGCGCGCCTCGCCCAACTCAAACGGCGTCTTCTTGGCCCCGGCCCGGTAGCCGCTGCGCGCCGCCCAACCGGCCACCACGACCACCAACAAGCAGCCCGGCAGCAGTCCCGCCAGGAACAGCTTCTCCAGCGGCTGGTTGGCGTAGAAGGCGTATAGAATCACCGGCAAACTCGGCGGAAACAGCAACCCAATCGACCCCGATACGGTCACCAATCCCATCGAAGTTCGTTCCGGATAGCCCGCCGACATCAGCAGCGGCAGCAGCAGGCCGCCCATCGACAAAATCGTCACGCCCGACGCGCCAGTCAGCGGCGTAAAGAACGCCAACACCAACGTGGCCGCAATCGCCAAGCCGCCCGGCATCCATCCCACCAGCGCCTGAAACAGCCTCATCAGCCGCCGGCTGGCGCCGCCCTCGGCCAAAATGTAGCCGCCCAAGGTGAACAGCGGAATCGCCGGGAGCATCGGCGACGCCGCCAGCCTATAGGTCTCCGTCGGGACGGATGCGATCGGCGATCCGTCGTACCAAAACAGCAGTAACGCCGCTCCACCCAGGGCCCCGAATATCGGCATCCCCAGAGCCGTCGCGATGACCAGAAACATCAAGCCGGGAGTCCGTATATTAAACGTCTCCAGGAAGGGCCACCAGGCGAACGCAGCCGGAATGCCCAGCCCCAGCGCTGCCAGCGCCCGACCGCTCCAACTCCCAGACGAATTCCAAATCAGCCATCCGCCGACCGCGGCGAAGCCCAGCGGCAAAGACAACAAGAAGATCCAGCCCGGGATCCCCCAACCGACCATCGCACCAAACTCGCGCTCCGTCCGCACCAGCTCCCAACTCGCGACCGCTAGACCGGCGCAAATACCCACCGCGGCCGCCGACGAAAAGATCCTCAACGCCGGCTCCCAGCTCTTGGGCAGTACCTTTGCCGTCGAAAGCGCCAACAGCCGCTGGTCGCGCGCGGCGATAGCCGCTCCAACGAACGTAATGACCAGCGTCAAGTGCTGAACAATGGGAATCGATCCGGAAATGCCCCCGCTCAGGGCGACCCTGGCAACCACTTCGACCAGCGGCAGCAGCGCCATCATCGCCAACACGGCGACCGCGATCCAACCCGTCATTCCCGGCCGTGGAGCCGCCACAGGGAGATCAGCGGAATGCGTCACGCGGCAGCGATCTCCAACAAGCAGCCGTTGCGCCCAACATTCATCGCTTCGGTCTTGCCGATCCTTTCCGATAAGCCGGCCGCTTCGTGGATGTGCCCGCAGAAGAAGTGGTCCGGACGATTGGCGTCGATGAAATGTCTCACCGCAACGCTGCCGAAGTGGTTCCCCGGTCCCGCTTGATCTAGTGCCGTGCCCTTCGGCGGCGCGTGACAGATCAATATCAGCGGCGTCAGTCCCACGAACGGCTCCAACCTCTCGCTCAGTTCCTCTTCCGTGTATTCGCCCGGCGTATCGAACGGCGTCGGATTCGAGTAGCCCAGCCCGGCGAAGTTCCAGCCGTCTTGAACGAATGACTTGCCGTGAAGATCGTTGAAGCCGAACTTGCGGCAGAAAGCGGTGTTCTCCGCGGCCGTCTCGTGATTGCCCGGCAGCACCCACAATTTTTCGCCCAACGGCTTCAACACTTCGCCGCAGGCATCGAGCCCTTGCGACCAATTCACCAAGTCCCCGGCGCTAATGTAGACGTCGGCCTTGACCGCCGCGACCTTTTGCAAGGCCCGCAGGTCGCTGTGGATGTCGGAGAATACCTGAACTCGCATAGCGTGCACTCAGTGTAATGATTCTCATCAACTACTGTTAGGATTACGTTTCGTGGCTGGTTCCTTCATCAAGCGGCATGAAGTGAAGTTGATGCTCGTGTGCATGGGTTTGCTCACGCTGGCGGCGGGCTGGTTGTTGACCAGCCGGCCCGGTCATCGCATCGAAACTGATTTTCTGACCCGCGAGCAGCAACGGCAACCCGACCCTTGGCTAGCTGGACAGGCGCGCTCCAACACCGTAGCCGAAGAACGCGCCCGCGCCTGCCTCGCCTTGGGACGCATCGGCGGCGTCGGCGGCGTCGCCCGCTTAATCGAATCGGTCAACGACCCCGCCGCAAGCGTTCGCGCTTTTGCCGCTTTCGGTCTGGGGCTGATCGGCGACCGCGACTGGATGGAAGGCCGCGAGCCCAACCCCGAAGCCGCGCGGGCGCTTAGACGCTTGCTGCGAGACCAAGACCGGCGGGTCGTGACCTATGCCGTCGAAGCGCTCGGCAAGATGCGTCGCCAAGGGCTTGCCCGCTCGATCGCCGCCACTCCGGCTCCGGTTGCGGTCACCCTCACCGCGCTCGTGCGCACGGACGACACGCGTTTCGTCGACTGGATGACCAGCGCCACGCGCTCCGACGATCAGGACATTCGTTGGGCTGCGGCCGTGGCGCTCGAAGAGCTCCAAGCGCCCGTCACCGACGCCATGACCAAGGCCTATCTGCGCCTAGCCAAAGACCGCAACGACTTTGTCCGCGCCGCCGTCGCTCGTGGTCTGAGCCGCCTCGATCCGCAAGATATCGTGTTCGACGCACTGCGTATCTTGTCCAAAGATCGCGACTCGAAAGTTCGTTTCGAGGCCGTCCGTTCGCTCGGCCGGTTAGCCGACGCCGAACATACGGCGGCGCTCGAAGAGGCCATCGCCGACGAGAATCCGCTGATTCGCGCCGAGGCCGAACGCGCGATCCGGGCCCTGGTCGAAGACGTCGCCGACCCGCTGCCGCCGCGCGACCCTTCTCCGACCGCAGCTCCGCTCGCTGAAGAGCCGCCGCGCTTCGACTTCGCGGAGTTGCCCGACATTTCCCGCACCATCGGACGCCGCCTGATCATGGAAACCTCTCTCGGCGACTTCGAAATCACTCTCGACTACGACAACGCGCCGCTAGCCGCCGAGCGTTTTTACCGCCTAGCGACCTCCGGCGTCTACGACGGCGCCGCCTTTGGACAGGTCCGGCCCAACGGCTACGTGCAAGCCGCTCCGGCCAAGCCCATGGGCCCGCTGATTCCCGAGTTCAATACGCAGCCGTTCCTGCGCGGCAGCATGGGCATGGTCCGCGCCGGCCCCGATGCCGATTCGGCTGAATTCTTCATCGCCGCCACGCCGCTGCTCTTCGCCGACACCCGCTACACAAACTTCGGCCGGCTCATCTCCGGCGACGCCATCCTCGACCGCATCACCCCTGGCACCCGCATCACCACCATCCGCGAACCATAAGCGTTCTTCCCCACCGCCCGCACGTCCCCAGCCGCAAAACGCGCAGCGGAATCGCCAAGCCGCCGCCCGCAGGGACTGTCCCCCACGTGGACTGTCCCTCGGAGCCGCCCATAAGAGCTGCAGCGGGTGATGGGGAGATAGTCCCTAGGATCGATCCAAATACTACTCCGGCACCCCGCGTGGAAGGGTGTCGC
>JAQCLD010000014.1 GCA_027592785.1 Acidobacteriota bacterium
CGACCCATGCCTCAAGTGTGCCCCAAAACATTTCCCTCCAAACATGTTTATTTGTACAATCTTCAGGCGTGAGCCGATCCAACAGGGCGCCGGTCTGTGGTCTAATTTTGGAGCGCCGTTCTCACGGGGCCAGGACATTTCAATACCGGAATGTAGACGATAGGCCCCAAGAAACATCGTGGAGACTGCCGTTTCGAAGTTCCAGTGCTAGAACCATCCATAAATCAGTGCCGCTGAATGCGCTCTTCCCCGAGAACGTAATCAAGTTGTCGTAGCCGCTGGTCACTGGTTGAATCGATCGAATGGTGAAGTACTCGTATGTGGCTGTCGGCCAAGCGGCGGAATAAATTGTCTCTGCGACGGACTCCACGAAGCTCTCGGGATCCGTCTCGGCTGCTTGTGCCCCTGCGCTGCAGCCCAGGACCCAAAAGCAAACGACGCACCAGTGTGCCAGGCGGCTCAGTAGCGATCGCTGAAGTTTGTGAACTGTGTGTGTTAATCATGGCGTCCTCTGCTGCGCTAACTAATTTCGAATTGACCAGGAGTCGGAATATCGTGTCCGGCGCTCTCCGTTCGCCTAGGTAATGACTCCAGGCTCGAACTTCTTTCACGAAAGGCAATCCGCGGAAGCACCGTACGGCAAGAACGCCAGTTGGACGGAAGAATGGACGTTGGTTCGGCGGCCCAACCGGCCGCAAGATTCAGGATCGAGGACTTAGACGGCCCGACGCGATGAATGCACTTTCTGTTGAGAGGTCTCGCCGAGGACGCGCTCCCTGGCCGGGCGCGGGCGCACGCGCGCATCGCAAGGTTCCGATCGCGCCGTATACGAGCCGTGGGGTGTTCGCCTCGGGCGAAGTGCGCCCGTTAGCTTAAAAGGGGAGGTTTTCACGCGGTGCCCACAATCTCGCTGGGCACAGTCACCTGGCCGCCCTTACTGCTCTGGGGGCGTACCCGCCCAAGGGAAGCCTTGAACGGCAGGCGCGCACTACCGGCTGCTAGCCGCACCGGTTAAGTGGTGGGCGCTAACAGGACGCCGCTAGGCCGCTATTCCAAGGCTCCGCCTCTAATCTTTCCGGCCGGCCGGGCGGGGTTTCAGGGGCCTTGGACCACCGACAGCATCGATCACTTCTTCATGGCCGTGTACGATAGGTGTACGATAAACCCGGCAGTGTAGTACTTTTGGCACTTTTGGTCCTTTTTAGAATCAATAACTTACGTGTTTTCAATCCCTGGCCCAGGTACGAATCCCATCCTCACCGCCAGCCTGTTCCAAGGAGCCGCGTAAGGGTCAGTTCGCGAGCGATAGAAATGCTTGCTATCGCTCACAGAGGGACTTATTATGAGCGATAGAAGAGGACGCTATCGCTCATGGGTTGGAATTGGCAACAGCGGGATTGGCCCCATTTCACATGGGATCAGGCACTCCTCCGCAAGGCGGAGGAGGAGTTCCTCGTCGGCAGCGGTGTGGTCCTTGGCGCCGTCAAGCATCTCGGCGACGAAGACCGCAACTTGCTCACAGTCGAATCTATCAGCACCGAGGCCCTGACCACATCCGAGATCGAAGGTGAGATCCTCGACCGCGCAAGCGTTCAATCCTCTATCCGAAAGGCGCTTGGCCTCGCCACCGACAAACGCCGGGTCCGCCCGGCGGAAGCGGGGGTCGCCGAAATGATGACCGGCCTCTACCGTTTCTATCAGGAGCCTCTTGAAGAAGAAACCCTTTGGAACTGGCACCGCCAGCTCATGAAGGGGAGGGAGGATCTCAAGGATATCGGGCGGTACCGGCGTAGCGAGGAGCCGATCCAGGCGGTCTCCGGCGCACTCTACAGCCCGGTGGTTCACTTCGAGGGCCCGTCATCGAAGGCAGTGCCCAAAGAAATGGCGCGCTTCGTCAAGTGGTTCAACTCCACCGCCCCGAGCGGACCGCAGCCGTTGCCAGCCGTGACGCGGGCCGCGATCGCGCATCTTTACTTTGAATCCATCCACCCGTTCGAAGACGGCAACGGGCGCATTGGCCGCGCGATCTCCGAGAAGGCGCTGGCGCAAGGCGTCGGCCAGGCGAGCTTGACCGCGCTCGCAGAAACCATCCTCATCCGGCGGAAGGCCTACTATGCAGCGCTGGAGGCGGCGAACACGGGCAACGAGATTACGAAGTGGCTCGCGTGGTTCGCCGGGATCGCCATCGAGGCCCAGCGGCGGACAGCGGCGCGCGCGGAGTTCCTGATTGACAAGACCCGGCTGCTGGACCGTCTCCGCAACAAGCTGAACGAGCGCCAGGAAACGGCCCTGCTACGGATCTTGCACGAGGGCCCGGAAGGTTTCAAAGGCGGCTTGAGCGCCGGCAACTACATGAAGATCACCGGCGCATCGGCCGCGACGGCTACGCGCGACCTCGCCGACATGGTGGAAATGGGCGCGCTCACCCGCAGCGGCGAAAAGCGCTACGCGCGTTACGCAGCGGCGATCCCGTTAAGGCTGGTTTCTCCTGTGACGATCGGCAGGCACGGCCACCTCACGTGAGGTTTTGGCTTGGTTCGCTCTGCTAGCCTGCGTTGAAAGCGGGAGCGCATCTTGTTGACGCGCCTCGCAATGCCGTCCTCTACCTGACCAGGATGTTGCAGCAGTATACCTTGCTTCTCGCATCCCGAGGCGCCCGTCGTTGCCGCACTCCGAACTTTGGCACTAGTCTATTCCGGGAACGGGCCCGGCATCCAGCATGAGCCGCGGCGGCAAGAAAGGGCTATCGCCCAGCCAGCCCACTCGTCGGCTTCCGCTTCCCCTCCACCGATCCCGTCTATTCCTCGCTCGGGTCGGTCGTTTGCAGCGACAGGCTCTGCATCCACCGGGTCCGGCGGTCCTTGCGTTCGTCCAGCGCTACATAAAGGCTCTTGCCGCTCCCGAGCAGGAGGAGCAGGTCGCTCACAAAACGCGGCAGTGCGGTGACATAGGCGCCCCAGCGCGGCTCGCCGCGCACCTTGTGTAAGACGGCAATGCCCGGCGGCGCCTTGTAGACAGGCAGGCTGTCGCCGCGGTAGGTGCGGTATTGCGGGACGCCTCGTTCGTCGTGCGCTTGCGCGTCGTCAATCGTCATATGGAGGTGGCGCGACGGCGCATCGTCGCCGAAAATTGCCAACTCGTAGCGCTCACCCACTCGTTTCTTTGGGGAGGTCGACGTGCCCACAATCGTTAGGTCAGTGTTGAACCGGAACACTGGATCGCGGTAATCGACATCGCGACTCGGGCGCGTCAGATACATTTCGTAGTTGATCGCCGCCCGGACTTCGACGTGGTAGTCCTCAACGCGAATTGCAAGGGAAGTATACTCGTCCTCCGCTTTGCGGCGGGTCTTCTTGCGGGCCATCAGCGCTCCCTCCTCAGGCTCGAACGCTCCCAATCTTACCCGTAGGCGCCGCGCGTGCTGCCGGCCTCGGTTCACTTTTTGAAAACCCTACTGAGGAGAGGTAGAGAACCCCGCTAGCTTAGTCTCTCCGGTCACGCCGGACAGCGGGGGTGCCGGTCTTAGCGCCCGCGTTCAGCAGCGGCAAGGTCGTCGTGCTCGAAGGCCGAAGCCATGCGGTCGATTTCGGCAGCAGCGAGTCCCAGCCTTGCGGCTTCCTTTCGCCAAGCGCGTACGGATCGTGCCACCTCGCGGGCGATCTTGCGGGCCTCAGCCGCTTTGAGCCCAAAATACTCCGCAACCTCAAATGCCAGATCAAGCGATGCCGTGGGGTCGTCGAGCGTAATCGTCGTGCTCAGCACACGCGGCTTGACGTCGAGCGGAACCGGATTGAGATCGTACGCCGGCGCAAGCCGCCATCCGGCTCCCCCTGTCCACAGGAAGCCGTGATTGCGCAGGTGATCGTCCGTGTTTGAAATCAGCACGCTGAAGACGATCCGGCGCCACAGCGAGGCCATGTCCTGCTTGGGCGCTGCGCCGTGTTGCCGCAGCGCGTCGACAAATTCCAGATAGCTGCGGGTTTCATTGTCCTTGGCTCCGAGCATGCTCATCGCCGAAAGATAGGGCAAGCGCACAGAGCCTTCGCGGTCGAAGCGGCGCAGCAGCAGGACAGGCCGATCGGCTACGGTTTCGAGACGCCATTCCGGTACGTCGATGCCGGACTGGCGCGCTAGAGACAGCGCGACGGCTTCCCACCCGACGACATTGGTTTCGTCGGAGCGATTGGGGAACTTGGCAATGGTCAGCTGGCCGTCGCGATCCCGGACCGAGGCTTTGGGACGCGCGCCGCCGAGCGAGGAGCCGGGAGCGAGAAGGAGTCGCAGGTCTTGGTCGTCTTCGGAATCGTCGGCGACGTGATCGGCCGCCGACAACAGACGCGGAAGCTCCAGCAGGGGCGGGATCTTGCGGGCGCTGTAAGGAGCGAGGAACGGCCCGCCTGGTTCGGCGTCGAAGCGCAAAGCGCCTTGTCTGGCCTCATCGTCCACCAGCAACAGATAGTCGATCTCGCGCAGCGTTCGCGGAGCGGTCTTCTCTTTCGCCGCGCGGCGGCGCTCGGCGCGGCGCATCAACACGCGCCCCCAACGGTCGGGAGCAGAATCGCCGATGGCCCCGAACAGCGGTTTATCGGAAGCCGTGTGGTACGGACCCGGTCCCAGGCCCAGTGCCGGTTCGAGCGAGAAGCGGCGGGGATCGGAAAGCCACTCGCGGTCGTACTCGAACGAAGCGCTCTCGCGGTCTCGTCGCATCCGGGACCAGAGCCGTCCGACCAGGACCGGCTCATTGTCGAGATCGGCGTGGACGAGAGTTTCGGTCTCCATTACTCTTGATCCTTTCTTTTCGGATTCGTCGTCTTGCGGCGCGAGAGTCGGACGCGTTCGGGAAGACGTTCTTCCTCCAACTCGCGGCCGACCGCGTCAAAGCGCGGGTCGGCCACATCGGCCAGCCGGTCGATCATGCCGAGCACGAACAGCACGGTAGAGTAAAGGCCCAGGGATACGCTCGGATCTCCGCGCTCCACCCGGCCCAAGGTTTTGCGGGTGGTCGAAGCTCGCTCGGCAAGGACAGCCATGGGAATGCGCCGCCGCAACCGGGCGTCTCGGATGTCCTGGCCCAGCTTGCGCAGGGCGCGTGCAACAGGAATTGGCGTTTCCATAACGAGTCGTAAAGTTCCCACTAATAAGATTAAAGTACCCATTGGTACCCGCTAAGTCAAGATCTACGAGGTAGAGTAGAACTCGGTCTAGTCCTTGGATGCCCACGGGAGGGGACGGCGGAGGAACGCCTCCCAAGGACTCTTGTCCGGTGCCGGCTTCACCACTTCCGTGGGTCTCGGTACGGGCTGGTGCTCGCCCCGCGCTTTGCTCCAGCCGCGGGCGACCGAGGCCAGACGAGCTGTGCGAGGCGGATGGGTTTTCGAACCCTGAACGCTAGAAGACCTGCATGACAAATACCTTGGCCTAATAGAATTCGGGCACCTTCACTGAAAGCACAGCATCTCAACCGCTTTCAGGTTGAAACGTGATGCGGCCAGCACCTGAACGTCGATCAAGAATGCCGTTGAAGCCGGCTTCGCGTGCCGGACCACGCACTCCAGCGTCGCGGCAGCGGTTCGCACGGTTACGAATTGATCGACAGCTAAGCTCTGGTTGAACTCCAAGCCGAACCCGTCGGCAGAGATGTCGCGAATTACGCCCGGTCAGTCCAACACGCAGCCCTTCTCGTCCTGCCAGTAAAGCCGGACGAGCAGTTGAGTCCAGAATCTGTTGGTCCGGGCGCCGCTCTGGCGCAGTTTCTCCGGTCGGGCCGTGCTTTTAACGGCAGGCGAGTCAGATACGTGAAGCTTGGGTGAAGTTGAGCGACTTAACCGAGACGGAGGTCGCTGCCGCGTCACTATGTCCATTTTTTACCCGAACGGACGGCTGCAGCGGATCGAAGGGTCCGACGACCCCACACCGACGAGGTTCCGACAGTGGTTCGAGCTGATTCACAGACACACCCCTCTGCCACCGCCTCTCTTTAGCACGCCGATTTTCCCGCAAGGGAGAAGCGCAGGACGTCGGCGCGCTCGCTGTTGAGGTCGCTTTCATCGCCTCCTGAAAGCGTCGCGACGCGAGCGAACCAACAGCGAGTGGCAGCTAGGCGGGTTCGACACAATCTTGGGATGGGGAATCGTCGGAGTGGGATGCTATGACCACGTCACGGACCGTCAACTCGATGTCCGCCAATCTCCTGCCGTGTACGATAGGTGTACGATAAACCCGGTAGTGCTGTATTTTTAGCACTTTTGGATCTTTTTAGAATCCATAAGTTACGTGTTTTCAATGGTTTGCCCGAGTACGAATCCCACCCTCACCGCCAGCTTTTTCTGTTGTAGATTCAACCAGTTGGCGCAAGGTCTTTCTTTCGTGGGAGCGCGCTATGCGCGGAGCTTCAAGACCTGCCCGGTCGCGTTGGACTCGTAGCAGGCCTCGACGAGGGCGATCGTTTTTAGGTAATCCTCGCCGGTGGTCTCGAAGGGCTTGTCGTTCAGCATGCAGTCGGTGAAGTGGCGCTGCAATGAGTAGACGCAGTCGCCAGCGAAGCCCTTGCGGTTGTGTTCGTACTTGATCGCGCGAGGAGGCTGGCCCAGCGGCTTGAAGGTGAGCCGGCCTTCTAGGTCGAGTTCGATGTGGCCTTTGCTGCCGTCGACGCGAACCGTTCCGAACGTATAGCGTGCATCCGCGGCGTCGCTCTCGTTGTAGCGGCTGGCATCGAGCAACGCGGTGGCGCCGGATTCAAACGTTGCCGTGATGATGCCGGCGTCTTCGCCGGCGATATCGGGGTTGCGCTTGCGGAGTTGGGAATAGATCGACTCGATCTCGCCGCCAAGGAAGCGGAAGGTGTCGAGAAAATGCACCGCCGTTTCGTAGACCAACAAGCGCGGGTACGTACGGAAGAACGGTTGCCGTGCGAGGTAGGCATCGGGCTGCCAGCCGTCGCCCATCCGCATGCGAACGCTAATGGAGAAGAGTTCTCCAAACGTGCCCTCGTCCAACTGGCGCTTGATCTCCCGATACCAAGGCTGCCAGCGCCAATTCTCGTGGACTAGGAAGCGAATGCCCGCGTCACGAGCGACGCCAACGATCTGAAGGCTCTCTTCGAGCGTTGGCGCGAGAGGCTTTTGGCAGATGACGTGGATGCCTCTTGCCGCCGCCAACCTGACGACGTCCAGGTGCGTTTCGGGCGGCGTGATGATATCGATGAAGTCGGGCCGGAGTTCGTCGAGGAGCGTTTGCAGCCCCTCCCACGTTGCGGTGCGCGGGATGCCGTAAGTCTCCGCGACTTCGAGGGCTTTCTTTTGGTTGCGATTGCAGACCGCTAGGATCTCGACTTCTGGAATGCGAGTCCAGGCTTCGTATTGATAGCGGCTGAAGTAACCGGCTCCGATACAGATGCCCCTCAGCGACTTCATTTCGCCACTCTGTTACAGGGCCGGGCCGCAAGCGAGCAATTCATGGCCAAGCGTCCAATATCCCAGATTACCGTCCCTATATATACTTGTTGTTGCCGAGGGAGGCGCAGATGAGCATGCTTCGTTATTTGGTCGTGATTTTTGCGGCAGCGGTATTGTCGGCGGCGCCGGCGGTGGAGCCCGCGGCTCCGCTACAGTGGCAAACGGTCACTTTGACCTTCGACGGGCCGCAGACATCGGAGACGGCGACCCCCAACCCATTCAATGACTACCGCATGAGCGTGACCTTCTCGAAGGGCGGGGCAGCGCTGACCGCGCAAGGCTTTTTCGCCGCCGACGGCGACGCGGCCAACACGTCGGCCACGGCAGGCAACAAGTGGCGCGTCCGTTTCACACCGCCCGAGCCGGGCCGTTGGACGTGGGTCGCTTCATTTCGAACCGGTGCCGACGTGGCATATAGCGCCGACGCGGCTGCAGGTCGTCCCGCCGCATTCGACGGCGAGACGGGCGCCATCGAAGTGAGCTCGGCCCCGGCCAATGCGCGGGGCTTCCAGGCGAAAGGCTATCTGCGCTACGTCAATGGGCACTATCTGCAGTTCCAGAACGGCGACTACTTCCTCAAAGGCGGCGCCGGTTCGCCCGAGAACTTTCTGGGCTACTTCGAATTCGACGGGACCTTCGACACCGCCAGCCACGGAAGAATCGCCACCGATGCGGGCACCTTCTTGCATCGTTATGCTGCCCATGCACGGGACTGGCGCGCAGGCGACCCTACATGGCAGGGCGGCAAAGGAAAGAACATCATCGGCGCCCTGAACTACCTGGCATCGGAAGGGATGAACAGTCTCTACTTTCTGACCTACAACCTGGATGGCGGAGACGGCAAAGACACTTGGATGTGGACGGATCCGGAAATACGCGATCGATTCGATGTCTCCAAGCTGGATCAATGGGAAATCACGTTTTCTCACATGGAACGGCTCGGCATCTTGATGCATCTGTTCATTCAGGAGACCGAGAACGATGAGGAACTCGGCGGCAGTCCGAAGCTGAACCGGACCAGGCAACTCTACCTGCGCGAGCTGGTCGCCCGTTTCGGCCATCACCTGGGCATCGTTTGGGATCTGGGCGAAGAGAACGACACGCCGCGACTCGACAGGCTTGAGATCTCTCGCTATATCACCAGCCTCGAAGCCGTCGCCCATCCGGTCACCGTTCACACCCACAACACGCGCAGTCGGCGCAGCTACACCAGCATGATAGGCGCGCCGGAGTTTCAGACGACCGCCATCCAAGGACGCATGGAAGACGCTAACGCCGAAACGATTTCGCTGCGCGCGCGTTCAGCCTGGTCAGGCCAGCCGTGGGTGATTTTTCACGATGAACAAGCGCCTGCCTCTGTGGGCGCGATGCCTGATGAGGCCGATCCCACTCACGACAAGCCGCGTAAGCAGGAACTGTGGGGCAACTTGATGGGCGGTGGGTCCGGCGTCGAATGGTACTTCGGCTACAACTACCCTCACATGGACTTGAATATTGAAGACTGGCGGTCGCGCGACATCCTTTGGGACCAGACGCGCTATGCGCTGGAGTTCTTTCAACAGCACGTGCCGTTCCACGAGATGTGGCCGGCTAATGACCTTTCCGCGACCGACAACACCTATGTTTTCGCCAAGGAGGGAGATATCTACGTGGTGTACAGCCCCGAGGCTGAGGCCACGCAAATCACCTTGGCCTCCGGCGAGTACTCGTTGCGGTGGTATAACCCCCGCACCGGCGGCGCCTTGGTGCAGGGAGCAGCGCCTACGCTTACGGTGAACGACAGCTTGATGCGCGATGAAGGCGTCGTCAGGCTCACGCCGCCCTCTGATCGCGGAAAAGACTGGGTGGCGCTGCTCAAACGCATCTCGCCATAGCCCGCTTGCCTTACCGCGCTTGCACGACTTGGGCGCTTGTCTGAGCGCCCCTGCGGCTGGTCACTACAATTTCATCGCCCGGCTGAGGGCCTACCAGGCCTGCCACTGCTACGCTGCCGTCGGACTGCGAGCGGTCGCCCCGAATCGGTCGCCCGTCTGCATCAGAGAAGAGTACGTCGGCGTCAGGCAGAACTGTGAGCCGATCAACACGGCATGTCGCGGGCCGACCGGTATTACTTGCCCGATCGGCCACATGGCCTCCGCCTCGTGGCGTTTCGCTGGGCGGATCAATCAAGTTGCGCAGTTTCAGCTCGAACGCCGGTTCTACCCCTCGCGGATCGAAGACCATTTCCAAGAAATTCCAGTAATACGGGCCGTCTATCTTCCGCAGATCGGGCGTGTCGTGGCTCTGGTGGTAGAGCGCTTTAATCTCGACATCGCGTCCGTCAAAGTCTTTCATTCGCGGACCGAAGCCTTGCTTCAAGCCCCGGCCGCCGCTGCGCCCGATCGGGCCGAAGGAACATTCATACAAGCGCTGGTCGGTATTGCGCATAAGGCAGCCCGCATGCACGTCGCCATAGACGCTGATCACTCCGTCACGGCTGCCCAGAACTTCCAATACGCGGTCGGCTCCGGCTGTAACCCAACCGGCGTAGTCAGCCGCGACTCGATCCCGCTCGCCGAGCTCTGTCTTGAAGTCGGCTCTGGATGCGTTGCCGGTCCAGATCGTGTGCATGCCGTTGATGCCGGTAAGACAGATGAGCGGCGAAGAGTCGGTCTGAATCGTCTCTGTCAACCAGGCGAACTGTTCTTCGCCTAAGAGACTGCGGGTGACGTCTTTCCGGCTGTAGAGATTCTGTTGGCCGCCCCACCCTTCGTCGTCCCACATGTTCGTGTCTTGACTGGACCGCCACAAACGGGAGTCGAGAATGAGCAGGCTGAAGTCGCGGTTGGGCATCTTCCAGCGCCGCCACTTCTTGGGGTTCTCCGTGCCCGAGGGATGTTCGTCGCCGGTAACCAGATGGTGAACAGTCTGGAAGTTGCGACGCATGTAATCCGGATCCTGGCCCAGGTCGGCATGATTGCGGATGGCGATCTGTTCGGGACCCTTAACGTCGTCCATACCGTAGTCATGGTCTCCGGGGTTGATCGTGTTCCAATGCCGCATCATCTGCCATCGGCTCGTCGGTCCGCAAAGCGTCGTCGTAACTACCTTGAAAGCGTCATCGACCGACGGCGGGTAGAGCAGCAGCTCCATATACCAGACGTCGTCTTCCCACATCATCACTTGGAAGTCGTAGTCGTCCAGGTGCCGGTAGGCGTCGGGCGTCGGCTGATCGTGGACCCAGAAACCGCCGCCCACTTCGGCGTCCGGCAATTTGGGGCCTCCGCCGCTAATGGCGTGGCACGAGAGGCCGCACAGACGATAAGGGGCCCGCAGGCGTGGCAAGCGCCCTACATAGCCGCCATCTGAGGGGACTTCGCCGACCATCGCGGTTCCGACGCCGACTGCGTCCGTGCCTAGGCGTGGGTCTGTGGTGACGTTTTCTCCATCCTTCCAGATCGTGTAAAAGAGAGCAGTGTCAGCGGGGTTCGCCGGCAGCACGGCATCAATCACCGCGGTATTGACGCGAAAGTCGTTGCTGACAACGCGGCCTCGCCCTGCGGGCGCCACCGAAGCCCACCCCTGGGAGGGGCTTTCCGTCGAGGCGATGCGCACTTCCGCCCATTCCCCGTTGTTGCGAAAAAGACTGACAAAGCGAACCTGCCATTTGTCGTCGACTTGCTTGAGCGTGTCGCCGAGCGCGTAACAGACATGGCACTCGTTGATCGCCGGATTCAGGGGCTCGTTGCGGTCGGGGAAGACTTCGAAGCCGGTGATCTCGAAGTCCAGCAGGCCTTGGCCGACGATCCCCACGAAGCCATTGGTTTGTTGTTTGCGATTGACGCCCGCGACTCGGACGGTGTGGGTGTCAGAGTTGATCGCTAGCGTGGCTGTGACATCGGCCGCTTCGGAATCGGAGCCTGAAACTTCAACTTCGATCGCCAGCACATCGCCGGCTTTGGGGGAAACGGTTGAGCGCGGCGTCGCGGGCGCGTCTGTTAGGCCGTGGTCGTAAAGACCGAACTGACCATCGTCGCGCCAGGCAGCGAACCAAGCCGACTTCCCGTCCTGGCCGCCTTGACCGAATGATTCAAACAGAGTGGCGGAGCCGAACGCCAGACCGAGTAGGCCGTAGCCAGGTTGATACATCTGCCACGAGGGGTCGTCGGCCCCCTGGGGTCCGTGCGGGCGCGCCTTGATGCGGGCCTCAATGCGCAGCTTATAGTTGCCGGTCAACTTCCAATCACGCCGCCAGATAAATCCCGGCGGCAACGAGGGGTCATAGTCGACAGGCATCGTCGAGCTGCCGAGCCTATCGGCGTGGGTTTCGTAGTGGTAGGGAAAGCCGGTCTTTCGCGCTCGGTCGCCGTAGTTGTGAAGCCGTCGGCGGAGGGCATTGGATTCGATCTTCCAATAACCGGGGTTCAGCGATTCCCAGTCATCGCCGTGATAGAGCGAATTCGGTTGTCGGAAGTCAGCGGCAAAAGTCCGGTCGGCAACCACGGCGGCGACGGCGGCGGCGGCCGCAGAAGTTTTGAGGAAATCGCGTCGGTCCATGGCCAACTAGTTTACTGTCTTGGGCCGAATCCATACGAAATAGGCGCCGAACAAGCGCGTCCCGACTTTGTCTGATACCTGGCCCCAGGGACTAAGAAAACGACGCCGCCAGGGGACTGACCGAAGTCCCCTCATCCCCAACGTTCGCCTCGACAACAAGTAGCGCCTCCTCGTCAGCGGGGCCCTCAGCCAGAACGACGCCGCCAGGGCCGTAGGCCAGCGAACACCCAACACACTTGCGCCCTGTCCAGGGACCGCCAGTGATCCTCCCGACGCTGCTCACGGCAATCACTGTCATCGGGAACCGCGTCGTGAGCGCCTGATACGCCTCGCGCCAAATCTTTCCGTAGGGTTTGACGGCATTGTCGTGGTCACCGTCCACCGCCCAGGCGCAGGGCGACAACAACAACCGGCAACCCATGCGCCCCAACGCTCCGCCAATCTCCGGCGAATCCGGATAGTTGTCGGCACAAACCGCCAGGCCAACCCGTCCCAACTCCGTAGCCGCTGCAGCGATTCCGGTCCCGAGCGAATAAAGATCATGTGCCAAAGCCAGCTCATTCACCTTGTGGTGCTTGAGGACAATCTCCCCATGAGGAGACACGAGCACCGCCGTATTGAACAGCCGGTCCCCGTCGCGCTCCACTAGGCCCGCCGCCAACCAAAGCTTGTAGTCGCGGGCCGCCGAGATAAGCTGGCCGCTGTGTTCGCCGGGAATCGGCTGCGCGCCCTGGCGCGCCGAAGGGTCCGTCCAACCAAAGTCCAAGCACTCGGGCAGAACGACGGCAATGCAGCCTGCCTCAGCCGCCCGCTGGATCATGCCCACGGCCCGAGCCAAGTTCTCAACCGGCCGCCCGCCCAGCACCAACATCTGCGCCATACCAATCCGGAGCGTCATCGCTCCATTCTCGCAACTTTAAATGCCTCTACCATGGTCTGCAGGGTTAAGCGGTTTCCTATGACCACGCAGTCGTTGCTCAAAGTAATGACCTGGCTTTTTCTCTTCGCTGGAGTTGCCGGGTTAGCCGTAAGCGGATCGCAGTACCTTCGCGGAGCTTCGCTTGCGGACTACGGCGTTATGGCGATCGGCAGTACGTTCTGGCTCCTATGTTCTGCGATCGCCTTCTTCCTCCGTTCCAGGCTGGCCTAGAGGGCTGCCGGAAGCCGCTTTTCAAGCTCCGCGGAATCCAGTTCGATTCCTAGGCCAGGCCCGTCAGGAATCGGAACCTCGCCCTGAGCGTTTATCGTGGGGAACGTGCCGCCTGTCACGCTGGTATACAGTTCGTCGTCCTCGGCTTCCCACTCGTGGATGAAGAAGTTGCGGCTGCCCGCAACCGCATGCATCGAGCTGACGTGTCCGACTGGTCCGTAGGGGCTGTGCGGTGCGATCTCGACGTCGTAGGTCTCAGCTAGCGCCGCGATCTTGCGCAGTTCGGTGATGCCGCCGCAGTGGACGACGTCGGGCTGCACAATCTCGACGGCGCCAGCTTTCAGTAGCGGCTTGAACTCGTTGCGCGACAGATATCCTTCTCCCGTGGCGATCGGTACAGGACTGCGGTCCGCGAGTCGCTCAAAGGCATCCCAGCGTTCACGCCAAATCGGCTCTTCGATGAACATTGGCTTGTAGGGCGCGACCTCATTCGCCAACTCTAAGGCCGTGCGAACCGTGAACCTTTCCGCCAATTCCAGGCCAACGTCCAGTTCATTGCCCACGGCATTGCGGATGGCTTTAAGCGACGCCACTGTGTGATTGATCCGCTCGCGCGGCGTGCTGCCGATCAGCGCCCACTTCACCGCCGTCCAGCCGGCGCGGCGCGTTTGCTCGGCGCGACGGGCGAAAGCGTCCGGCGAGAAATCGCCCTTCAATCCGGCGTCCCAATGCGTGTAGTAGGCACGTAGATGGGTGCTTAACCGGCCGCCCAGAAGCCGCCAGACGGGTACGCCCAGGCGCTTGCCCTCCAGGTCCCACAGCGCAATATCGACCGCGGAGAGTGCTGTTGTCAGGGCGCCGCCTCGTCGCCAGCGCGCTTCGTCGTAGTACAGCCTGTGCCAGTGCGTTTCCGGGCCGGCCGGATCGCGCCCGACGAGTAGCGGCTCAAGCCAGCGCAGCGCCTCGGCGGCGATCTTCGGCCGTAGCGGCAGCGTCGCCTCTCCCAAACCCACCAAACCGCCGTCGGTGTGGATCTCCAGCATCACCAGAGTCCGCCACGCGACGCGCACCTGAGCCATGCGGATTACGAATTTTGTGATCTTGAGCGAACCGTCAGCCTGGGCACGCAGAGGCCGCAAGGCCAACGGCGCAAGCAATAACGCTCGGCGTGAGACGCCGGTGAAACTCATGGCGACAGTATAGGCGAGGCACGGAATCAAACAGAAAAGGGCTGCGCGTTGGTTTCGCCAGCCACGACACAAAGCCGCAGCGACTCTAGCCTGGACTCGCGCCTTGCTACAATTCTCAGCGATGAACCGACGTCGCTTGCTCAAGACCTTGCCGTTCGCCGCAGCCGCGCTGGCGTCCGTTCCCGCAAGGGCCGCTAAGCCGATTCGCATCACGCGTGTCGACTCGAACTTCGAGCGCGAACCGCTCATCCGGCCCTTCGGATTCAAGGGCGGTTACATGACCGAGATCTGGCAGACCGCCGCCCGCATGGAAAGCGAATCCGGCCTCCACAAGGTCGGTCTCTGCACCCAAAACGTCCTGTGGTCCGACGCTGGCATCTTTGCTGAACATACCGAGTCGGGCGGCAACGCGTTGATGTACGCCCTCGCCGAGTACGCCGTGAAGATCGTTAAGGGACAGACGTTCGAGCATCCCATCGATCTACTGGACGATGTCCTCGACGACGTCTTCGAATATGGCAAGAAGATCACCGGCAACCCAAGCCTACGCAAGACCTTTGCCCTGAACGCGCTGGTTGGTTTCGACAACGCTGCTTGGCTGCTCTACGCCGCCGAGAACGGCATTACGAACTTCGACGGATTGATTCCTGACCGCTACAAGCCTGGCCTTGCGCACCGGCACGAGCGCGTCATCAGTGCGCCGTCGATCGCTTTCACGATTCCGGTCAACGAGATCAAACAAGCAGCCGACGACGGATTCTTCTTCATCAAGATCAAGCTAGGCTCGCCCGGCTCACAGCAAGAAATGCTGCAGCGCGACATTGAGCGCCTGACCGAAATACACCGCACCATCGGCCACTACCAGACTGCGCATACCGCCGACGGCAAGCTCCCGTATTACTTCGACATGAATGGCCGCTACGAGAGCAAAGACACTCTGTTGCGACTGATCGACCATGCCCGCAAGATTGGCGCCTACGACCAGATCGCCGTGCTCGAAGAACCGTTCCCCGAGGATCTCAAGATCGACGTCAGCGACATCCCCCTGCGGCTCGCCGCTGACGAGGCGGCGCACACAGACGTCGATGCCCTGGAGCGCATCCAGATGGGCTACAAAGCGATCGCCCTCAAGGCTATCGCGAAGACGCTCAGCATGACCATGAAGATCGCCCAGGTCGCCCATGATCACGGCATCCCATGCTTCTGCGCCGACCTCACCGTCAATCCCATCCTGCAAGACTGGAACAAGAACATCGCCGCGAGATTGGCGCCCCTACCGGGCGTCAAAGGTGGCCTGATGGAGGCCAACGGCCATCAAAACTACAGTCGATGGGAGCAGCTGAAGGCGTATCATCCTCTCGCGGGCGCGTCGTGGACGAAGTGGGAAGACGGGGCCTTCCCGCTCGATGATGAGTTCTACGCCAAGAGCGGCGGTATCTTCCTGCCGTCCGCTCATTACGAAGGGCTGTTTCACGACCCGGTCTGAGGAGGCTTATCTTGGAGCGACGCCGTTTTCTTAGAGTGACCGCGCTGGCATCCGCCGCCGGCATCGCCAAAGGCCAAGCCGACGACGTACCGGACTATCGAGTCGTCACGCCTTTTGCCCGGTCTGAGAATCCAGGCATGCCCGGTCCCTATCCCGGCCGCGTCGTGCGTGTCCGCTCCCAGAACTGCATCGAAGCGGCGACGGAACGCGTCGACATCCCCACCGTGCAGCAGATGATGGCGCGCGGCATGAGCGAACTCACCGGCGACCGCGACCATCGCGACAGTTGGCGGCGCTTCTGCTCTTCCGAAGACACCGTCGGCATCAAAGTGAACAGTTCGGGCGCGCCGACAAAGATGAACTCGCGCCCAGAAGTCGTCGCCGAGATCTGCGCTCGCCTCATCGACGCAGGAGTGAAGCCCGGCGAAATCTTCGTGCATGACCGGAATACCGGCCAACTGAGTCAGATCCATTACGAGGACTATGTCCCCGACGGCGTCCGGGTCGAAACCGAAGTGGGCTATTTGGGCTTCGATCCCGACGTATTCGTCGACGTCAATTTCTTCGGCGAAGACGATACGCGCTCGTTCATCCTGCGCATGGCGACCGAACGTTTCACCAAGATCATCAACGTCCCCAACATGAAGGATCACAACGCATCAGGCGTCACTGGCTGTCTCAAGAACCTCGCCTATGGCGAGTTCAGCAACGTGGCCCGCTCGCACTATCATGCCAAGACGCACACCGGTACCTTCATCGGCACACTCTGCAATGTCGAGCCGCTGCGTTCGCGCACCGTGCTTCAAGTCATGGACGGGTTAATTGGTGTGTGGCACGGCGGTCCGTTCTCTAACGACCCGCGCTTCCGCTTTTACCCCAAGCAGATGTTGTTCGGCACCGATCCGGTGGCCATCGACCGCATCCTGATCGACGTCATCGACGACAAGCGCAAGGCCGAAGGCGCCATCTCCGTCTGGGATCGCTCGGACGAGCATCTCGACTCCGAGGATCATTCCAAGTGGGCCAAGGACCCCAACGTCAACCGTTTCTATCGTGAGACCGGACACATCGAATACGCGTCGCGTTTTGGCCTGGGCGTCTACGACATCGACCGTATCGACTTGAGGGAGATTCAGATCGCATGACCTGGCTGCTCATCGCTGCCATGCTGCCAGGCCTGCACTGGACCGGCGACCTCGACACAGCCAAGCAACTCACTGCCGTTGGCATCGAGCGAATTTTTGTCGAGCCCCAGAGCCGGGGCGGTTGGGAGAGGCTCGGCTTCAGCGCCGAGAGCGCCGCGAGGCTGCAAGATTACACCGTCGTATCGGCGCCTTCCGTCCGTCGCGAACGCAGCGTCGGTATGGCCACCAGCGTCCCTTGGATCGAAGCCAACGGTTGGCACTTCCTGCAAGGCGTCGAGCGAGCCTGGTACAAAGAGGTCCCCGCCGGACGCGCTGCCCTGGCAGCTGCCGAAGCCTACTCCTACGGCGTGGACGCGGTTCTGGACGTGCAACCTGAAGACATCGCTTCCTTCGGGGCCATGCTTCAATTCCTCAAGACCCTCCCCAGCGCTGAAGGCCGGCCGCTCGCTGACATCGGCTTTGTCAACGACGGATCTCCCGAAGCCCAAGAAGCGATGAAACTTCTCGAGCGCCGCAATCTTCTATTTCGCGCCGTCCAGCAGCCTGATCCGCAACTCGACCTCAACGTCGAACTCGGTAGCGCTCAGTTCCCGCGCGAAGGCGCCGCCAACCCTCACCAGTTCGCCGCCCACGTGCGTCAAGAGCTCACCGACGACCGTCGCCTATTGCGAATCTTTGGCAGCGACGTCGTGCTGGGACACGTCGCGACAGTTGGCAGGGCCACACGCGTTCATCTGCTCAACTACGGCCCCCGCGGAACTGTCGATCGGCTGCGCATCAGGGTAGAGGGCTCATTCAGCAGCACCAAGTTCGCCTCGTTCGACACGGATGACTCCGCAGTCCTTGACCTAACGCTACGCGACGGCGCAACGGAGTTTACGGTCCCGCGAATCGTCACCTACGCCGTCATCGACCTACAGTAGAACCGCCCCGGAGTGACAAACCAGGCCCAGCCGACTAAACTGTTGTCTGTCTAGTCGGAGAAGCCCTATGAGATTCACAATCGTCTTTGCCTTGTTGGTCGGGCTCGCGACGCCCGCGATGGTCCTCGCCCAAGGTTCGCCGTCAGTCACGGCCGTTGAGCCCTTCAACCTGGGCACTTTCCAAATCCATGGATCCCCGCACGTCGGCATCGTACTGCGCAACAGCGTCGTCGTGGATCTAAACGCGGCCAACGCCGCCCTAGAATTGAACGCGGCCTATCCCAAGCTGCCCGTGCCCGCGGACATGCTGGAGTTGATCGGCCGCTACGAGTACGGCTTGCGAATTCGCCTGTATGAGATCGTCAACGATCTCGTCGCGAGCAATAGCTTAGCCGGCAACGCCCGCCCCGATTTTGTTTACGGTCTGGAACAAGTTCGGACTTTGGCCCCGATCCTCTACCCCGGAAAGATTCTCAACGCAGCCGTCAACTTCTACAGCCATGTCAACGAAGCCGGCACGCCGGAAGAGATCGCCGCCGGCCGCCGCGCCCGTCGTGAGAATCGAGGCGTGCCCTACTTGTTTCTCAAGCCCAGCCGCGGCGCCGTGATCGGCACCGGCGACACCGTTGTTTTGCCCTACGGTCGCGATCGCATCGACTGGGAAGTTGAATTGGCCACCGTCATCGGACGCACCGCCAAGTATGTTTCCGCCAGCGACGCGCAGGACTACATCTTCGGCTACATGGTCTCCATGGATATCTCCGACCGTGGCGGCCGCCCTCCCGGAGGCAATCCGCTCACCTCCGACTGGTTTGTCGGCAAGGGCCACGACACGTTCGCCCCAATGGGCCCCTGGATCGTCCCCAAGGAATTCTACGGCGACCCGATGGAGAAACTCCGCCAGACCCTCAGCGTCGGAAATGAGCAAATGCAAGAGGCCACAGCCGGCGACATGATTCACACCTTGTACGAAGTGATCGAATACGGCTCGTCGATCATCACCCTTTACCCCGGCGACGTCATCAACAACGGCACCTCCGGTGGGACAGGGCAGGGCACGGCCGTCCGTGGCGCGCAACGATTCCTGCAACCCGGCGAAGAGATCGTCGGCGCAATCGACGGCATCGGGACCCTGCGGATTCACGTCAAGGGCGAAGAAGCGCCTCCGGGGGGCTCGGGGGCGCGACTGCCGCCGGTGAAGTCCTATCGCCCCTGACCGAAGCAGCGGCGAAACGATGATCTTGGCGTTGAGCTCCATGAGGGCTTCGAGGCCAGGGCCAATTTCGATAACCGTAAGTACATCCGTAATACCGACACCGGAGCTGAATTGCTCTTCGATCTGGCCGCCGACGCGCAGGAGCAGCACCCGTTGACCGATGAGAGGTCCCTCGATGCGGCCCGTCAGCGCCTAGATGAACGGCTCCAACGCTCGATGAAACTGCGGGAGCTGTTTGTGGACGAAGCCAGACCGCCGAATACCATCTCGCCCGATCTGCTGCGCTCCTTGGGTTATCTCTAGTCGTAAGACAGCGACTCGAGCGCGTCTTGACGAGAAGCCTTCATTGCCGGATAGAGAGCGCCCAACAGTGCGCCGACCAGGGTGATGGCGATGGCCCGCGGCCACCAGCCGGGGACGATCGACGCCTGCATCGTTGCCGGAATGAGCGTGTCGATCACCCAGCGCGTCGCAAAGCTGAACAGGATGCCCATAAACGATCCCAGCAATCCCAGCGCCAAGGCTTCGCGAACGAGAATGCCCAGAACGTAGCCCTGCGTAGCCCCGAGGGATTTCAGGATGCCGATCTCGCGAGTCCGCTCCAACACCGCCGTGTGCATCGTCAAGAACACAACCAGAAAACCGAAGGCGACCGATAAGCCGATGATGATGCTGATGAACACCTGGAACTCCGGCACCGCCGAAGGAGTGAACTGCGAAGCGAACTCTTCCACCGAATACACCTGGTAGCTGTCTGGGGACAATCCCGCCGCCCTGAGCTCATCGATGACCTGACTAGTCAGCGCCGGATCATCCAACTGAACGTAAATCATCGAGATCTTGCCAACCGTGCCGGTCAGCTCTTGAACGATGCCCATCGGCAGCATGACGCGCGCCATCTTGCCCGGCTCGACGATGCCCGCGACCCGCCAGTCCTTGTCCAACATTTCGACTGAGTCGCCAACCTGAAGCTTATTCTGCCGCGCGTAGAATTCGTCGACGAGGATATCGTCCGGCGCCTGGAATGGACCTCCCTCGACAAACACGAAGTTGGCCATGCGGTCATAGGTTTCGTAGTCGAGTCCGGTGATGCGATGGATCGCGCCGATCGATTGCATCACCACGCCGGTCGCAATTTTCACGTGCGGCTGTTCGGCGGTGAAGGCGACCAGTTTGTCCGACATCGGCGCATTCGAAAAGCCGATGACGTTTGAGCCGGCTGGCAAGATCATGATGTCCGCTCCGGCACCGCGGGCGCGGTTCTGCTGGTCGCCCATCATGCCGTCAGCGAGGCCGACGATGGTCAATAACAGCGTGACGCCCATGCTGATTGCCAGCGCCGTCAGCACTGTTCGTGCGCGACGATGCCTCAGGTTCCTGGCGACGATGCGATATACGAGCGGTAAGCCGTGCTTCTTTCCAAGCTGGTCCAAGCGGTTTCTCCGTGTTTTCTTATCGTTGCGCGAATCTCGGACGCCGCGCTAAGGCGATACGCGCGATGCCGGCCAAGTCCGGCCTTGTCTCTACATCATCCCACCCTGCCAACAGCGCTAGAACTCCAGGCAGACTGTCGTGGCCGAGTTCCATTGCCAACAATCCGCCCGGCCTCAGCACGCGCCCTGCGTCCGGGATCAGCCGACGGTAAACATCGAGACCGTCCAAGCCTGCGAACAACGCCAGCTCTGGTTCGCGCCGCACTTCACGGCTCAACGCTGGCCGGGCGCGCTCAGCTACGTACGGCGGATTGCTGACCACTACGTCGAACGATTCGTCCGCAAAAGGCTCCGTCAGGTCGCCGCGTCGGAACTTGACTCCGGCCTGGTGGCGTTGAGCGTTGTTCTCGGCGACCGCTAGCGCCGGCTCGCTGATGTCGACCGCGTGGACCTTCAGCGAAGGACGCTCGCAGGCCAGCGTGACAGCGATGCAGCCCGAACCTGTTCCGACGTCGAGAACGCAGGCAAACTCGGGCAGCTGCTCCAATACGGCCTCAATCAGCAACTCCGTTTCCGGCCTCGGAATGAGAACCGCCGGATTCACCTCAAAGTCTCTGCCGTAAAACTCGCGCACGCCCAAGATGTACTGCGTGGGCTCGCCCGAGAAGCGGCGCTCGACCAGGAGCTGGAACTGCTCCGCTTCTTTCAGCGACAACTCGCGTTCGGGGTGCGCGAACAAATGGCTCCGTTCGCAACCCATCACGAATCCCAATAGGCTCTCGGCGGTTCGACGCGGCTCTTCCACAGGAGCGGCGGCCAACTGATGGCTAGCTTGTTCGAGCTGCGCCTCAACTGTCGCCGTTTGAGGTTCGACCGCCACGGTCATCTAACTGGCGACGGGTTCGCCCTTGAGCAATTTAGTTTGGTTGTAAGAAACGAGCGCGTCAATCAGTGAATCGATGCGGCCCTCCATCACCAGATCCAGTTGGTGCAAGGTGAGTCCAATGCGGTGATCGGTCACGCGCTGTTGCGGAAAGTTGTACGTCCGAATCTTTTCGCTGCGGTCACCCGTGCCTACCATCGAGCGGCGCGCGTCGGCCTCGGCCTCGTGCTGCTTCGACTGTTCCATCTCGAGCAGGCGCGAGCGCAACACCAACATCGCCTTCTTGCGGTTCTTGATTTGCGATTTTTCGTCCTGACAGCTCACTATCAGACCCGTGGGCAAATGCGTGATGCGAATCGCCGAATACGTGGTGTTCACCGACTGACCACCAGGCCCCGATGAACAGAACGTGTCGACGCGAATTTCGGTCGGATCTATTTCGACGTCGACCTCTTCCGCCTGCGGCAACACCGCCACAGTCACTGCCGACGTATGAACGCGGCCCTGCGTCTCCGTCTGCGGCACACGCTGTACGCGATGTACGCCCGACTCGAACTTCATCCGCGAGTAGACCCGGTCGCCCGTAATCAAGGCGATGATTTCCTTGAAACCGCCGACTTCCGATTCACTGCTTGAGAGGACTTCCACTTTCCAGCGATTGACCTCGGCGTAGCGCGTATACATGCGGAAGATCTCCGCGGCAAATAGCGTGGCCTCGGAACCGCCCGTGCCCGCGCGAACCTCTAACACGACGCCCTTATCGTCGTTGGGGTCCTTCGGCAGCAGCAGAACGCGCATTTCTTCTTCGAGATCGGTCACCCGCGTTCGCTGGCTGTCGGCTTCCTCTTGAGCCAGTTCGACCATGTCCGGATCGCCAGACTGCAGCAGCTCGGTGGCCTCTTCCAGGGCCTGCTTGGCTTCTTTCCAAGCTCGATACTTATTGACCACCTCAGAGATGTCCGACGCAGCCTTGGCGGCCTTCTGGTAGGCGGACTGATCCCGCATGGCGTCAGGATCCGCCATTTCTTCCGACAGCTGGTTGTAGCGTTGCTCGATTTCTTCGAGCCTATTAGCCCAATCCATGGGAAACCCCTGGCGTCGTTAAGCGACGACCAACTCTCCGCCCTTCTCTTTCTCCAATTCCATCGCCCCTGTCAGAGCGCGGATGGAAATCTCAATCTGCGTATCGTCCGGCGGCTTAGTCGTGATGCGCTGTAGCCACATGCCGGGCGCGACGAACAAGCGCATCAGGCTCTGCTGATGCTGTGCCGCGAAGCGAATCACCTCGTAGCTCAGCCCGGCGATCAAGGGCAGCAGAATGATGCGCGACAGCAGCATCGGTCCAAATCCCTGCACCGGAACGAAAGCGTAGACGATGACCGAGACGATCATCACCACCATCAAAAAACTCGTGCCGCAACGCGGATGGAACGTCACAAAGCTCTGCGCGTTTTCGGTGTTCACCGGCTTGCCCGACTCGTAGTTGAAAACAACCTTGTGTTCGGCGCCGTGATACTCAAACACCCGGCGAATATCCTTCATCAGCGACAGCGCAAACATGAACGACAAAAAGATCGACAGCCGGATCACGCCTTCGACCGCGCTGAAGCCGATCTGATTGTCCAACTGCGCGAACTGACCCTGGATCAACTTCGTCGCCGTCAGCGGCAAGAACTTGTACATAAAGATCATGAACCCAAACGAAATCAGGATGTTCAGGGCCAGCATCCACTTCGGCAGTTCCTTCGATTTGCCCTTCTCGTTCTCGTCCTTCGAGCCTTCTTCCTCTTCGTCCACGGCGAACTGTGCAGAGAAGTTCAGCGCCTTCATGCCCAAGCTCATTGACTGCCAAAGCGTTGCCACGCCGCGAATCACCGGGAAGCCCCAAATCTTGTTCTTCTCCGACAGCCGCACGGCCGGCCCTTCTTCGGTCACAATTTCGCCGTCCGGCTTGCGCACCGCGATGCAATAGCTGTGCGGCGCCCGCATCATCACGCCTTCGAGCACAGCTTGGCCGCCGATTAGCGGATCATCCGCGCTCTCGAGGGCGGGCAATAGCTGCGTATAGGCGGCTAAGCGAAAAAGTTGGCGCATTCTTCGGAACATGACGAAAATAGCCCCGGACCCGGGGCCTAAACCTCTATTCTACGATACGTCCCGTGGAGTCAAGGCGTTACGAGCCATTCGTGCGCTAGAATCACCACGATGGCTGAAGATAAACCAGGGCTGCTCTGGCGCAGCGTCTTCTGGAGCTTCCGTAGAGGCTCGGTGCAGTACGACCTGATCGTTGCCGCAATCCTGGCCTTCATCTTCCTGACGCCCCGCGAGTTCTTCGGAGATCAACCGCGTCCGCCCGTCGTCCGCCAAGTCCAAGAAGTAGGCGACGCCCTAGGCACCATGGTCTTTTGGGTCGATCCCACGACCGTCGAAGCCTCCACCGACGAAGAGCGCGACGCCCGCCTGCGTGAGCTGATTCTCCAACGCAGTGGCCTCAACCTCGAAATCGTCTCCGTCGAACGCTCCGGAGCGCCCGGCGGCGAGCTGCACGCCTACATCGTCTACGCGCGGCCCTAACTCCTTAAGGCGAAACCGCGCGCCTCCACGAACCGTCCTATACTCATGCGCTTCCTTGTCCCGCTGTTGCTGGTTCTCGTCGCTCAAACGACGCTTGCGGCCGCCGACCTGCCGACCGTGCTGTCCAAGATGAACGCAGCCGCCGCGCCATACCAGGGCATGACCGCTAAGATTCGCTGGATCAAATACACCAAGCTCGTCGACGACACCGACGTCGAATCCGGCGATCTCTGGGTCAAGAAGGACAACAAGGGACAAGTCCAACTGCGCATCGCCTTCACTGAACCCATCCGCAAACAAATCCGCATCGAGAAGACCACCGTCGAGTTGTTCAACGAGGCCATCAATCAAATCGAGGAGTACGACCTCAAGGCCAAAGGCAACCAACTTTACGAAGGTCTGCTGCTCGGCTACGGCGTCTCCGGCGACGATCTCAAAGAGCGCTACGACATCGAAATCGTTGCCGAAGAGCCCATCGACGGCCAGTCCTCCGTCAAGCTCGACATGACGCCCAAGGACGCTGAAGACCGCGCCGCCGGCAAGTCGGTCCAAATGTGGATCTCGACTCAAACTTGGCAGCCTATCCAACAGAAAGCCCTGGAGCACAGCGGCGACTATCGGCTCATCTCTTACTCCGGTGTCAAGATCAGCGCCGCCATCAAGGCGTCCGATCTTGCGCTCGACTTGAGCCGCGCCAAGAGCAAGCCCAAGCGCGTCAAGACCAAGCTCTAGTCCTACTCCCTACGCAGGCTCGCCAGCAGCTGTTGATCCATCGACTTGCGCACAGCAATCGCGCCCGAAATTAACCCGGTCAGCACGATCGCTGACAGCGTCAACAACAGCGAGCCCCACGGCGGGTGCGCCAATCCGGCAATCAGTCTGGGCAGCACAGCTAGTAGCGCCGCGCCTGTACCCGCTAGGACTCCGAAAATCAGCAGCCAGCCATTCTCCGCCAGTACCAAGTGCACCACCGCGCGCCGCCCAAAGCCCACCGCCTGCAACAACGCCAACTCCCCGCGCCGTTCGAGAACGTTCCGCACCATCACCACCGCCAGCCCCAACACGCCCAACAGCAGCCCGAGTCCGCCCAACGTCTGGAAGGTGCTTAAGTACGTGTTCTCGACCACCAAATACCCCGCCAGCCGCTCGCCTGTCGTCGTCGCATCAAATCCGTAATCGGCCCACTGCTCTTCGAGGCGCGCGCTCACCGCGGCATCGTTCGCCTCAATCAGAAACGTGTTGTATCCGCTATGGTCCGGCTCAAGCGATAAGAAGTTCGCTTCCGAAGCGATCAGCTGCGACTGAAAGATGCTCCGCGACAACAGCCCCGCGATCACCAACTTTCGCTGCCGCCCCAGGCCGTCGGTGTAGTCCATCCGGTCGCCCAGCCCCAGGTGCAAGATCCACATCACCGAGTTGGCATCGCCAAACACCGGAATCGCCCCGTCCTCAAATTTACTCTCCAACACCAACCACGGATTCGCCTCTTCTTCTGGCGTCTGGGCCAATGACCCTTGGAAGGCGAATCCTCCCCGCCTGATCAAGTCCTCTGGCGCGCCCAACAACGTCGGCTCCGTCGGACGGTACAAATTCAAGCAACTCGCATCGTCGCCCGCCTTCGTGCGTAGCGCGTACAGCAGTGCGCCGTCCAACTCCGCCTCATCCAATTGCGTCCTGTGCAGCGGCGCATCCGACTCCGCTATCAGCCGGAATCCACCATTTCCCGAATCCATCGACGGCTCCGCCTGCGTCGCATCATGACGGTTCACCGCCACCGTCACAATCACAAACGTCGCGCTTGCCACCAACGCCGCCGACAGCACGCTACGCGTCGGGAACCGCGCCGCATTCTGCACACCCAGCCGCATCAGCGGCACGCTCGATGTCACATCGATCGTGCCCCGCGACGGCCTCAGCAGCCGCGCTCGATACAGCGACAACACCGCGATCAACGCCAGCGCCCCTACGCCAAAAAACGCCGCCGCCGGATCCAGCGCCTCGCTCACGTACGAAGCCGCCGCCAGTCCCATTGCCAACGTCGCGCACGCCACGCCCACAATCAACGGCCTCCGCGAACGCGCAGCCTCCGGCAGCTGGTCTTCATCCGTCACCGTGCCCGCCAGCAGCGAACGGACGCTCATCTTACCCAGCTTGCGCACCGCCAGCCAAACCGAGAAGAACATTGTCACGAACGTGCCAACCAGCCCGCCTAGCAGGCTCAGCGGCGACACATGTAGGGTCAGAAACGAGCCGCCCACCGCCGCGCTCCACCAGTTGTTCAATCCATAAACCATCAGCCAGCCGTATGCCACGGCCGCTGGCAACCCAATCACGCAGCCGACCGCCGTCACGATCGCACCTTCGGTCAGCAGCAGCTTCCGTACGAACTTCACTGGCTCGCCCGTCGCCAACAACAGCCCAATCTCTTTCGCGCGCGTCTCCACGCCGAGTCTAAACAGCAACGTCACCAGCATCGAGGCCGCCGCAATCAAGAACATGCTGAAGCCGATAAACAGCCCCGAGAAATCCGTTGCGCCAGCCGATGCCGCTAGCCCTTGCTCGCGCACCGGCTGCAACGTCAACCCCAACGCCGCTGGATTCAGCCGCCGTCGCAGTGTCTCCGCATACGCGGCCTTCGCTGGCGAAACCCGCACCGACGTCAACTGCCCAAAGCGGCTTGTCCACAACTGCTTCGCTGTGTCGAAAGCCACAAACGCCTTCGGCGCCGTCCGGTACTCGGCCCAATACTGTTCGTCCACGGGTCGAATCAAACTCAAGTTCACCGGGAACGGCGGATCCCAATCCCCCATCCGGTCCGAATCGCTCATGCCCTGATATATCGGCGCCAACCCCCTGTCCGCCGCCAGCCCCGCCAGGCGCACCACGCCGCGCAGCCTGAACGTATGCCGCTCGGTTGCCAGTGCTCCGCCGGCGCCAACCACGTAGTAGCTCATCTCCAGCGCGTCGCCTGGCTTCGCGCCCAAGTCCTTCGCCGACCAGTCGTTCAGGTAAATCTCATCGCCTGTCAACGCCGGGGCCGGGGAGCCGTCCAACAACGTCAACTCCGGCGCGCCGCTCAACGCGCTAACGGTCGAGTAAGGAATCGCCTTGCCGCCCGCTTCGATCGAGTTGGCCAGATACGTCAGCACCTCGATGCTCGCCATACCCAACTCCGCCGCCGCCGCAACAGCAGCCTCCGCCACCGATGGCTCCAACACAATACGGCTCGTCTCCACCCGGATGGCGCCCGCATCCTCCACTGCCGAAAGTTCCACGTCATCCAGAGTGAGCGTGGCCCCCAAACGCTCCTCGGTCGATAACGCGTCTCCGGGCTCACCGCCTTTCAATCCGAAAATCACATTCGCGCGCCCCTGCTGCTCCATCGCCCGCTGCAGCGCAGCCAACGAAACAAACGCATTGAACGGCAACTGCTGATTCGGCGACAACCCAAAGCGTCCCGGCCCGCGATCGGCCACGATGCTCTTCACCGTCAGTCGCAGCGTACGCGTCGTATCCGTCTTGCGGCCCATCACCGACTCGCTCGGGATCAGCGTATCGGTCTGGAAGCGCAGCAACATCGCCCCGCCTTCTGCCACTCCCAGTTCCCGCGCCAAGCTCTTGTTGACGACCACATCGCGCAGCCCCAACTCCGGTGGCGGCTGATCGTAGAGCGCCCAAAAGCGCTCATCCGCGCCCAGCACGGTAATCTTCGAAGCCCGTGCCCCCGACTCGGCATTCTCCGCCGTCCCCCGAATCATCACCGCCGGCGTCGCGCCAATCTCGGCTGCCAATTCCTCGCGGAAAAAACGATCCGCAACCAGCGCCACCTCGATCTTGCCCAGCCGGTCTAGCGTCAAGTCCCGCAAACTCCCGCGCACCGAGTCGCCGACGAGCAAGGCCCCCGCCAACACCGCCGCGCCCACCGCAACACCCAGCGCCACAGCAAAATGAATGCCCCGGTGATAACGCAGCGAACGGATCAAGAGCAGGCGCGGAGTCACGCTAGACAGCATAGCGAGGGCGAGCGTCCAGTCGTACTCTTAGAGGACCTGAGCGCTGAGCGCCTGGGCGAGTCCGTGGGGCGCGCTTCGGGCCCCAGAAAAACAACGGCGGGGTTGCCTCGGAAAGGTTTCTCGGTGAAGGCGTCGATGAGGGTGTACTCCGAGCCCATGAGCCCAGGCTAACAAGGCCGCTCTGGGGCTTGGCAGACCGCTCAGACTTCGCGAATCTCGGTTCCCGTCACGAAGAACCGGAAGCGTTCGGGCGGCAGCGACGCGGCCTTGTCCCCTGAGCTGCGCGCCCAAGCGTCGAAGGCGCTGGCGGCGAGCGACGTATTCAAGAAGAACAGGTACTTCTCGGAGAAGAATTGAATAGGCGGCGGCTGGCGAAAGGTGAGCCGGTAACCCATTGCGTTTTCCAGGTCGATATCGCCGTGGGGTACGTGCTTGTCTTCGAGCAGGCGTACGAAGCTCGCGCGGCTAGCGTGGGGCCAGATATCGGGAGACAGCAGCGGGCGCAGGTTGGGCTTGGCCTGGAAGGTTGTCTCACATTGGCGAATCCACTCGGAGATGGACTCGCCCCAGTACCAGTGTTCGAGGAACACGGAATAGTGTTCGGCCAGATTGATGGCCAGGCCAACTCGCCGATCTTCGAGCGAATCGGAAAGTTGATCCTCAATAATCGCGTCGCGATCGATGATTTGCTGAGCGACAGCGATTACGTCATGCAGCGACTTCGACGGACGGTTGTCCTTAAGGAGCAGCGGCGGCAAATCGTGGACTTGCCCGCCGGGAATATCGATGTAGTCTCGATTACCCAAGGTGTTCATGCCGTCCTCCTCGCCCGCGTTCCGGCAGGCATCAGGTTAGACGCTAACGGGCGCGGCCCGCGTTTCGTCTCCGATGGTGCGATCTTGTAACGCCTTCTGGTGCTCTGCAAGAGGTCACTCTACCTAGCTCACCGACAGGGAAGACCTGTATTCCCAACCAGTACTCAGTTGATAGCGCAGGGGCCGGGCACGCCGCAAGAGCCGCACAGCGGCGCCGAGGACTCGCTGAAGCTGGCGTTGGAGGCGCTGTCGCTGTTCGATTTCGCCGCGAACGTTGAGATGAGCCGCTCCACTTTGCCGCCGCACTGCGGGCAATCCGGTTCGGCCAGCTTACTGTTGAGGACTAACTCTTCGAAGCGCTGAGAGCAGTCCTGGCACTTGTATTCGAAGATTGGCATGACTTGATTCTAGCCTTAGCAGATGGCGCTTGGGGGACTCTAGAAAAAAGCTGGCGGGCCGATATGAGCACATCCGTGGCGGTATCGACATCAGGACTGCAGATTGTCTCCGGAGGGGCCGAATCCCTCCATCCAGCCAAGGCTCGCTTGATTCGGACTTTCGCTGGGTTGGTCCGGCGGCTGCCCGATGATCAAGCGATCCTGCTCTTCGGACTTCTTGAGGAATTCGAACGCGACGGCTACCTAGAGCGCGTGCAGGGTCACGAGCCGCCGATCGTGAAGATCTTCGCCGAGGTTGCCAACGGCTGGGACGAGCAAGGCGCCTATGAATTTGCCCGCGCCTGGGCCAGCACGTTGGTGGCGCGAGAGGACGGCTTTAGCTGGGATCGTGCGACTCCCGAAGAAAAAAAGAAGCACCGGGCCAGCGTCATCGATGAGTTGGGCCGCCGAGGCGTACTGCCTCCGACCGGCTAGCCAACTGGTTCGCGAGTCGACTCGAGCGGCCGGTAACCCGTACTGCCCAGATTGCATTCCTCGTGGACCGCGCGCACGGCATCCTGCAGCCGGTCGGCTCTTACGACGATCGCAATTGTGATCTCGCTCGACCCTTGAGCGATCGCGATGATATTGATTTGGCGGGCCGAAATAGCGGTAAACAGCCGGCCGGCTAGTCCCGAGGTTCCCTTCATCCCCTCGCCCACACTGGCTAACAGGCCTACGCTGTGGTCGATCTCGAAAGGATGAACGTAGCCATGGGCCAGTTCCAATGCCAGTTCCTCGCGCAGGCCTTCGATGACGTCTTCAACGTCTTCGGTGCGGACTAGCATGCAGAAGTTTTGCCGAAAGCTCGAGCGGGTGAGCAGCAGCACCTCGGCGCGCGCCCTCGCGGTGACGGCGAGCGCGCGAGACATAAGTTGGGCGCCCGATTGGGTGAGGCTCACTGCCTCTATGGAGATCATCGTCACGTGCTCGAAGGACGTGATGGCGCCGACGTTGTGTCCCTCGCTTTTGCGGTCGCTTATCAGCGTTCCCGGAGCCTGCGGGTTGAAGCTGTTCTTGATACGGACCGGAATGAGGTGATCGACGAGAGGTTGCAAAGTGCGCCCGTGGAGGACTTTGGCGCCGTTGTAAGCAAGCTCGGCCGCTTCGTTGTAGGTGACCGATTCAAGGACTCGCGCGTCAGGGACGACCCGTGGGTCGCCGGTAAGAATTCCGTCGACATCGGTCCAGATCCACAGCTCGGAAGCTTCCAAGGCGGCGGCGATAATTGCGGCCGAGAAATCGGAACCGCCTCGGCCTAAAGTCGTTCGCTGGCCCGATAGGGTTGAGCCGTTGAAGCCGGTAACGATCGGAATGATTCCGGAGTCGAGCAGCTGTCCCAGAGTTGCCCGTGCGCGCTCAGCGGTCTCAGCCATCAATGGCGATGCTGCGCCGAATTCATCGTCTGTCGCGATCACTCCAACGGCGTCGACACGGGCGGCCGCGACTCCGCGGGATTGCAAAAGTTCGGCGATCAACAGTGCGGATAACTGCTCGCCGACGGTGACTGCTTCGTCGACGGCGCGAACCGGACGTTCGCGCAATAGCAGCATGCCGCGGGCGATGCGGGCATAGCCGTCCAGGATGACGGTGATCTGATCGATGACCGCTTCCTGGCGATCTGCTGGGAGCAGCTCGCGCGCAGCACCGATGTGCCTGTCGCTTAGATTCTGAATTCCCGCTTCGACCGCCTGCTGGTCGCCTGCTTCGCCTCGCCGGAGCGTATCGAGCAGCAGGTCGGTGACTTTCGACATTGCCGAAACGACGACCACGGTCGGCCGCGACGCGGCCATTTGCGCCGTGAGATCAGCTACGCCGCGTATTCTTTCCGGCGAGCCGACGCTCGTCCCACCAAACTTCATCACGAGCAGGGAGTCACCCATTCGTCTCAAACCTCTTCGCTGTACTGAGTAGAAATAGGCGGCGAATGGAAACAGGAGCCGCCTCCCAAAGCGTTGATTCTAGTATACTTCACGACCGTACGGCCAATTGCAGGGCACCACGCTGCGGGATGTCGGAAGGCGGCGTCTAAGTAATAACTCCAGGCCGGGAGACTCGTGTTTCTTATGCACGGGAAGGGCATTCCGAGCGAAGCTATAAGCAGGGGAGTGCGTTGGTTCATTCGTTTGGAGAGGTGAGTTGCGACGAACCCCGGCGGGTAGATTAATTCAGGGGCCAAGCGCTGCGCTGAGCAGGATGCTGGTGGGGGCCGACGTTGGCCTTTGACTTGCTAAGCTTCCTGCGTTCGTCCTGGCAGATTTGGCTCTCCTTGGCCATCGTCGGCGCGGCTGCGGCCATCATGCGCCAGCGTTCCGCTAACCACCGGCAACGACAGCGCAGCCAGCTGGAGGCGGCCCATGCCGCCGCGGCTCAGTCCCTGGGGGCGGCGGACCGCGAGTCGGCCTTGCAGCCTATCGCGGCGGCCTTGCCCGGCCTGCTGGCTGCCACCAACACACAGATTTTGTTGGTCGATTCAGGCGAACAGCAGATGGCCTACGTCGCCGGGGCCAAAGGGCGTCCGCGGGGCGCACTTTCGATGAGTACAATTTCGGGGCCGGTTACTTGCTTTCGAGCGAAGGAGACGACTGAGGTAGCCGATGCAGAAAACTGCCCGTTTGTCTCGAAGGAGTGGGTGGCCAAGCGACGGCTAAAATCAGCGCTGTATGTGCCGATTCTTTCCGGCGGCGCGTGCATCGGGGTGATTGAAATTGAGGACCGGGCCCGCAAGCGCGGCTTCGACGAAGGGCAACTTGCGGTGGCTGAGCACCTGGCTCGGATTGCTGAGTTAAGTTTGCGGCTGTACGACCAGCGCAGCATGACAGAGCAACTCCACCGAAGTGAAAAGCTTGCTTCGGTCAGTGAATTGGCGAATGCCATGGCGGCCGAATTAAGCGAACCGTTTGCCGAAGCTCAACGTCTGCTGTCATCGGGGAACGTGCGGGGCGTGCGCGAGGCGACCGAACAGGTGAGTCGAGCCGAAGAAGCGTTGCAGCGGCTGGTACGCTTCGCGAATCCGAATTCCGCCGAGGTCACCACTGTCGACTTGAACGCTCTGGTCAGGAAGGTCTCGGGCGAACACAGGAAAGCCGACGATGGACGCGGCGCCGTCAAACTTAGCCTCAACGAGCGCACGCCGCAAGTGACCGCGGACCCCGCGCACTTGGAGCAAGTTTTTCAGATCCTGTTCCGGCACGCGCGCCACTTCGTCAAACGACTCGAAGGCCGCACGCTCCAGGTCCACACCGCGATTCGTGAAACGATGGTCGTCGTGTCGATTGCGCCCCTCGCCTCGGCGGAGCATCCGATGCGCAAGAGCCTCGCCCAAATACCCGACGCCGGTATGAATGCCACGCTTGGATTCACGATTTGCCAGGCTCTGGTAGAGAGAGCGGACGGCTCTCTCCAGATGGACCCCGCGTCCAGCCTCGGTTTCCGCATTGACTTGGAGTACCCTTTGGCCCGAACGGCGACCCAGGAGACCGTTGAGGAAGGGGTTACCTTGCATCGGACGCCTGGCGGAATCCGCTCCGGACCGGTGACGGCGCTGGTTGTCGAGCCGAACGAAAGCATACGCAAACTTATTGTGCAGCAACTGGCCGAGCAGAGCGTTCGCGCCATACCGGTTACCAATATCGAAGAGGCCAAATCGATTTGCGGGCGCATGCAGTTCGACTGGGTGTTCTGCGAACTCAGTCTGCCGCAGGGCAGCGGCATCGAGCTCTATGAGGCGGTCCGCAACGGGATCGAGCGGTTCGTCTTTATTGCGGACGACGCTGCGTGCGCGGCCAATTCGGAAGCGTTCCAGGCCAGCGACAAGGCGGTACTGCGGAAGCCGGTTCGAGAAGAGGCCGTCGAAGCGCTGATCGATGAGTTGCAGGGCGGCGCGGTACTGCAGCGTGGCTAGAGTGAGCCTGGCGGAGGAACGTGTTTGGGCCGCGGTGCGCCGAATCCCCCGTGGTCAAGTAGCGACCTACGGCGAGATCGGAGCAGCGACTGGCTGCACAGCGCGTCAAGTCGGCTCGGCGTTGCGGCGCGCTGGATCAGAGCGCCGACTGCCCTGGCACCGAGTCGTAGCCGCCGAAGGGCGGATCGCCTTGCCGGGCTCGGCGGGGCTGGAGCAGCGGCTGCGGTTGGAACAGGAAGGCGTGCCGTTTCGAGGCAAGCGAGTCTGGCTAGAACGATGCAGGTCCCAGCAGCCAGCTTGATAGACTCGAAATTTCGTAGATTCCTTTTAACGAATGAACAACTCAGTAACCAATCCTCTACTCGAAGTGCGCTTTGAGATTCCTTTTGATCAAATTGATGCGACCCACGTTGAGCCGGCGGCGAGCCAGCTGATCGCCGATGCCCAGGCGTTGATTGACGCCATCGCAGAGGATGCTGGACCCAGGACGCTCGAGAATACGCTGCTCGCTCTGGAAACGACCACGGAGACGCTCGGCTTTGCGATGGGCGTCGTCGGTCATCTGGAGTCCGTCAAGACCACGCCTGAATTGCGCGCGGCCTATAACGCGGTTCGCCCTGCGCTGAGCGCTTTCTATTCCGCGATTTCGCTGAACGAGAAGTTGTGGCGGCAGCTCAAGCGTTACGCCGAGACCGACGAAGCGCGCGCACTGACCGGACTGCGGGCCAGGTTACTGCAGAAAACCTTGGAAGACTTTCGACGGTCTGGAGCGGATCTGCCGGCCGTAGGCAAGAAGCGTCTTGCAGAGCTGGATGTCGAACTGGCGCTGGCGACGCAGAAGTTTTCCGAACACGTCCTCGACGCCACCAACGCGTTCGAGTTGCTGATCGACGACGAATCGAAGCTGGCCGGCTTGCCGCAGAGCGCGAAGGATGCCGCTCGTGAGAGCGCGGCGAAGAAAGACAAAGCAGGCTGGCGGTTTACGTTGCAGGGGCCGAGCTACCTCGCGGTCATGACCTATCTCGACGATTCCGACATCCGGGAACAGGTCTGGCGCGCCTACAACACCCGCGCGTCAGCCGGTGAGTTCGACAATACCGTCCTGCTGGCGACGATCTTGAAGCTTCGGGCGGAAAAGGCGGCGTTGCTGGGGCGTAGGAATTTTGCGGATCTGGTCTTGGAAGACCGCATGGCCAAGGGAGGAGCGCGCGCGAAGGAGTTCATCCAGCAGTTGGCGGAGAGAACCCGTTCGCCATTTCTCGCTGAGAACGAAGCGCTCGAAAATTTTCGCCGATCGCTCGAAGGATCGGATTCCGGCCCGATGCGTCCTTGGGATGTCGGCTACCACGCTGAGAAACTGCGTCAACGAGAGTACGACTTCGACGAAGAACAGTTGCGGCCGTACTTCCCGTATGAACGCGTGAAGCAGGGCCTGTTCGAGTTAGTGCAACGGCTCTATGGGATCGAAGTCCGCCAAGAGCGGGGTGTGCCAGTATGGCGCGACGACGTCCAATACTATTCCCTCTACGACTCTGATGGAAGCAAGCTGGGCGCTTTCTACGCGGACTATTTCCCCGATGAGCAAAAACGCGGCGGGGCCTGGATGGATTCGTTTCTAACAGGTGCGAAGACCGAAAAGGGTTGGGAGCCGCACTTGGGCTTAATGTGCGGCAACTTGAATCCGCCCGTGGGGAACAAGCCTGCTCTGCTCACGCACCGCGACGTGGAGACGTTGTTCCATGAGTTCGGCCATCTGCTGCACCATCTATTGACCAGAGTGGAGATCCGCAGCCTTGCCGGCACTAACGTCGCCTGGGACTTTGTCGAACTACCCTCTCAAATCATGGAGAACTGGTGTTGGGAGAGAGAAGCGCTGGACCTTTTCGCTCAACACTATGAGACCGCTGCGCTGATCCCCGACGAACTGTTCCAGAAGATGAAGCGAGCGCGCACGTTCCGCGCTGCGAATCAGCAGATGCGGCAGCTTGGCCTAGCGACTCTCGACCTAGCTCTTCATATCGATTACGATCCGGATCGCGACGGCGACGTCATGGCTTATGCAAGGAGCATCTTGGCCGAATTTGCACCCGCTCCCCTGCCGGAGGACTACGCGATGCCCGCCGCCTTTACCCATCTGTTCGCCGATCCGGTTGGATACGGCGCGGGGTACTACTCCTACAAGTGGTCTGAAGTCCTGGATGCCGATGCCTTTACGAGATTTGCCGCAGAAGGCATCTTCAACCCGCAGACAGGCGCCGCGTTCCGGGAGAATATTCTGTCCAAAGGCGACAGCGAAGACCCGGAAAGGCTTTTCGCCGCCTTCATGGGCCGCGAGCCCAGCCCGGAAGCGTTGATGGCTCGATTAGGCCTGGTCTAGCCTTGCCGGAAAAGCAAAACGCCGCGACCGGGGGAGGCTGGTCGCGGCGTCTGTTTGCATCTCCGAGGAGCGCTTGAACGGGACTCTTTGGAAGAGGATGTTGCAGAGTCTAGGTTTGAGTCACGTCCCTGCCTGTCAGTCTTGAACTGACATAAGTCTACCAGCGCTCCGATACTTTGAGAACTCGGAGACCTCCCGGTTTTGGCCAAGAAACGTCGTGCTTAACGACGGCGGCGAATGGCAGCCAACACGCTAAGTCCAAGGCCAAATAGCAAGTAGGTTGAGGGCTCGGGGACACTTGGCGGAGGCGGAGGCGCAGAGCCTGTTTCGAGGGTCAGGCCCCAACCGTTCAGAGTGCCGATGTTGCTGCCTCTGAAGTCCTCAATCGTCAACCGCCAGACTCCCAAAGCTTCCGTTCCGGCGAACGCAGCGCTCAGGTCGACTGCGGTGCCGGTTGTTGTCGAAGCGAAATAGTTACCTGTAGCAACGGCCGCGTTGGTGCCGCTCGCAGCGGCGGCCGCTGTCCAGAGGTTGCCGGCGAACGCGTCGTTGAACACGTACTCGCCTGCGTAGTTTCGATTGTAAGTGTCGCCGCCAAGCCGGTAGACGAGATCTCGGGTGACCCCCGCCGTTACGTTGGTCAGCGAGACTCGAAGATCACCTACTTGCGGGTGAGTGATATCGAACCGCACAGTCACGTCTGATACGGTACCGGCAGTCCCGATCGCGATGTCGAATGTCACTGTGGAAAGATCTGGTAGTGCTCCGCCCGCACCCGACTGTGTGATGGTTGCTGCTGTAGCGGTTCCGGCCATCGCGAGCGCGAACAATGCTGCTAGTCTCGACAGATTTTTTCTCAACGTCGTATTCCCCTCTTCTGAGCGGGCTAGGCCGCTCACAACACGAAGGTATCGCCCTAGGCGAAGTCCTGAACATAAGGGGAATCGCGCACCGCGGCGGGTAAATTGCCTAGTCGACCCTAGTACCTGAGGCCGTTGTGGCTAAACTTCAGTTTGGGACGCTATTATTTGGCGCTAGCGTTGGCCGCCGGATGGGCCATGGGTTGCTCGAGCCCAGAGGAGCCAGCTATTGCCGGGAGGACTCGTACGCTGCCCGATACGCAAGGAAATGCGACTGCCGGGCGTGAGATTTTCTTCCGCAAGGCATCGCCGAAGTGCTTTATTTGTCACGCGATAGGGGCCGACAAGGAGAAAGCTGGCCCGAACTTGCAGGATGTCGGCACACGCTACGACAGGGGCGAACTGCTCGATGCTCTGCTGCATCCATCGCGCCAGATAGCGGACGGTTTTAGCGTCCAGATCATTGAGACGCAGTCACAGGGATTAGTCGTTGGCGTGGTCGCTAGAGAGACTCCTAGCTTGTTGATCCGCAACGAACTAGGCGATGAGATCGCAGTGTCTCTTGATCAAGTCCTGTCGCGGCGCACGTCGGAACGTTCGATGATGCCCGATGATTTGATCGATTCTCTCAGCGACCAGGACCTGCTGGACCTGCTGGCGTTTCTCGAGTCATTGGCGGGCGAACCGGCTAGGTGACAGGCCCCGGATTGAAGGGCGATAGGGCGTTGTGCAGCCCCCAATGATCGGTCCAGACCTTCTTGCGGCCGCTGGCGACGTCAAGCATCAGCCTGAACAGTTCCCAGCCGACCTGTTCAATCGTCGCCTCGCCCGATGCGATACGGCCCGCGTCAAGGTCAATTAGGTCGTACCAGCGTTCGGCGAGCGCCGTGTTGGATGAGACCTTGATGACCGGGGCCATAGCCAGCCCATAGGGCGTGCCCCGGCCCGTTGTGAAGATGTGCAGGTTCATTCCTGCCGCCAGTTGTTGCGTGCCGCAAACGAAGTCGCCGGCCGGGGTTGCCGCGAAAGTCAGACCTTTGCTACGGACCTTCTCGCCGTGGCTGATCACGTCCGTCAAAGCCATCGTGCCCGACTTGGCCACCGAGCCCAGAGCCTTCTCGACGATATTAGCTAGGCCGCCCCGCTTATTGCCGGGGGTGGTGTTGGCGCTGCGATCGGCCTTGCCGCGAGCCAGGTAGTCGTCGTACCAGCGCATCTCGCGGATGAGGTCGCGGGCGATATCTTCGGTGGCGCAGCGCGGCGTCAGTAGGTGGACCGCGTCGCGAATTTCGGTGACCTCGGAAAACATGACAGAGGCCCCGGCGCGGACGAGAAGGTCTGCGGCGAATCCGACGGTTGGATTCGCCGTCACGCCAGAAAGCGCATCACTTCCTCCGCATTGGACGCCCACAACCAGATCCGCCGCCGGACAAGTGACCCGCCGCCGGGCGTCGAGTTCCGTCAGACGCCGCTCGGCGAAGCGCATGATCGCTTCCACCATCGATCCAAAGCCGCGGAGTTCTTCATCCTGCAGCCTCATCACGTAAGGTTGCAGCTCCAGAACCGGGGGCAGTCCTTTGCTGGCGTTGACTAACTGCGATTGCGGCAACAGTCTGTCCGGCTGCATCTTTTCGCAGCCAAGACTGACCACCAACGGCTCGCCGCCTAGATTTGGATGACGAGCGAGCCGGCCGATGCTGCGAATCGGTATGGCGGCATCGGGCGCGTCAATCGCAACGCCGCAACCATAGGCGTGCGAAACGGAGATCACGTCGTCGACGTTGGAATACCGGGGAAGAAGCTCTGTACGAATGCGCGCGATCGCGTGTTCGACGGTTGGAGCCACGCACTGCACCGTGGTCGCTAGGCCGAGAATGTTCTTTGTGCCGACCGAGCCGTCCCGATTGCGGAAGCCCTCGAACGTATACCCTTCTAGCGGCTCCGGCGGTGCAGGAACCTCGGTCGCCAGAGCTAGGGATTCCAGCGACGGCGCCTCGGGCATGCGAACTAGGTCTTCGCGCACCCAGGTTCCCGCTGGTATGTCCCGTTCGGCGTATCCGATAACGGCGCCGTAACGGCGAATCGGCTGGCCGCTTGAGATGTCCAGCAGCGCTACTTTGTTGGCATGGGGTACGGCCTCGTTCAGGCTGAGGCCCGAGTCGAACGCCGTTCCCGCCGGGAGACCCTCGGGGTTGACGATAATGGCGACATTGTCCTCTGGACGGACTTGAACGTAATGGGGCTTCAAAGTGGTGATTCCAGATTAGCGGACTGCTCAGCGCTTGGCTTGGCCGTACTCTGGCTCTGCGCGGGCCTCGCTTGCGCTATTCCCGTCGAGGAGATTCCTTTGCCTGCCCCAGTCGAGCAGGCCGGCCCGCTCGTCGAGATCGCCCGATTTGACGATGCGGGAGAGTTTATCGAAAACGTTGAGGCCCCTACCGTGATTCGCAACGAGTCGGCGTGGCGGGAACATCTGAGCCCGCTGGCCTATCGTGTCATGCAAGAGGGGGAGACGGAGTTCGCCTTTACCGGCGAATTTGACGATCATTACGTCCCAGGAGTCTACCGCTGCGCCGGCTGTGGCGAAGCGTTGTTCGATTCGGCCACGAAATATGACTCGGAAACCGGCTGGCCGAGTTTCTGGGCGCCAATTTCAAAGCAGAACGTCTACTCGGAATTTGACGATTCTTGGGGCGTTCGCCGCCTTGAGGTGCGTTGCATTCGTTGCCGCTCGCACCTGGGACACATTTTCAAAGACGGTCCGGCTCCGACCTATTTGCGCTATTGCATTAACTCCTCTGCGCTGCGATTTTTTCAAGCACGCCGTCCATAGGCTGATCCGGATCCAGTCATAAGGCGGAAACCGTGGAGTCTTAGGGGCATTCTCCGGTTCTCGCCCCTAACCAACAGTCCTACTCTCACTAGGAGGAGAGGACCGCATTGGACTAGGAAGAGCCTTTGCACGGCTCGGCGAGAAGTCCAGCGGGAATCTGCAAGTACCTGGGTATGAATAAGAAAGTGCTCATCGTCGCGGGAGTCGCTCTTGCTGCTGCAATTGCCACGACCGTTTTCTTCGGCGCCGTGCTGTCCGATCGGCTAACGCCCTCGGCCGAGCCGCCAGAGGTGGTCGTTGCCACGGTCGTCAGGGATCTACCGCGCGGCACCCGGCTTACGCCGGAAGACATGGAGTTGGCTCGCGTCCCCGCCACGCACGCTCCCGCTGGCGCATATTCGTCAGTTGAGGCTGTTGAGGGCCGGTTTCTGCTGCAGGCGGTACGCTCCGGCTCCCCGCTTACCGATTCGGTTTTCCCTTCAAGTGAGTCCGGGGGCCTGGCGGCAACCATCCCCTTGGGTATGCGGGCGGTTTCTCTTCACGTGGAAGAGTATGCCGGCGTAACCGAGATCGTCGAATCGGGTGATCGAGTCGACATCTACATGGCGTCAGATCGCCGGAGTCCTGGACGCCGGAACATCGCCGTCAAGACGGTTCTCGAGAATATTGAAGTAATCGACACCGGCCGCTGGGACAACCAGCCCGGACGCCAAGCCCCGCTGCCCGTGGTCACGGTCATTGTGAACTATGAGGACGCGCGCGCCTTGAGTCTCGCCGACCAGTCCGGCGCCATCCGGCTCTCGCTACGAAACCCCACAGACGGAAACATCTCCCTTCAGGCGGTCAGTCCTGCGCAGCAGGCCCAAGCGACAACGAACCCCGCGAATAGTTCGACCCAGGAAGGAGCAGATTGGTGGACGAAAGTACGCGCGCGGAACTCGAAGCCTTGGAAGCTGCTACGAAGGGCGACGACTGGCGCTATTTGGATCTCAAGCACACCCTGCACGGCAAGCTTCTGGAGCGAATCAATCTCGACCGATTGGCTGAGATCGACGCCCCTAGAGTGCGCAAAGAGGTCCGTGCCGCGGTAGCCGCTCTCGTCTCGGAAGAGGTTCCCCAGATGGCGGGAGACGACCGCGAGACGCTCATCGATCAGGTGCTCAATGAAGTCTTCGGACTCGGGCCCCTCGATCCGTTGATGCAGGACGACACGATTTCCGACATTCTCGTCACCACCTCTGACCTAGTTCACATCGAGCGGTTTGGAAAACTCAAAAAAACGGGTGTGCGCTTCAAGGATGGCGCGCACTTGACGCGCATCATCCAGAAGATCGTTGGTCAGGCCGGACGACGTATCGACGAATCGTCGCCGATGGTAGATTGCCGGCTGCCGGACGGCTCACGCGTCAATGCGGTAATTCCGCCGGTGGCTTTCGCGGGCCCCTTGCTCTCGATCCGCAAGTTCTCAAAGGATCCGTTGAGCGCTCAGGATTTGGTTAACCGCGGGGCGCTGAGCGAAGAAATGCTGCAGTACTTGCAACTGGCGGTGAAGAACCGGCGCAACATCCTCATCGCCGGAGGCACAGGGTCAGGTAAGACGACCATGCTCAACGTCTTGTCGGCTTTCATTGGCTCCGACGAGCGCATCGTGACGATCGAGGACACCGCCGAACTGCAACTACGTCAAGAGCACGTCGCCAAGATGGAGACGCGGCCTCCCAATGTCGAGGGAGGCGGTGCGATTCGCGAGCGGCAGCTTGTCATCAATGCCCTGCGCATGAGGCCGGATCGGATCATTCTCGGTGAGGTTCGCGGAGAAGAAGCGCTCGACATGCTGCAGGCCATGAATACCGGCCACGACGGCTCCCTGGCGACGATCCACGCCAACAGCTGCGCGGACGCAATCAATCGGCTCGAGATGATGGCCGGATCCGCAAGTGCCAATATCTCGTCTGCTTCGCTCAGACAGCAGATCGCATCAGCGATCCACCTCTATGTGCAGGTCGCGCGGCTTAGCGACGGAACGCGCAAGATCGTCGAGATTGCCGAATCCGAGGGGTTGACGAGCCAAGGCACTGCTGGTCTGAAGCGGATTTTCCGGTTCGAACGCGACAACCTTTCGGACTAAGGAACGGTCGAAGGACGGTTTGTTTCTCTAAGAACTGACGCGTCGTCGAAGCCTCGCGACCTCGGCCAGGCCCCGAACGCGGGACACCTACCGAAAGTCTCGACTGTTGAGGCTGCCTCCTGATGCTGACTGAGGTCTATGTACTGATCTTCGGCGCGACCTTTGTCGTCGTCGGCCTGGCCACGGGTATGGCCTGGGCGTTCGTCGAGAAGCCTGCGCCGACGGGGGATCAGGAGCCCGATCTGCTGAGGAAGGACAAACTCAGCGCGCTCGACACTCTGGCGCACGTCTTGGCTCAGCTGAGCTACACCAAACGTTTCAAGCTGCTTCTCGCCGAAGCGAATTTGGATTGGTCTGTCGGCCGGCTGGTGCTCCAGGTGCTGGTAGCCGGCGTACTGGCATTCGCGGCGCTGCTTCATGTCGACTGGGTTCCCTGGTATGGATCGCTGGCTTTGTCTGGTGCAGTTGCGAGTATTCCGCTGCTCCACGTGCGGCGACTGAGATCCAAGAGGCTGCGCAAGGTTGAAGATCAGCTTCCCGAGGCCCTCGAGTTCTTGGCTCGTGCGCTCGTCGCCGGTCATTCTCTTCCGATGGCGCTTGAGCTGTTGGGGGAAGAAGCGCAAGAGCCGATCTCCACCGAGGTTCGCAAGACAGTAGACGAGTACAACCTGGGACTGTCCATGGAAAAGTCGCTAGCGAACATGGCCGACCGAGTACCGAGCGTCGATATGCAGTTCTTCGTATCGGCGGTCACTTCCCAGGCACGCACGGGCGGCAACCTGCACGATTTACTCGACAGACTTGCCGAGACTATTCGCGACCGCGAAACGCTGCGAGGACAAGTACGCGCGCTGACCGCCAATGGAAGAATTACGGCCATCATCCTCACCTGCCTGCCCTTCTTCATCGCTGGGGTCATGTTGCTGGTGAACTCGGAGTACCTGAGCATTCTGACCAATCACCCTGTCGGTCGCTTGCTGATTTTGGCCGGCATCTGCGGCCAGGCGTTAGCTTTCTTCGTGATCAACCGGATCGTCGACATCAAGGTCTAGCCGCATGATGAGCTCAACCACGATTACGATCTTCTTCGCTTCCCTAGCGATCTATGGGCTCGCTGGGTATTGGTTCTGGGTCAGACGCTCGGCGACCGCGCTGGCCGGGCCTACCTCTGAGTCGGACGCTGCAGGAACCGGTGAGGGGCAGGATCGGCCCGAGATGTCGCCGCTGCTCAACGCTTTAGCGAACCTGGGGCAAAAAGCTGCGACTCAAGATGCGCACGGAACCACCCTTCGGCGCCGGCTGGAGCGCGCTGGCTTCCGTCAATCCTGGGCTCCGGAGATCTATCACGGGGCGCGACTAGCTCTAGTCGTTGGGCTGCCGTCGATGACATTTGCTCTGATTACGCTGGCATCCGGCGCCGCAGTCGGTGCAATTCCCGCGACTGCTTTGGGCGCATACTTGGGTCTCACAGCGCCCGGCCGTTACCTGGATCGTCTTGCGCGACGGAGGACAGTACGCATTGGCAGGAGCCTGCCGGATTTCTTGGACCTGCTGGTCGTGTCTGTTGAGAGCGGGCTCTCACTCGATCAGGCAGTCGCCGACACGGCGCGCGATTTACGGCGCGCCCACCGCGAACTCAGCGAGGAGTTAGCGATTTTCAGTCGCGAGGTGCAGGCGGGCGCCAGCCGCGCCGATGCGTTGCGCAACCTGGGAACGCGGACGGGTGATCCGGAGATGCGCAAGCTGACCTCGATCCTGATTCAAGCGGATCGCTTCGGATCGAGCGTTTCGAAGGTGCTGCGCAACCAGGCGCGCTACATGCGGATAAAGCGGCGGCAGCGGGCAGAGGAGTCTGCTCACAAGGTCGGCGTCAAACTGATCTTCCCGATCTTCTTCTTGATCATGCCTTCGGTCTTGCTGGTCACCGCCGGTCCCGCGGTGATCATGCTGCTCGAGAACTTCAGCCGGATGGTCAACGAGATCTGAGGGAGTGCTAACCGCCGGCGACGAGGTGCTCGAAACCTCCCGGCACAAGCACGGTTTCCTGGCCCTCGCGTACGAGCACGACTCCGCTCCCGCTCGTGGCGGCGCCAATCCGCGTGAGAGGTACGCCCTGGAAGCTTTGCGGGATGTCCATGGACCGAGGGGCGCTGAACAGCAGCTCGTATTCTTCGCCGCCGTGTAGGACTTGACTGTCGGTCGCCTCCGGAAAGCGAGGCAGCGCCTCGAAATCGAGCCTGATCCGAACGGAACTGGCTTGTGCCAGCCGGTTCAGGTCGGTTGAGAGGCCGTCTGAGATATCGAGCGCCGCACGGACTCCCAACTCGCGCAGGCGGCTGCCGAGCGCCAGCCTGGCCGACGGCCACAGATGACGAGTCGTGGAGTCGTCCAAGGCTCCCTGAGCCAGCCGCTCCAAGCCCAGTGCGGACCCACCTAGGTGCCCGGAAACGTACACGGCGTCGTCAGCGCGGCAGCCGCTCCGGAGCAGGGCCTGACCCTTGGGAATTGTCCCGACGACAGTGACGTGTGCCGAAAACAGCTCCGAGCCCGAGACGTCTCCGCCAGCGAGGACGATTTGGGCCGCCTCGCTTTTCTCCCGGGCGGCCAGCAGGCCCTCCAGAAATTTCTCGATCCAACTGTCGTTTAAACGGCTCGGCAGAGCCAAAGACAACAAGAACCAGCTCGGAGTTCCGCCCATCGCGGCGATGTCGCTTAAGCCCCGAACCAGCAGCTTGTGCCCTAGCGCGTCGGGAGGGTGTTGGCCGTGCACAAAATGCTTGTTTTCAACGAGTTGATCAGTCGTCGCCAGCAACTCTTCGGCAGGACCCGGGCAGGTGAGCACGGCAGCGTCATCGCCGATTCCGACTCGCAGGCCAGCGCTGTGCTGGGGTCCCGCTAGTCGTTCGATCAGCTGGATGAGTTCCGTCTCGCTTCGCATCGGCATCGAAAGATCCAGTCTAAGGTAGAATCTAATTGACAGTCCGCCACGCCGACTGCTACCTTCTCCTCTATTCTTACCCTGCATTCGGTTTAGACCGATGCGCTGAGACAAGAATTGGCCGCAGAGCCAAGAAGAGTTAGAAGAGGCCGAATTAAACGGCCCGTTTACAGAAAGTTAGCTGGTGAGTCATTCGGGTCCACCCCCATCGGGACGAGAATGAATAAGAACTACTTTATCGTCGTACTGGCGCACCCGATTCACGGTCGAATCAAGCGTCTACACATCCCCCACTACTTCTTGCATGTCGCCGTCGCCCTGCTTGCGCTCGGCGGGATTGTGGCGGTCGGATTTACTTCAAGTTACGCCCGAATGCTCGGCAAGGTGTCTGAATTCAATCAGATACGGTCAGAGAAGGCGGCATTGCAGAAGCAATACGATCAGCTCCAGGAAGAAGCGCTGGACCGCGGCGATAAGCTGGCCTCACTCGGCGCGTTGGCTTCCGAAGTCTCGATCGCTTTCGGCATTCGGCGGGAATCGGCTGAAGTGGTCGGCGGCGAGAACGCTCTGCTGGCGAGTTCGCTGAACCAGTTCGATTATCTGCAGTCCGCGCAGCTGCCTTCGAACGGCTCCATGGCCCTGAATCGGCTGACCAATACAACTCCTTCCATCTGGCCAATTGAGGGCCGTCTGGGCGATTCATTCGGCAATCGCGTCGATCCGTTTCGCGGCGAGGGCGCTTTCCATGCAGGCGTCGACATCCGTGCCGATAAGGGGACGGCTGTGGTGGCGACCGCTGACGGAATTGTGAACAAGGCGGGTTGGCTGGGCTCGCTGGGCAAGGCAGTCGTGATCAGTCACGGAAACAGCCAGCTAACGACGCGTTACGGGCACATGACTGAGGTGTTTGCGCGTCCCGGCCAGGTTGTGCGCCGCGGCGAAGTCATTGGCAGAGCCGGAAGCACCGGCAGATCAACCGGAAATCACCTGCATTACGAGGTGGTCTACCGCGGCACTCCAGTAAATCCTTACAAGTACCTCGGCAAGCGCAGCGGACCTTCCACCGGCCTATCGCTCGCGGACTAATCCGCTCTTCGCCACAGCTCAGCTAGGCGTCCGACCGGCAGCGTCCATTGGACGCTAACCGTTTCCGCTCCCTGGGAACTTTCGAAACTGCTGAGTATGGGTTCCCATTGTGCGCTTGCCGTGCCTCCTCGGGAGAGCAGCGCCAGGGCCATATCGTTGAGTCCGGTCAGCAGTCGTTCCAGCTGGCCTCTATCTGCAGCATCGCAATGCGCTTCGATACGGATGGAGACGTTGTCCCCCGCAAGCGGGTTTACCGTAAGATAGGCGACGCGGGCGCGCTCCAAGGCCCTAGCGACGATCTGCAGATTCATCCAGTGGGGCGGCGGATCTTCCATCGCAACTTCCAACAACCTGGGATCGATAGCCGCCCAAATCACGGCTCCTCCGAGCAGCGCAGCGCGTATTTCGTCGTTGTTGATTTCCGTTGCTGCGTTGGGGACGCCGAATGAGGCGGCCGTGGTTGCGATCAGGACCCCCGGACTCACCACGCTCAACAGTACGGGCCCGTGCCCCAGGTTCGCCGCGCAAGGCGAGACCCCCAACGAGGCACCGCACTGGATGCCCTGTGAAGCGAGTAAGGCGTCGATGAGGCTCGCCGAAAAATCGCCTCCGGCGGCGACATGAAGCTCCTGTCCAGTCAGCGCCAACGAAATCCCGTGCAGACGATTTGCTGCCAATCCGAGCGACCAAGGCAGCGCTAACGAGGCGTCCACCGCAGCCTCGGTCAGCCCCGGCACGTCGATATACGCCAAGACCGCAGAGTCAGCCGGCATTTGGCCAACCAGTTCCTTGACGTGATCCCTGGGCCAAAAATGGACTGCCAGATAGGCCGAGCAGGCTAGGACGAAAGCGCTGAGTAAGAACGCCTGTAGTCGCCCTGAGATCGACATCCTAGGTCTGGCCGGTCTAGAAGAGTTCTTGTATGACGCTGCCATGCAGCTGGGTCAGTCTTTCGTTGCGGCCCAGATGGAGGTAGTTTAGGCGGTCTTGATCGAGTCCCAACGCGTGCAGCATTGTGGTGTGAATGTCGCGGAAGTGGAAAGGCTTCTCGACCGCGCGCAGGCCGATTTCATCCGTCGCGCCGATCACTTGGCCGCCCTGCACTCCGCCGCCGGCCATCCACATCGTAAATCCTAGGTTGTGATGGTCGCGTCCGCCTTTCCCATCCCTGTCCGTCTGCGCTTCCGGTGAGCGGCCAAACTCGCCGCCCCAGACCACCAGCGTCTCGTCCAACATGCCGCGGCGCTTCAGGTCCTTGATGAGCGCCGCCACCGGCTGGTCGGTCTGGGCCGCCATGCGAATGTGGTTCTCTTCGATGTCGCTGTGGGCGTCCCACTGCAATTCGCCGGGACCGCCGCCTGAGACGACACAAACGAACCGCGTGCCTTGCTCCACCAAGCGGCGTGCCAGCAAGCAGCGGCGGCCATAGTCGTCTGTCGGTTCCTTGCCGACGCCATAGAGGTCGAGCGTCTCCTGCGGCTCATTGGAAATATCCAATGTCTCGGGCGCCTCGGTTTGCATCTTGAACGCCAGGTCGTAGGCGCGAATGCGCGCATCGAACTCGTAGTCCTCTGGCGCCAGCGTGGCTTGGTTGAGGTCGCGGATCAGGCTAACCGTATTCTTGCGCTCGTTGAAGTCGACCCCCTTGGGTAGGTCGAGATTCAGCACCGGGTTCGCACCGGGACGGAAAGTGGTGGGTTGATACACGGCCGGGAGAAAGCCGTTCATATACATGGGCTGACCAGCTTCCAGCGCGCCGTCCGGGTCGGGCATCACCACGTACGCCGGAAGCGATTCGGCTTCCGAGCCTAAGCCGTAGGTCACCCAAGAGCCCATCGACGGGAATCCGGGGATAACCCGCCCGGAAAACAGCTGATACTGGGCAGCCGAATGAACCACCATGTCGCCGTGGCAGGAGCGCAGAATCGCCAAATCATCGACGACTCCGCCGATATGAGGGAGCAAATCGGAGACTTCGGTGCCGCTCTTGCCATAGCGCTGAAAGGTTCTCTTTGTCCCCAGCAGAGCTGCATTCCCCTTCACGAACTGGTACTTTGCTTCGCCAAACTCTTTCGGCCGCGGCTGTCCGTTCAGCTTGTTTAGCAGCGGCTTGGGGTCGAATGTCTCCAGGTGGCTCGGCCCGCCAGCCATGAACAAGAAAATGACCGACTTAGCCGTGGCCTTCATGTGCGGCGGCTTGGGCGCCAGGGGATCCGTTGCCGCGGCCCTGAGCGCTTCGGCGTGAGCCATGTGCAAATAGGCCAGGGAACCGAACCCAGCGAAGGAGTCCCGCAGGAACTCGCGGCGGTTGCGGTTGATTCTGACGTGTTCAGGCATTCTGGCTCCGTATTCTCAGGTACAAACACTCAGCGTTGTCACAACCAGTTACACGGACATCCGCCAGGTTGACGTTTACAATATAAACCATGTTCTCTCGACTCGTCCTCGTTCTAAGCGCTTGGGCGCTGCTGGCCTGTTCGGCAACCGGCCAGGAGGCGGCGGTAAACGCGGCTGCAGCCGCCGACGGCGATGAAATCGTCGCCACGGTCGACGGCGAGCCGATCCGCGTCAGCGACCTGGGCATCAACGGCGAGTTAACCCGTCTGCGGCAGGAGGAGTATCAAGCGAAGGTCAGCGGCGTCGAGTCGAAGATCGCCGAGATACTTCTGCGCAAAGATGCCGACCGGCAGGGGCTGACATTTGAGGCGTATTTGGAGCAGGAGATCGGAGCCAAGATCGAGGGGCCGACCGAGGAGCAGATCCAACGCTTCTACGATCAGCAGAAGGCGCGCATCGGGCGTCCGCTTGAAGACGTGCGGGCGCAGATCGAGCGCGTGCTGCAGCAAGAGTTGGTTCGTCAGGCCCATAGCGATCTGGTGGCCAAACTTCGCGAAGGCGTGGACATCAAAGTCAACGTCGATCCGCCGCGCGTGGAAGTGGCAGCGGAAACCGTGCGAGTGCGCGGGCCTGAGACGGCGCCGATCAGCATCATTGAGTTCTCGGACTTCCAGTGTCCCTTCTGCAGGCAGGTGCAACCGGCTCTCGCCGAACTACAGACTCTCTACGGCGATAAGATTCGCTGGTCGTTCAAGGACTTGCCCCTAATCAGTATTCACCCGCAGGCGCAAGGAGCGGCTGAGGCGGCCCGCTGTGCTGCGGATCAGGGCAAGTTTTGGGAGTTTCGAGCCGCCATGTTCGCCTCGACCAAAATCACCCCAGAGTTATTCCAAAGTACGGCCGATGGACTCGGCGTCAACTCAGAAGAGTTCAAGACGTGCCTGGCTTCGGGCCGTCACAGCGAGGCGGTATCGGCGGATAGCGAAGAAGCCGCGGCCCTCGGCATTTCCGGTACGCCGGCCTTCGTGATTAACGGAGTCTTGCTGTCGGGGGCGCAGCCTCTGGAAAACTTTGTCTCCGTCATCGACCGCGAACTGGCCCGGACCGAGCGCTAGCTCGCCGTCGCCGGCCCGTCTTTGGGCAGGGCGAACGATAGCGCGAATCCGACCAGGGGCAACAGCGAAACACCGTAAAAGACAGCCTCGATCCCCGTGCGGTCGGCGATCCAGCCGACCAGCGGGATGAATACCATTCCCGCGAGGCCCCAGGCGAAACCCATCATCAGCGAGGTGACGATGCCGCGCTGCGTGGGCGCTAATTCCTGAGCCATCACGACGTTGACCGGAATAGTCATCAGCAACACCATTCCGCCAATGAACAGGCCGGCAAGCGATAGCCAGCTGTCCGCCATCAAGAACAACACAAAGAACGGCACGCTGCCGATCATCGACAACTGGACCACGCGCGCGCCGCCGACTCGGTCCGCCAGGTGCCCGCCCGCCAGTGAGCCTGTCGCGGCCGCCAGGAAGAATAGGGCCAGTGAAAAACTAGCAGCCTCAATCGAGAAGCCGCGCTCCCGCGTCAAGTACAGAGTCAAGAATTGCGCGACGCCCAACTGGACCATGCTTCGAATGACGACCAGCACGTACAGCACCGTGAGCGGCTTGCGCACAGCCGACAAAACCGCCCAATCGATCCGCCGATTCGCGACCGCATGCGCTGGCGGAGCAGGCAAACGCAGGAACATCATTACGCAGACGACGACCGCCAAAATCATCGCCAGAGGCAGACGGTCAAACCCGAAATTGGCAATAATTGCCGCCATGTAGGGCGGGCCGCAGGCCAAGCCAAATGTCCCGGCAGTGATGAACACCGCGACGCCTACGCCCTTGCGCTCGCCCGAGAGCCGGCTCGCCTCGCCCGTCGATTGCGGGTGGAAAGCCGCGACGCCCATGCCTCCCAGGAAGACCAGGGCGAGCAGCATGCCGTAGGACTCGGCCCACGACAGGCTCGAGAGAAATATCCCCGCCGCCAAGGGGCCGACGATTGAAAATGCTCTCGACTGCAGCTTGTCGCTCAGGATGCCGAAGGGCAACTGCAGCACTGAGGAGGAGAACATGAAGACGCCGCCCAATACGCCGGCTTGCGCCAAGGACATCGAGAAGCGTTCCGTCAGAACCGGCTGTAGCGTCGGAACGGTCGCCGAAAACAGATCGGTCGTCAAGTGACCGACCGACAGCCACACCATCGCCTCCGTCAAAAGTCGTGTGCGGGAAGTAGTTCCGGCTGCGGCTCCTTGCGGGAGAGCCTGCTGCGAAGGCGTGCTCATGTGGGGAGTCCCGGTCAAAGGACTACTCCCAATATAGCGTGGCGGTGGCCCAGCAATGATAGACTGCTTCCACGAATACAGGCTCTCGATCATGCGACGTTATCTACTAACCGGGCTCCTACTCGCGTTTCTATCCGCCTCCGTCGCCTCGGCTCAGCGCGGCGACTTCGATAATCTCCTCGGCAAAGATCTTGTTCAATGGGAGTCGGTCGGCGACGGCATTTGGAAGCTCACTCCCGATGGGATCTTGCTCGGTTATCGGTCGGTCTCGGACGAGGGTGAGGCGATCGTAGAGGGCGGCTCGTTTGCCGCTTGGAGGTCTTCTCAGGCTTGGCTCTACACCGAGAAGGAATACGGCGAGTACGATCTTCACCTGGACTATTTTGTCGGGGCTCCTGGGAATTCCGGCGTCTCTATCCGCGATCAGTCGCGAGGCCAATTCGCAGTGACCATCCCGCTCGACGCTGATCGGACTCCTGCTCACGTCGCTTACGAGATTCAGATCAACGCGAACGGTCCGGACCAGTGGCCCACCGGCAGCATCTACGGGATCGAGCGCGCCAAGACCGGCGTGCAGAAGCTCGACGAATGGAACAGTCTCAACATCGAGTCGCGCAAGAGCGGAATTCGCGTCTCGGTCAACGGCATCGTGGTCGCTGAGCATGCCAGCCTCCCGGATCGTCCGCTGACTGGCCCAATCGGACTCCAACTGCACGACCGCGGCAGCGTCGTGATGTTTCGCGATATCTGGCTGATGGAGCGCTAGCCGCCTATGTCGCGGCAGACGCGGCGCGCACCACAGGCTGTGCGTTCTGCAGTTGCTGGTAGACGCCGTATTCGTCCCGCACCTGCCATAGCGCCAGGCAGCGCCCCAGGGACATCCGCGCGATCAGTGCCCCGTCGCTCGATATGGTCGCCCCGGTCGCCGGGAATCCCATCCATTTGCCCCCGTGCCGCGCATCGAAGCGGAAGCGGCAGGCTACCGCATCTCCTTCGGCGATCAAGCTCTGAATCTCAAACCGCGCATTCGAGAACGCTTGGCCGACCTCGGCGATGCGGATGCGCCACTGGTCTGCCGAGTACGCGGCCGGAGCGTTGGGGTCTCGCAATACAAAATCTTCGGCCAGCAGCGAATTGCTGATGTCGATCTTGCCGTGGTTCCAAACGCCGTCGAGCAAACAATTGAGCGCCGCCCGATTCAGATCGGTTTCCGATTGGGGTAGGTCTCGAATCTCCGGCGCAAAGCCCAGCCCGCCTTTGAGTTCCTCCGAGGAGGTGAGGCTCTTCAACACTCCAAATGCATCCCAGACGCGCCAAGCCTGGCGGATCAGCCCGCCTTCAATGCGGAAATGCACAATGGTCGACATCGAGATGGACCTACCGGTCGCGTGAATGCCAAGAAAATCGGCGCGGTGAGTCCCGGTGGACGTGGTCCGGCAGACGACGAGATCGTCTTCGGCAAGCAGATCGTCAACGCGAACTTTGAGATCAGGAAAGGCGATCAGCATCTGCGCCATCAAACGACCGATGCCGTCGTGGCCCCACAGCAGGCCTTGTCGAGCGTCCTGTCCCGAGAAATCTTCGGCGCAAAAATCTTCGATCGCCGAGTCGCGACGCTGATTCCAGCCCGCCTCGATCCAATCTCGCACCAAGGCCTTGTTCTTTTCGCTCAACGAGGCAATTCTACCCCGAGATGCAGAGGGCCGCGACTAGGTGAAGTTCGCGGCCCTCGATTCGTAGACTGGCGAAGCCTTACGACTTCAGGATCTGACGCAGCACGTACTGCAGGATGCCGCCGTTCTTGTAGTATTCGACTTCCTGCGGCGTGTCAATGCGGACCGCCGCTTGGAACTCGATCGCAGCGCCGCCGTCCGGCGTTGCCCGGACCGTCACTTGTTTGGCTTCGCCGCCTTTCATGCCGACAATGTCAAACGTCTCGCGTCCGCTGAGCCCGAGCTTCTCGACCGATTCGCCTGCCAAGAACTGCAACGGCAGCACGCCCATGCCAATCAAGTTTGAGCGGTGAATGCGCTCGTAGCTCTCGACCAGAACGGCGCGGGCTCCCAGCAGCGCCGTGCCCTTGGCCGCCCAGTCACGCGAGGAGCCTGAACCATACTCTTTGCCGCCCAGGATGACCAACGGCGTTCCTGCTTCTTGATACTTCATCGAGGCGTCGTAGATCGACATACGCTCGCCGCCCGGCAATAGTTCGGTCCAGCTACCCTCCGTGCCAGGGGCCAGCTGATTGCGCAAGCGCACATTGGCGAACGTTCCGCGCATCATGACTTCGTGATTGCCGCGCCGCGATCCGTAAGAGTTGAAGTCCGCTTTCTGGACGCCTTGCTCTTGCAGCCATTTACCGGCCGGCGAATCCGCTTTGATCGCGCCAGCGGGCGAGATGTGATCGGTGGTGACACTGTCGCCCAACAATGCCAACACCCTCGCGCCGCTGATATCCGCAACGGCCGTTGGTTCGGGCGCCATGTCGACGAAGAAAGGCGGCTTGCGAATGTAAGTCGAGGCTCCGTCCCAATCGTACAGCTCGGAATCCGGCGCGCTCAGGCTAGCCCACTTCTCCTCGCCCTGGAAGACGTTCGCGTAGGTCTTCTTGAACATCTCTGAGGTGACCGTCTTGACGATTTCGTCTTGAATCTCGCTCTGCGACGGCCAGATGTCCTTCAGGTAGACCGGTTCGCCCTCGAGGTCGGTTCCCAGTGAGTCGCTTTGCAGGTCGATATCCATGCGCCCCGCTAGTGCGTAGGCGACAACGAGCGGCGGCGACGCGAGGTAGTTCATGCGCACTTCGGGATGAATACGGCCTTCGAAGTTGCGATTTCCCGAAAGCACCGCGCATACCGCTAGATCGCCCTCTTTGACAGCGTCGGAAACCTCTTGGGGCAACGGGCCGGAATTGCCGATGCAAGTCGTGCAGCCGTACCCGACCAGGTTGAAACCCATCATGTCGAGGTACTCAAGCAGCCCAGACTGCCGCAAATACTCGGTGACTACCTTCGAGCCCGGAGCGAGCGATGTCTTGACCCAGGCCTTGGTCTGAAGCCCTTTAGCTACGGCCTTCTTGGCAACGAGGCCGGCGGCCATCATCACCGCCGGATTCGACGTGTTCGTGCAGCTCGTAATCGCAGCGATCACGACCGATCCATGCCGCAGCGTGTGCTTCGCATCGCGAATCGTCAGCGAAACGCCCTGATCTTCAGCGACCGCGACGGAGCTGTCCCCCAGCGCACCGGCCGCCTCCATCTCGGCGACGTTGTCGCCCTTGGGAACCTTGGGCGCTCGCGAGGAAAGTACGCCCGGCAGCGCTTCGGCAAACATCTGCTTCGCCTTCCTTAGCGGCACGCGGTCCTGCGGACGACGCGGCCCGGCGAGACTCGGTTCGACATCGGACAGATCGAGTTCCAGCGAGTCCGTGTACGCCGGGTCCGGCGTCTCGTCGGTGCGGAACATGCCTTGTTCTTTGGCATACGCTTCGACCAGACTGACCTGTTCGTCCGGCCTGCCCGTCAGGCGCAAGTAGCGTAGCGTTTCGTCGTCAATCGGGAAGATGCCGCAGGTGGAACCGAACTCCGGGGCCATATTGCCGAGCGTTGCCCGATCCGCGAGTGAGAGCTGCGACAGCCCTGTCCCATAAAACTCGACGAACTTGCCGACAACGCCCTTCTCGCGGAGCCTTTCGGTCACCATCAGGACCAAGTCGGTAGCCGTCGCCCCCTCGGGCAGCTTGCCTTTGAGCTTGAAGCCGACGACCTGCGGGATCAGCATCGAGATCGGCTGGCCCAGCATGGCGGCCTCGGCCTCAATGCCGCCCACGCCCCAACCGAGCACGCCCAGACCGTTCACCATCGTGGTGTGTGAGTCGGTGCCGACCAAGGTGTCGGGGTAGGCCTGCAGGACGCCGTTATTCTTTTGGCTGAAGACGACGCGAGCCAGATATTCGACGTTGACCTGGTGCACGATGCCGGTTTCCGGCGGCACGACCTTAAAGTTGTCAAACGCGTGTTGGCCCCACTTGAGGAATTGGTACCTCTCGCGGTTTCGCGTGTACTCCAACTCCGTGTTGAACTTGAGCGCTTCCGGGCTTGCGAAGCGGTCCACCTGCACGGAGTGATCGATGACTAGCTCGGCAGGCTGCAACGGATTGATCCGTGCAGGGTCGCCGCCCATGGCTTTCATCGCCTCGCGCATGGCCGCGAGATCGACCACAGCCGGAACGCCGGTAAAGTCCTGCATCAACACACGTGCGGGGCGGAAAGCGATCTCCTGATTCGGCGCAGCTTGAGGCTCCCAGTCGAGAATGGCGTCGATGTCCCCTCGTTTGACGGTTAACCCGTCTTCATTGCGCAGCAGATTCTCCAGCAGAATTTTCAACGAATACGGCAATCGAGCAAGCTTCGCCTGATCGAGCGCGCCCAACCGGAAAATCTCATACTTGCCGCCGCCTGCGGAAAGAGTTGCCTTTGCCCCGAAACTGTTCATTAGCAAGTCACTTCCCTCTGCTTAAGGATCCTGGAAACTATCTATTCTCGCATGCCGCCGGACAGCGGCACGGCCGTGGCTAGTGAGACCGAAAACGGCTATAGGCGAACGCCCCAATCGCGATTGTCAGCAACGTCCACATCGCTTCCCAGCTCTTGCCCCAGGCGAAGTAGAGAAAGATCAGTGCATTTGCCGAGGTATAAAACGCTGGAATCAGCGGCCAGGCGAAGCTGACTGCCGGCAAGTGCTTCCAACCCGGGCGGCCCCGGAACTGAAAAACCGCGAACACGGCCAGCGACGAGAACAACCACAGCGTGAAGCCAATATAGTTGCCCAACGATTGAAATGTTCCCGTCAAGATCAGCACGATCGTGAAGGCGCCCTGCGCCAGAATGGCCACGTAGGGCGTCTTCCAGGTCGGATGGACCTTCGCCGCTGCCGGGAAAAAGGCCTTGTTCTGGGCCATAGCGTAGTAGACGCGCGGTCCCACCAAGCACATCGCGTTGATGGTCGCCAGCAGCGAGGCAGCCATCGCGATCGCGAAGAATTGCCCGCCCGCCTGGCCGAACAACGATTCGGCAGCTTGAGCGCCTACTGCCACCACGCCTTTCATCTGCTCCAACGGGTTGGCGTAGATGAACAAGCAGTTCAGCGCGATATAGAAGAACGTCACGAAAATCGCACCCACGATCATCGCCCGCGGTAGCGTCTTCTCCGGTTCCTTGATCTCTTCGGCCACATAGACTGCTGCATTCCAACCCGAGTAGGCCCAGTAAACAAACACGAGGCTGATAAAGAATTGCGCGGGCAAACCATGGGACGAAGTGCGCTCGGCGGCCTGCGAGAAGTGACTCCAGTCGCCGTTGCCGACCGTGAAGCCCAGGATCAGCAAAGCGCTCAAGACCGTCAGCTTCAGCACGGTCAACGCGTTCTGGACTTTGGAGGCGATGCCCACGCCCACCAGGTTCAGCATCGTCAGCACCGCGATGATCCCGCAGCTGATCAACGCTCCCGGACCGAGGTTAATGGTCAGCGGCCCCAGCGCTATGCGCAGCGCCTCCGCGTTCTGCGGGTCCAGCGAGGGGTTGAAATAGGCGAGGTACGAAACCATCGCCAGACAAGTCACGGCAATCGGCGCCGAGAAGCCTGCCGTGAAGCTGACCCAACCGTTGATGAAGCCCCAAGCTGGGCCGTAGCGCTCCGTCAGATAGATATACTCGCCGCCCGAGCGTTGGAAGTTAATCCCTAGTTCCGCGTAACAAACAGAGCCGGCCAGTGCGACCAATCCGCCCGCTAGCCAGATTGCCAACAGGATAACGGGCGACCCAAGATCGCCCGCCAGGAATCCGCTCGTGCCGAAGATCCCCGTCCCGACCATGTTCGATACGACGAGCGCAGCAGCACTGGCCGGTCCAAGGCGGCGGACGAGTTCAGCGGACTTCATATTGGATTACGCCTTGAAGAGTCGGAGGCATCGCGACCTTTATCGGACAGCCCTCTACAAGGCGGACTGTGCCGCTATCAAATCAATGAAGCGAGTCGATCCAGCGCTATAGTATGCGGACTTTTCAGGCTAGTAGCGAATAGCAGGCGTCAGCGTCTTCGCTTGCGCCACCCACTTGATCACCATCGAAGCCGAAGGCGAGGTTTTCGCCAGCTTCTTCTTGGCGTTGGTCACCTTCATCGCCTCGGCCAGGTTAACAGCGTTGCGATTCCGCAGTTCCTTGACGGTGTCGACGCCCGCGGCTTCCAGCAACTCAGCAAACTGCTTGCCGACGCCGGTGATCCGCATCAGGTCGGCGTGGTTGCACCACTCCAGGATACGAACCCCTGACAGGCCTGTGGTCGCTTCCAAGCTCTTGCGGCCTTTCGGTGTTCCGCCCGCTTTCAGCAATGCAGCGGTCGTCTTGATGCCTGCGGCCTGCAACTTCTTGGCGTATGTCGGGCCGATACCTTCAATCTCGTCGATGCTATAGCTCATAGCACTACTGTCCGGTTGACGAGCAGCGGGCGGCTTGCAACTGATTGTAGAAGCGAGGGTTAGGTACTGTT
>JAQCLD010000118.1 GCA_027592785.1 Acidobacteriota bacterium
GGTCGGCCGAAGCGGGATGTGGAGTTGGTGGGCGGGGCGAAGAGCCGCACGAAGACGTTTGAAATAACGGGCGTGACTGGGGAGCAGATCGAAGCGCGTCTATTGGAATCGAGTCAATGAACCTATCGGAAATACAAGCACAGTTGCGCGAAGAGGGCCTGGACGGCTGGTTGTTCTTCGATCATCACCACCGGGACCCAATCGCCTATCGCGTGCTTGGACTGTCGCCAGACGCCCACGTTTCGCGGCGCTGGTATTACTGGTTGCCTGCCGAAGGCGAGCCCGTCCGGCTTGTCCATGCTGTTGAGCCCTGGACTCTCGAGTCATTGCCGGGACGCAAGCAGCGCTATTCGAGCTGGAAGCAGCAGCGTACTGCCTTGGCGCAGGCGCTGGGAGATGCACACCGGATCGCCATGCAGTATTCCGAAAACTGCATGATTCCCTACGTTTCGTTGGTGGATGCGGGTACGGTCGAGCTGGTTCGCAGCCTGGGCAAAGAAGTCGTGAGTTCGGCGTCGCTCGTGCAGTATTTCGAAGCGCGCTGGAGCGAGGCGCAGTTCGCGCAGCACCAGGAGGCCGGCGTGGCGGTTGATGCGACTCGCCGTGAAGCATTTGAGCTCATCGGCGAGCGCTTGAAGGCAGGACAAGAGATTACCGAACGGCAGGTCGCGGACTTAATTTTGCAGCGTTTCAGCGAGCGCGGCCTGGTTACGCGAGACGGTCCGATCGTGGCCGTCAATGCCAATAGCGGCGATCCGCACTACACGCCCGGCGATCCATCGTCGCCAATCTACGAGGGCGACTTCGTGTTGATCGATCTGTGGGCCAAACTGAATCAGCCGGGGGCCGTCTATTACGACGTAACGTGGACCGGATATTGCGGCGCGGAGCCGCGCGGCGACATCCAACTTGTGTTTGAGGCGGTGCGCGACGCCCGCGACGCGGGCTTGGCCGCCGTCGACAAAGCAATCCGCGAAGGGCGTCCGATTGCAGGATTTGAAGTTGACGATGTTGTCCGCAAACACATCGACGAGAATGGCTACGGAGACTTCTTCATCCATCGGACAGGTCACTCGATCGGCGAAGACGTCCACGGCAACGGGGCCAACATGGACAACCTGGAGACGCACGACGACCGGCCGATCATTCCAGGCACTTGCTTTTCGATTGAACCTGGCGTGTACCTCGACTCGTTCGGCGTTCGCAGCGAGATCAATTGCTACGTTTCGACATCCGGCGCTGTCGCCACCGGCGAAGTTCAGCAGGAGATCGTGCATATCGGGGCGTAGTCTAGTCAGTCCCTCGCGGTTGCTAGGATGTAGTTGGCAGCAATGACTGAAACCAAAGCTAAGAAGTCTCAAGCGGCGGAGTTGCGTCAGCCGCAGAAGTGGATCACGCCAGTGCTGTTGGGATGGCTGGTGCCGGGCGGCGGACATTTCTATCTCAAGCGCTGGAATCACGGCGGTCTGCTGTTGTTCTCCGTTGCCGGGATGTTTCTGTTCGGACTCATGATGCGGGGGCGGATGTTCACGCCCGAGTCCGGCGATCTGTTCACGACCGTAATGAACTACGGGGGATACATGGGTGACCTGGCGACGGGATTGCTCTACTTCCTGGCGTCGTGGCTGGGCTACTCACAGCCGCTGCTGGCCTCGCCCGTCACCGATTACGGCACAAAGTTTTTAGTTTGCGCCGGCCTGTTAAACATCCTGGCCATGGTGGACGCCTACGAGATCGCCGTGGGAGAGAAACCCTGATGTTTGTCGCCCTATCGCATTTCCAAGCCGCTGTGCTGTTCGCGTTTTTCACGTCCATCGTGATGGGCGTCATCGGTCGCGAAACGGACCAAGAAAGACTGCGCTACGGCGCTTATGTCTTCGGCTGCTTTATGGCCGCGATTGTCGGTATCTCGTGGCTGATGTACATCGGTCACGGCTAGACGGCGCCGTAAGCTAGCATCGCATCGGCAACCTTGATGAAGCCGGCGACATTTGCGCCCTTCACATAATCCACATGTCCGTTCTCGGCGCCGTGCAAGACGCACTGATGGTGGATCTTTTTCATGATGTCCAGCAGACGCTCGTCGACTTCGTGGCGCGACCAAGAAATGCGCAGGGAGTTTTGACTCTGCTCGAGGCCCGAGACCGCGACGCCGCCTGCGTTGGCGGCCTTGCCGGGCGCGAAGAGCACCTTAGCCGCGCAGAAGCGACGAACAGCTTCGGCTTCCGCCGGCATATTGGCGCCTTCCACGACCGCCTGGACGCCGTTTGCGATGAGCGCCTCGGCGTCATCCGCGTCTAACTCATTTTGTGTCGCGCAGGGCAGGGCTACGTCGCAGGGGATGTGCCAGGGGCGAGCATCCGCTTGGAACTTGCAACCGAACTTCTCGGCGTACTCCTCAATCCGCCCGCGGCGAACCTCTTTAAGATCCTTAAGCCAAGCGAGTTTCTCTGCGTCAATACCGCTTGGGTCGTGGATGAAGCCGCTCGAATCGGATGCAGTCACGACTTGCGCTCCGAGTTCGATCAATTTCTCAATGGCATAGACGGAGACGTTGCCCGACCCGGAAACGACTGCGACTTTGCCCTGCAGGCCTTCCGAACGATGTTTGAGCATCTCCTGTAAGAAGTAGACGGCCCCGTAGCCAGTCGCTTCCACGCGCACGGCGCTGCCGCCGAAAGCCAACCCTTTGCCGGTCATGACGCCGGCGAAACGATTGCTGAGCCGCTTATACATCCCGAACATATAACTGATCTCGCGCGCGCCGACGCCGATGTCGCCCGCGGGGACGTCCGTGTCTTCGCCGATATGCCGGTGCAGTTCCACCATTAGGGACTGGCAAAAGCGCATCACTTCGCGTGGGCTCTTATCCTTCGGATTGAAGTTGGAGCCGCCCTTGGCGCCGCCCATGGGCAGAGTCGTGAGGCTGTTCTTGAAGACCTGCTCGAAGCCGAGGAACTTGAGGACGCTGAGGTCGACGGTTTTGTGAAAGCGCATGCCCCCTTTGTAGGGGCCGATCGAGTTGTTGAACTGGACGCGCCAGGCGCGGTTGACCCTGATGTTGCCGAGATCGTCCTCCCAGGTAACGCGAAAAATGATGATCCGATCCGGCTCGGTCATGCGCTCCAAGATCGCGTCGGCTTGGTACTTGGGATTGGCTAAAGAGAAGGGGATGACAGCCTGTACGAACTCTTCAACGGCTTGATGGAACTCCGGCTGGCTGGGGTTGCGGCGTATCAAACCGTCCATGAAACGCTGGATTTGTTCGGAAGCTGCGGTGTTGGCGGCTGTGGTCATATGAATCTTCAAGTGAGCTTCGGCCCAAGAGGTGGCGAAGACTGTTCTGATCTCTTATCGACGAGTTTCGGCAAATAGACACGATTGCTGGTTCGTTCTGCAGAATTGCTTGTCCTCCACAGCATAGGTGTTTGGCCGGTTTGGCGCGAAACGCCGATATCGGGTCCTTCCTGCCGATAAGAAATCTAACCGCACTTGTTGAACCCGCGCTTGGCGGAGGATGCAGGAGAGTGTCCGACGATGCTTGCTGGAACTGGAGAACCCCATCAGTTGACATCAGATTCGCCCGAACGCAGCGCCGCGATGCAGGCAGAGCCAGGGCCGCGCGAGCTCTTCCAGGACGCGGCCGAGTTGGCCTTAGTGGGCGGCTGGGAACTCGATATCACCAACAATTCGGCCTCTTGGTCGGCCCAGGCGTTACGCATCCACGGCATCGAAGAAGGCGCTCAACTGTGCTTAGAGCAGTTCATCGAGTCCTATCCCGCGCACGCGGCCAAGGCCTTGAGGGCGGTAATCCAAGGCGCAATCGGCTATGGGGAGCCATGGGATATCGATCTCCCTTACGACGCTGCCGCGGGACGTAGGTTTTGGGTCCGGTCCATTGGCAAGGCGCTACCGGCGCGGGGAAACGTGTATCGGCTTGTAGGGGCCTTCCAAGACATTACGTCCCACAAGGATGCTGAGCAACAGCTGAACCGCTACGCGACGGACGCGGAAGAGGCGCGCTCGCGGGTAGAAGATCAAGCAGAGCAGCTGCTGAAGCAGTCCGTCGATCTCGAACGCGCGCGATCGGTGGCCCTAGAGTCGGCCCGGCTCAAGAGTCAGTTCTTAGCGAACATGAGCCACGAGATTAGTACGCCCATGAACGGCATCGTCGGCATGGCCGAACTATTAGAGGGCAGCAACCTGGACTCAGAACAACGGGAGTACCTTCGGACGATTCGGTTCAGCGCTTCGTCGCTCCTGACGATCATCAACGACATTCTCGACTTCTCGAAGATCGAGGCTGGGAAGCTCGTCTTCGAGTCGGTTGTGTTCAATCTCGAAGAATGCATCGAGGAGGCCGTTGGTCTATTCGCGGAACAGGCTGCCTCGAAGCGGACGAAACTCGCCACTACGATCGATCCAAGCGCTCCCGTGACGGTTGTCGGAGATCCCGGTCGCCTCCGCCAGGTACTTCTGAATCTATTGAGCAACGCCGTGAAGTTCACGATCGGAGGGTATGTTGAACTTCGAGTCGATGTGCTGGAGCAAGAAGAGGGGTCCGTGCGCTTTCGATTTAGTGTCCGGGACTCCGGGATTGGAATCTCGCGCAGCGCGATTGCATCCCTGTTTTCGCCGTTCATGCAGGCCGATGGAAGCACGACTCGCAAGTACGGCGGAACGGGACTGGGATTAGCGATTTGCAAACAACTGGCGGAGGGCATGGGCGGGCGCGTGGGTGTGGAGTCTGAGCCGGGTACGGGTTCGACTTTCTGGTTTACCGCGCTGCTTGGCTACGTGGACGACGCGCAATCTCAGGCGGTGCGCCGCAATCTCAGCGGCATGCGCGTGCTTGGACTCGAATGCCACGAGGCTGCTCGGCTGTCGCTGGAGTCCGATCTGGAACTGTGGGGCGTCTCTCCCGAGATGTTGGGGGACCCTGCGCAGTTCGTGACCGCGCTGCAAGAGCGGCGCCAAGACAATGACGTAATTCTGCTTGATTTCGGCGCCCTGGAGGCGGTGCAGCAGGAACTGGAAGCCCGGGGAACAACGCTGAGTCAGATCCTGGACAAGCCGGTTATTGTGACCGGCACGTTCACGCAAGAACTGCCTGCTGAGGTGGACGGTGTTGCAGTCGCCGACCGCCTGAGAAAGCCATTCAAGCGGGGTCGGCTTTGCGAGGCGTTGCGCGTAGCAGGGCGGCCGCAGCAGCAGCCGGGGACGTCCTCGGCGATAGCCCCCAAGACTCCGTTGCAATCCCTTGACGGATTGCGCGTCTTGGTGGCGGAAGACAACCCAGTCAACCAAGCAGTAGCGATGCGGATGCTGGCGAGGCTCGGCTGCAACGCTTACGCGGTCGCCAATGGAGCCGAGGCGTTGGAGGCGGTTCAGACCCAGAACTTCGATGTCGTCTTGATGGACTGTCAGATGCCTGAAATGGACGGATTTGAGGCGACGCGTCGAATTCGCGAGCTAGATTTGGCCTACAGGCCTCCAATTCTTGCGCTCACCGCGAATGCCATGCAGGGCGACAAGGAACTTTGCATCCGGGCAGGGATGGACGACTATCTCACGAAGCCGATCGGGTTGAAGATCCTGGCTGAAGCGCTAAGCCGCTGGAGCGCGAAGTCAGCGCCGGCCAGCGAAGACCTACAATCCAGCGGCCCGCACTAGCGCGTCTCGCTGGCCCGACGGATAGACGCAATCCGAAGGCGGGAGCGCGACGGCCCGGGCTTGATCCAGATCGCCGGCTGAGCGGAAAAGAAATAGCAGATTATTGCGGGCGTCGAAGTTGCAGGGGTTCAGGGTCAGGGCGCGGCGAAACAAGTCCTCGGCCTGGCCGAGTTGGCCTTGCGCGGCGAGTGCGACGCCCAGGTTGGCCGCCATCGACGGGTCGTCCGGGGCGAGGTCATAGGCGGTCTGCAGCGCCGCAACCGCCTCTTCGGTCTGCTGTCCACGCAGCAGGAAAAGCCCTAGCTCTCCCCAAGCACCTGCTGAATCCGGTTCAACGGACGTGGCCTCGCGCAGCAACTTTTCTCGCGATGGATCTGCGATAGCGCCCCGTTCGTCCAAGGCCCGAGCCAAGTGCAGTTTCGGGCGAGCCTTCGAAGGAGATTGCTCCACCGTGTTCGTCCACAGCCTTTCCGCGTCCTGCCAAACCCCCGCACGCCGGTAGGTTGACGCCGCGAGCAACATGCCAGATACAACCATGGCGACGGCTAGCCAACGTTCTTGGAAAATGCGGCTGGCAAGAATTCCGGCGGCCGGAGCAAGGCATAACAACGGCAATAACGTGCGTCTCTCCGCCGCGATATCGGCCAACGGAGCGATGCTCGAAGTGGGCGCCAGCAAGAGCAAGGCGCCCAAGGGAAAGAAAAGGGCCGGCTCACGCCGCGACCAAAACAAGCAGGCGGCGGATAGGGCGACGATAGCAATCAAGCCGGCAGCGCCTAATGGGTCCAGGCCCGGAGATGAGCCGATCTGGTGATCGAAATTGAGCCCGACCGGCAAGACCGTCAACCTGGCGTACAGCCACAGAGCATGCCCCTGCGCCTGAAGGTAAGCGAGCGGCGTGAGTACGCTGTGGCCCACAAGCGCGCCGGCATCGGGAGTCACACGCGCGGCGTAGATAACGCGGAGAGCGAAAAAAGCTGCCGCAATCATCATGGTCGCCAGCGGCGCCGCTAGTGCGCGGATCGTTGCGAAGGGTGATCGTCGATGGAGGATTTCGAATGCTAAAAGGAACAGCGGCAGGACAACGGCCTCCTCTTTCGAGGCCATGGCAAGCCCAGCCAGCAGGGCCGCGAACCAGTACCGCTTGCGGACCCAGAGGAGCCAGGCGCCGACTGAGAACACTGCTGCCAGAAGCGACGCCCTCGCAAAGACATAGATGACCGCTTCGCTGTTGAGCGGGTGCAAGGCGAACAGCATCGTAGCGGCCAGCGCGGCGCGGACTCCGATCAACTGGCGATACAGACTTGCCGCGAGCGCGACTAACGCCAGAAACAGCATGAGGTTGACGGCATGATCGAGCGCCGGATTCTGATTGCCGCTGCGGAACGAGGCGAAGAAAGTCCAGTAGGTCAGCGTCCTCGTGCGGGCAAAATCCAAGAGCCGATTCGCGCCGCCCGGAAGCATAGCCGTATCGGAGAACAGCGAGTAGTCATCCAGGTAGTAGGGCGCCGACAAGGCGGGCCAGTAGGCGATCGTCGTCAGAACCAGTATGGCGACGACGATCCAGCGGAACCGGCTGTGGGTCATCGCTGCGCCGCCTCTAAAAATATGGCCAGGGTCTGCTGCGCCGCCCGCTGCCAGGTGGAGTTCTTAGAACGCTCCAGGCCGGCGGTGATGAACTTCAGACGCTGAAACTCGTCTTGCCGCAGGCCGCGTATCGCGGCGGCAATGTCATCGCTCGAGTACGGATCGAAGAACGTAGCGCATCCGTCGGCGAGCTCGCGCAGCGGTGCGATATCCGAGCAGGCCAACGGCGTCCCTGCCGCAAGCGCTTCGAGTACGGGCATGCCGAAGCCCTCAAACGTAGATGGAAAAACCAACGCCTCGGCGTACTTAAAAAGTCCGATGAGTGTCTTCCTAGGCTGCCACCCCAATAGGTGAACGCGCTCGCCGAGACCTTTTTCGGCGATCAGCTTCTTAACTTCATCCCAAGACTTTCCAGGCAGGCCGCAAACGACGAGGTGCAGGTCAGCGTCCTCCCTGGCGACGGCTTCGTATGCGTCAATCAACCGTTCCCAGTTTTTGTGAGGGTGCACGGTGGAGACGGCCAACAGAAAAGGAGAGTCGGGCAATCCCGCTTCCGTCAGAAGCTCTGGTCCGTAGGTCTCGTTTTTCTTCAACCCGAAGAAGTCGTCCTCCACCCCGTGAGCAACGACACGGACGTTCTGTTGCGGCACGCTATAAAACTCGATGATGTCGTTTTTCGAACTTTCGGAGACAGTAATGATCGTGGACGCCGTCTTGACCGATTGCGCGACACACCATTCCCAGGCCATGAGTTCGAAGCGGCCGAAGTTCTGCGGCTGCCGCTTGTGTTGCAAGTCGTGGATTACGGTTACGCGTCGGCCGCTCCCGGTCAAGGGCGCAGTGAACCCGGGAGAGAAGAGGACATCGAGTTTGTCGGTGCGCGTATGCGACGGCAGTCGTAGTTGTTCCCAGAGCAGGCGTCCTGGCCGGAATGACGCCTTTACGTCGGTCTCAACAGGAGCGAAGTTGGCTTGTCGGGGGCATAGATCGAGGCCGGTTTCCCGATTGAGGTAGACGAAGTACTCGTTGCGCCGGTCAATCTCCCCCAACGCCCCAAGCAGGTTGCGGAGATAAATTTCAGTGCCGCCGACGCCGCCGGGAATCAGGTAAAGGGCGTTGACGCCGATGCGTAGGCGGGAGGGCATTCGTAACCGGAGGTAGGAACCTCCAGGTTAACGAACCGCCAACTAGCTTCGCTGAGTCTTCATCAAACGGTGCGCTTTGAAGTCCCAAGCGATGCGCCGTCCGCTGGTGGCCGAGAGGTTGACCATGTGGGCGCAGGCCGCCGCATAGTGTCCGGCCCAGACGTCTTCGACGCTCGGCGTGCCATCGCGAACCGCGGTGAAGAAATTCTCGACGTGCAGGTCGGTAGCGTCGCCGCCGCGCAACTTAGTTTCTTCCGGCTCGATCCGTGGGCTGCGAACCGCGTTGGCGCTCTCGTAGGCTTGCTGCAGTTCGTCCGGCCAGGAGTCGGTCACCCACTTGGTGGATTCGGTCTTGCGTTCGGCGGTGAAGACGAGAGTCCTGGCCCCGACGGCGAGCGAGCCTTCTGTCCCGAGGAACTCGAAACCCGTACCGCCGCTGCCGTTGTTGAACGTGGAGCTGAGGGTGACGGTGAAGCCCTCGCGATATCGCAGGATGGCGTTCAATGTGTCGGGGACGTCTCGGCTGTCACCCCAGCGGTATAGATCGCCCACAGCCATCACGTCCTGCGGGGCGCCGGTGCCCATCAGCCGGTGAATGGTCGTGCAGAGGTGAACAAATAGGTCGGTGGCGATGCCGCCGGAGTAGTCCTTGTAACAGCGCCAGCGGAAGAATCGAGCGAGATCGAAAGGCCGCTTCGGGGCGGCCCCGAGAAATTTCTTCCAGTCCACAGTGTCAGGCGAGGCATCCGGGGGGATCGGGTAAATCCAGGCCCCGCTCGCTGAGTTGCGGTTATAGTTCGCGCGCACCATGGTGATGCGTCCCAGACGGCCCTCCTGGATCATCTTCTCGGCCATCTTCTCGGCCGGCGAACTGATGCCCTGGCTGCCGACTTGCAGAAGTTTGCCCGAGCGCCCTACCGCGCGGGCGATGGCTAGGCCTTCGTCGACCGTGTAAGTGAGCGGCTTCTCGCAATAAACATGCTTCCCGGCCTCGAGGGACTCGATGACGTGCCGGGCGTGCCAGTGATCGGGAGACATGACAAAAACCGTGTCGATCGACGGGTCACCCAAGATGTCCGTATAGTTCGCGACTGCCTTGGCGCGGCCGTCCGTGCGGGCGACCGCCCGCGTGATGCGGCCCGTGTATGCGTCGCAGACGGAGACAATCTCGGCGCCAGGGGCCTTCTTGATGGACTCCATGACTTGGTGCGCCCGCGCACCGACGCCGATCATGCCGACCGTCGTCCGCGCAGAGGGCGGGGCAGCAAAGGCAGGCAGCGCGAGTGTGCCCGCGCCGGCCAGAAAGATTCGTCGGGAGATGTCGCTAGGCATGTCTTGCACAGATTATAAGGGCGGTTTTGGGCCGAGAACGTCCGAGAATGAGGCAGTTTAGCGGATTGGTTTGAAATGCACGTCTGAGATCGGCGTGGACCGGGAATGGTCTAGAATTATCAAAGGCTTAGAGGGATGCGCCGGTCGCGCGTGAACACATTTTCTGCATGGGGGTACGGTCCATGTTTCGATCCGCTTTGATTCTTCTGTTTCTAACGGCCGTCCAGGGCGTGGCGCAGACAGGACCGGCGATTTTGCATGAGAGCTGCCTGCAGTGTCACGGCGCCTCCACGGGGATGTCTGGTCTACGACTCGATAGCCGTGAAGCCATGCTGAAGGGCGGTACGCGCGGCGTCGTGGTGAAGCCGGGCGACCCGGAGGGCAGCCTGCTTTTCAAGGCGGTGCAACACGAGGTCGCTCCGCACATGCCGCCCACCGGCAAGCTTACCGACGCCAAGATCGCCATACTTCGCGACTGGATTGCCGCAGGCGCTGAGTGGGAGCAGACGTCGAGCGAGGCGGTCCCCTCCAGCGGATGGTGGGCCTTCAAAAAGCCAGTCAAAGCATCCGTTCCTGATGTCGCCGGAACCACGAATCCAATCGATGCCTTCCTTGAGGCAAAGATGGCCAAGCAGGGGCTCAAGCCGGTGGAAACCGCCGACCGTAGAACCCTGGTCCGCCGCGCTACGTTCGACCTAACCGGATTGCCGCCCAGCTACGAAGAGGTTCAAGCCTTTGTCGATGACCAGGCGGGCGACGACCAGGCCTGGGGCAAACTCGTCGATCGTCTACTTGCATCACCCCGCTACGGCGAAAAGTGGGGCCGTCACTGGCTCGACCTGGTTCGCTATGGCGACACGGCCGGCTTTGAGCAGGATCCCTACATCCTGGAAGCTTGGCGCTACCGCGACTACGTCATCCAAAGCTTCAACGACGACAAGCCCTATGACACGTTCATCAAGGAGCAACTCGCCGGAGACGAATTGTATCCCGATGACGCCTTGGCCCGCACTGGGACGGGGTATTTCCGCGTCAACGCCAACCGCGACATGCTTTTCAAGGTCGAAGACGTCAACGAGATCGAGAAGCTGACGGATTACGTCGACACGACCTCGAAAGTCTTCTTGGCGCTGTCGGTCGGTTGCGCGCGTTGCCACGATCACAAGTTCGATCCGATTCCGCAGGCCGACTTCTACCGCATGCAAGCGGTTTTTGCACCAGCCGTGAACGACCGCGTTTTCCTCGAATACAACCTGGCCCGTAACTATGACCTCGGCTGGAATTCTCGCGACTTCCGGCTGCGTGACATCGTGCGGCGCCGCAGCGCCATAATCGATGCCGGTACGCGCCTTGCGCGGCAGGCGAAGTTGGAGGATCTACCGAATGGCGCCGAAATTCTAGCCGCTTTCGAACTCGTCCGCGAGGAGCGTACTCCTGAACAAGCAGAGCTTGTCCAGCAGAATGCAAAAGCGGTTGGTCGCATCAGCGACGACGAAGCGCGCGAGTTTATCGCGCAAGAGGATCGCGAGCGGCTCGACGGTCTCGACAAGCAGCTCGTCGGCTTGTTTTCCAACTATGGTCCTCCGGCAATGGCTCCGGGCATCATTGACGTGGGCCGCGAAGCTCCGCGGACTTACATCGCTATCCGCGGCAACACCGACATGCCCGGCGACGAAGTTCAGCCAGGGTACCTGATGGCGCTTGGCGGCGGCGACATCCCCGAGCCGCCGCTTCACGCGAAAACAACGTACCGTCGTAAGTATCTAGCCGAGTGGATCGCTAGTCAAGACAATCCGCTGACTGCTCGCGTAATGGTGAATCGCATCTGGCAGTACCACTTCGGCGAAGGTCTGGTCGAAACGTCGAGCGACTTCGGCACGCGGGCCACTGGTTTAGTCAATCAGGAGTTGCTGGATTGGCTGGCCACTGAATTTGTTGACCGCGATTGGTCCGTCAAACAGATGCACAAGCTGATCATGTCGTCGAATGCGTACCGCCGCCAGACGGCCCCGACGGCGGCATCGACCGAGAAAGACCCGCGCAACCGCTATCTTTCGCACTTCAACCGCCGGCGCCTCGATGCGGAAGAGTTACGCGACGCCACGCTCGCGGCCTCAGGCGAGTTGAACCTCGAAATGGGCGGTACTCCTGTGGTCGTTCCGCTCAGTAACGAAGAGCTTTACGGCATCACCGGCAATTCCGGCAGATGGGCGGTCACTTTGGACCCGGCGCAGCACAGGCGACGCAGCATCTACCTTTTGCAACGGCGAGCCTTTCAACACCCAATGTTCCAGGTGTTCGACGCGCCAATACCCAAATCCGTCGGTAAGGATTAGGGCGAGGGCGCGGTAGGGGTGAGCGAAG
>JAQCLD010000119.1 GCA_027592785.1 Acidobacteriota bacterium
CTGGCCGTATCTCGCCTAGCCAGGGATCTTCTGATTCAGTTGTAGCATGGGGGTCCTAATTTCCTGGGAGGGGGCCTTTGGAGTTCTAGACTAGGTGGTGGAAGGGGCCTATCTCGCGTCTGTCGCCAGTCTCTCAGTCTGCAGCGGCACGAAGCGTCTTGGATGCTGGGTGCCGGGACGAACCCACGCGGTAGTAGCCGGGATCAGTTCGCTATTGGACTCAATTCCCTGTGGCCTGCACCCCGTCACCGATCACCACCGATCACCACCGATCACCGGATACAGCTACCCCTGTCTCACCCGCAGCACATCATCTGAACGACGTCAATCGCCTTGGCAATCGTATGGCCATGAGCCGGACCCAGCCGGAGTGTTTGAAGGATCAACAGGTCGAGCGTCCACGCGCGCGACTTCGTCCTGGCCGCTTACCTAGAACGGCAAGGCGAATCCCGAGGATGTGAGTACGTCATCGCCGCATCCTCGCAGACGTACGCTGAAAGCGATGCGGAGGGCAATCTCGAGCGGCGGCTTGGTTGCAGCTAACGACGCCCCCGAATCGAGGCCTAAAGACTATTCACACCGGAGCGCGGCCAGCGGATCCAAGGTTGCGGCGTGGCGCGCGGGAATGAGTGCCGCGATCGAAGCTGCGGTGAGAAGAACAACCCCTACCGACAGAAACAACGCAGGGTCCGGCGCGGTGCCGCCAATCCATAGCATCAACATGCGGCTCATGCCGAGACTGAGCAACACACCCAGTGCGAGTCCTACCGCCACGGCACGCATTGTTGAACGGAGGATCATCCCAATGACCGCCGCGCGTGGTGCCCCAAGCGCCATGCGAATGGCGCACTCACGCCGCCTGCGCCTGACCACGTACGACACCACACCGTACAAGCCGACCGCCGCAAGAGCGAGTGCGACGCTTGCGAACGCGAGCGAGAGGGAAGCCACCAACCGCTCCCGTCCCCATCCGATGTCCCTTAAAATCTCGGTGGCGGTGTTCGAGCCTGGTGATGGCACATAGTTGTTGGCGACAATCGTGGACGCATCCACGCCCTGCACTTTGCTCTGAACCATCCGGAACATGGTCCCCGGATCACCGTGCGTCCGAATGACTAGATATTAGTTCGCGGTGAGCAGGAGCGTATTCGGCAGGTAGATCATCGGTGACGGAGGCTCGCGCAGTCCCGTATTCGGCGTGTCGCCGACGACACCCACGACATCGAGCCATGGCGCGGTCTCCCGATCGGGGGCAGTAGATTTGAGACTAGGTAGGCGAAGGCGTTTGCCAACCGGATCAACACCTGGCCAAAATCGACGCGCCATGGCCTGATTGATCACTGCCACGGGCGCAGCCGTGGCATTGTCGGTAGTTGACCAGAGCCGACCACGCGCAAGTGGAATCATCAGCGTGGAAAAGTATTCGTGGCTGACCAGCTGAATCAGTGAAGCCTGATCATCGGACGGTGGACGGTCTGAAAGGACTATTCCCATCCGTCCACCGGCAAAAGGCGGAAGCTGACCAACGGCGACGGAGTCAACACCCGAGGTCTCGACTATCTGTTCACGAAGGCGATTCGAGAAGCGCGCACGCTCGGCCCATGTTTCCAAGTGCCCATCTGGAAGCCGTAAAGCCAGACGAAGAATGTGTTGCGCGTCGTACCCCAACTCCACGTGAGATAACGTCTGAAACGTGCGCCATGCGGTGCCTCCTGCTGCCAACAAGACCACCGTCAGCGCAACCTGCCCCACGATTAGAACTGGATAGAAGCGTCTTCTATGAACGGCGCTGGATGCCGCGCGTGAATTACCCTCCATGGGCAGATTCATGTCCGCGCAGGACAGCCTGAACGCCGGCGACAGACCGAAGGCAAGCGTCATCAGCAGGACCACGATAGTGGCAAATGCGAGTACCGGGCCGCTCAACCGGACCACGGTGTCTGGTGGAAGATATTGCGGGTACACGGCCAGCACCGCTGGCACGGCCCAGACAGCCAATACGATGCCGATCGCCCCGCCCACGGCGCCGAGCACGATTGATTCCGTCAGCAGCTGGCGAACCAACCTCCCCTTGCTGGCGCCGAGCGCCTTTCGAGTGGCCAGTTCGGCCTGGCGACTCGTTCCTCGCGCCAGCAAGAGGATGGCGACATTCAGGCAACCAACGACGAGTAGGAGCGCGGAGACCACAAGAAGTGGCACCAACGTCCCCGTGTAGGTGTCACCGCGCGCCTCACGTAGACCCTTGAATTGCACGCGGAACTCACCGGGAAACCGACCGGGCGAGGCATTCGCCAGGCTCAAAAAGAGCTGCTGCAATGCGGCTTCCGCCCCGCCCCTCATTACATTGGGTTTGATACGAACCTGCACGTACATGCGAGCGTTGAGGTCCTGCGCAGAGGGAAGAGGAAGGAGAATTTCCGTCGTGTTAAACATGCTCATGAAGCGTCGCGGAAGGATCCCGACGACCTCATAGTCCCGACCCTCGACGCGCAGCACTGCACCCAGCGCACCCGCGTCCCCACCAAAATGTCGTTGCCAGAACCGATAGCTCAGAACGACAACGGATCCTGACGCCTGATTCGCGGACACGTCCTCCTTGGTGAACGTGCGGCCGAGGAGCGGCGGTACACCAAAGTAGTCGAAGGTATTCACCGACACACGCTCACCTGGAACGGCTTGCGACAAGGTGCCGCCACTAACGGCCATGATCGACGGCACGGTGGCGATGGCATCCTCCACTACGCCCATGCGTTGCACTTCGATGAACTCTGCTGGAGACAACAAGAGCGGCCCAGTAGGCCCCGTTCTCTCTCCGCCGCCAACCCAGAACATCCGATTGGCACCTTGATAGGGGAAAGGATTGAGCAGCAAGGCGTAGAGAAAACTGAACACAACGGTGGTGGCGGCGATCCCAAGCGCGATACTGGTGATCGCCGTCACTGAAAACGCGGGAGATCCGGCCAGCGCTCGACACGTATATCGCAAATCCTGAATAAGATCGTCGATCATCGGGAAGGCCCAAATCGAACGGGCATCCTCACGCGCCAACGTCTCGTTGCCCATCTGCCGGCGTGCGCGTCGCCGAGCCTCGTCTGGCGTCAGTCCAGCATCCAGGCCATCTTGCTCAGCCAAGCTGCGATGAAATTGCAGCTCTTCAGCCAGCTCATCCTCGCGACGATCACGTGCTAGGAGGTAGCGCAGTTTGTGAAGCAATTTCCTCAGCAAGGTCTCTCCCTATGTCGCGTGGAGCACGCGCTGGATGGCGCCGACCAAGTCGTCGAACTGCCGCGTTTCAGCCGCCAGGTGTTTCTTCCCGGCAGCCGTCAGCGTGTAGTAGCGCGCCCGCCGATTGTTTTCCGACGCGCCCCACTCTGCGCGAACCCAGTCGGTCAGCAGGAGCCGCTGCAGGGCGGTATAGAGCGAACTCTCCCCCATCGATAGGGCTTCATCAGAGGTGTCACGGATGTACTTCGTTATGGCGTACCCATGGCGAGGGCCTCTGAGCAGTGCCTTCAGGATTAGCAAATCAACGCTGCCCGGCAGCAGTTCATTCCTCTGTCTCTGTCTATTACCCATCGTCATACGAGGGAAGAATACGGCATCCGCAGGGCGGTGTCAACTTCCATCACATGTTGAGGGGTAGTGCTTGTGTTTCGGCGTGCCTGCCGACACCGATAACAGCACTTCTGATAGGGGCTTTGAGTAACTTCCTGTATTGAAATTTGTAGGAAGCAGTCGATTTCTGGGCGTGTTCAGCTGGTCCCAAGGGCGTGTTTCAAGGGGTAGTTGCCTCCCTAAGGACAGGTAGGAAGCTACTCGCGAAGGACGTACCTCGGTTGCGATTGAGGAAGCTTTCCGAACGTATCGGAGGCAACTCGCGTGCAGCGATCGAACATTTCGAAGTTGGCGGGTATTGCGTCGTGGCAGAGCGACTTCGCGGTAAGTACACTGTGGGCATGTCAAATGACCTGACTCGTCGTGAACTTGGGCTGGCTGGAGTCAGTGCCGCCCTGGCGCCCGCTTGTGTGGCTGCCGATTCGACTTACACGGGGGCCCTCGACGGCTTCGAAGACCGGGTGGACGCCACAGCCTTTGACTCCCTCGTCTGGTCACAATCACGCTACAAAGACGCCCCGCTGCGGATGACCTTCCGGGCCACTGAGCTTGAAGAAGCAGAGCGTTGGCAGGCAGAGCTTCGAACGAAAGTGACCGAACTGATCGGCGGGATTCCGTTGCGGGAGACGCCGCTACAGGCCCAGACGCTTGAGGTAAAAGAGTTCGCCAACTATCGGCGTGAAAAGTTCGTGTTTGAGAGCCGTCCAGGGCTTGTTGTGCTGGGCCATCTGTTGACGCCACGCGACATTGCAGCTCCGCATCGCACGATGATCTGCCTACCGGGGCACGGCCGCGGAGTGGAAGACATCGTCGGCATTGATGACCAAGGCCGGGAGCGCACCGACAAAGAAGGCTACCAACACGACTTTGCCATTCAATGCGTCGAGCACGGAATGGCAGCGGTCGCAATTGAACAGGTGGGTTTCGGCTGCCGTCGCGATCAGAGTGCCAAGGAGAAGAGTCTGGGCGCCTCCTCGTGCCAGCCAACCGCCGGCGCTGCTCTACTTCTGGGAGAAACGATGATTGCCTGGCGGGTCTTCGATGTGATGCGGACCATCGATTGGATAGAGACCCGCGACGACCTCGATGCGGATCGGGTCGGTTGCATGGGTATCTCCGGCGGCGGGACGATCACAACGTTCGCCACTGCGCTCGATCCACGTATTAAGGCTGCACTCATTAGCGGATACCTCAACACCTTCCGCGACAGTATTCTCAGCATCTCGCACTGTATTGACAATTACGTGCCCGGCATTTTGCAGTGGTGCGAGATGTACGACGTCGCGGGACTGATCGCCCCGCGGCCGCTGTTCGTCGAATCTGGCGACAAAGATGAAATCTTTCCTGTGGAATCAAGCCGAGAGAGTTTTGAGAGGGTGAAGAAAGTCTACGCAACTTTCGACAGGTCCGAGTTTGCCGAACATGAGGTCTTCATGGGCGAACACAGCTTCCATGGCGGGGCTGGGCTCCCCTTTCTAGCGAAGCATCTCTAGAAAGCTTGAGGCGGCAGTCAATCGCGGAAGTATCCGCGCTGCCGCATTAACACGCGGTGCAGCTTCGGATCTTTAGTAAAGGCCTCCCGGCCATGCAGCCAAAAGTGGTTGTTGAGCACGATCAGCTGGTCCACCGGAAGCGGCAGGGAATGGACCGCGGGCGAAGCTTCCATCGAGGCCGAGAAATCTCGCAAGTAGCGGGCCTGCTCAATCGTGTCGGGAAAGACGAACTGATCGATGAAGCACATGCAGGGCCCGCCGAACTTCTTGTAGAAGGTCGTTTTCTCGAGGGTCACGGGATAGTTCTTGCTGGGAGGCGACCGGTAGGTGAACGGATGGGAAGCCAGGGGATCCAGGCTGAAGCGGCGTAGGTCCTCCCAGTCATCGAGATGCAACAGGCGCGACTCGCCGCCTACGGCGTGGCGCTCTTCCATCTTCATCATTAGAATCCAGTCGGTGGCTTCTTTGATGTAGGTGCCGTCGGTATGGAGGGTGAAAGTACGGTAAGCCTGTCGCAGATAGGAGTCGCTGTCGTAGGTGTCCTGCACAGTGAAGCAGGCGTAGTAGTTGCCGGTCATGTCGTCGAAGTTGGGCAGGCCGAGGAGGTGGGAGACCGCCGTGCCCAGGGCGACCTGCTGGTCCAGTCCGTGAAGTTCGCCGTCCACCGAAAGGGTAAAGCCGCCGCTGCGTCGATCGCGCACGATTTGGTTGATGCGTTCGACAATATCGCCGCCCACGGCCTGTTGCAGGTAGTCGGCCGCAACGAGGCGCAGGTAGGGTACGTAGGTCAGGCGCTGTTCGGTCAGGTCCGCCGCGGCCTCCAGAAACAGGCGAAGCGATTCGCGCTCAAGGCGCAGCTGGAAGAGCCGAGCATGATCTGGATGGGGTTCGATGGTGTAGGACATGTCACGAACTGGCCTAGTTTTCTCTACGACGTCAATTACTCGTAGCGCGCTTCTTGGGGCATCAAAGCGGCGCGGATCGCCGAACCCCAAATTAGAGTTCCCAGTTCGTTGTGATGAAGGTTGTCTTTGACGAAGACGTCGGTCATGACGTTGCCGCTTGCGTCCAGAAATGGGGTCGCGACGTCGACGTAGGAAACCAATGGATCCTTGTTGGCGATTTCCCGATAGGCTGCGCTGACATCTTGCGCCTGCCGCCAAACGTTCCAGCGGCGAACGCTTGGTTTGACGGAAAGGACGTAGATGCGGGTTTCGGGCAAAGCCTCGTGGATTCTCGCGATGATGCGCGATAACTGGTCGAGGATTACGGTCCCAGGAATAGCCCGTGAAATGTCGGTGTCGTTGTCGCCTTCGTAGATGACCACCGCTCGGGGTTCGTACTCGAGGACGATGCGATCGAGGTAGTAGAGGACATCGTTCATCACGCTGCCGCCGAATCCCCGGGGGATCACGGTCAGAGGAGCGAGATCTTTGACGGACTGATCATTCCAGCGGGTGATGCTGGAACTGCCGGTCAGTACGATGGCGCCGCGCGGAGGCGGGTTGTCTTTGTCTTGCGCTTCGAAGCGCTGAATCGCCGCCTCGAGTCTGGCTGGATCGGGGAGGTCTTGGGCGAGCAACACGCTTGACGCGGTGCAACAGAGCAGAAGTATGCCGAATCGGCATCTCCAGCCTGCGGATCGGATCGACATGGACATCACTCCGGTTGCGGCGGGGATCGATTTAAGAGGTAGAGCAGCTCATGTCCTGGCCGCAGCACATGGGCGACTTGATCTTGCCGTGGCCGTTGGGGCACTTCGAGATCTGCACGCTTTTGCCGTCTTCCAGTTTCAGGGTGTCGTTTTCGAGGGGCGCATCGCACTTGCCGCAGGTGGCATTGACGCTCATCCCGCACTTCTCGCATTCGTCGGTTGCCAAGTTGTTGTTCTCCTTTACCGCATGGGGTATCGCTCATGGGGAGCGAATCGCCGTGCTGCCGGAATTGTAGCTGAAAGTTCGTGGAGGGGGATTGGGGCGGGCGTCGGCGACAGGATGGCGACCGCTCTGAGTCCGAGTCGGTGAGTCGTTTGCCGCGACCTGCTCCGGGCGCCGTCGGAGTATAGTCTGGTTGTTGGATGGAGTTGGTTGGCAGGTTGTGAGACGTCGCACTGAGCGGGTTGGAGATCTGGCTTGACGCTAACGTTTGAGGAACTGTCACGGCTCCCCACGCTGAGTTGGTGCGCGAGAGTTGAGCTCAGCGGCTGCACCTTCGTGCGCCACGGCAGCGGCGTGGAGACGAGGGGCGACGGATTCGTCGAGGGCGCTTGGGACGGGGACTTCGCCGCCTTTGATTTCGATCGGGTAACGACGCTGGCGGGAACCGGCGGCCGAATACGCGGCGACACGATGGTATTTGCCGCTCCGTTCCACCCGATGGAGCGCCTCTTCCTGCTGCGCAAGCCAGACCAAGTCTTGGTGTCGAACTCGCTGGTGTTCTTGCTTGAAGAAGCTGGAGATCAGCTCGATATCTGCTACCCAAACTATTTCTTTGATCTGCTCGCTATGGTGCGCGAAGGAATTGCCGCGCCTGCCGCCCTGCTCCGTACAGCTGGAGGCAGGGAGGTGGAGTTATACCCGTGCTGCAACATCGAGTTGGATTCTGAATTGCGGATTCGCCGAGCGGACAAACCGGCTGGACCGCCTCCGGCGAATTATGCCGAGTACTTCGGCCTGCTGCTTTCGACGACGCAGGCGCTTGCGGCGAACGCAGCTGCGTCGCAGCGCACTGCCAAGTATCGTCTGGTCGCCGCTTGTTCGACGGGCTATGATTCAACGGCTTCAGCGGCGATCGCCAGTTTGGCGGGGTGCAAGGAGGGTGTGACCTACGCGCATAGCACCGGGGTTTCCGCGAACCGGACGGCAGGCGCGACCCCGGTCGCGGTCGATGACAGCGGGGCTGCCTCCTTACGGGTGCTGGGCATGACGGCGACGGAGTATGTGCGCGGGGACGTCGCCGGCGTCGCTGGCCATCCGCGGGCAGAGTTCTTCTTCAGTCCCGTATCGAGCACGGATGCGAGTACACGGCTGATGGAAGACCAGTTGAAGGGATCCATGTTCGTATCCGGGAGGAACGGAGGGCGCTATTGGGGACTGAGTAGAGCGTGCAGCCGGGCGAACTTTCGTGAGATCGAAGAGTGCCATCTGTCGGGACACGCACTGGGAGAGTTTCGGTTGCGGACGGGGTTTGTGAACTTGCCCATCCCGTACATCGGCGCGCTTCATGGGGCTGCCATTTATCGAATCACTCACTCGGCGGAGATGCTCCCGTGGAAACTAGGCCGCGGAACTTATGACCGACCGATTGCGCGGCGTATTGGGGAAGAAGCCGGCGTAGGGCGAGAACTCTTTGGGCAGCGGAAGCGCGGCGGGGGCCCCAAGATGATCAGTCAGGAGAGCGAAGAGGACTTCGAGCGCTTTCTGCGGGCTGAGGTCCCACCGCGAGTCCTGCAAGGATTGGACCCGCGATCGATCAATGAGCGGCTGCGAATGCATCGAAGGCTGCGCCATATGCGGACGGAGTATGTACACCTGCCGTTCGCGCTTAAGGCGTTGGATTTGTTGCGTACAGAACGCATGCACGCGCTGTGGAACTCGACGATCCTGTACCGGTTCCACTGGGGCGTCGCGAAGCTGCGCGAACGTTACGCGACCCATTGAGTCCGGACTGGGGCTGGCCCTCGTTCTATTTCCTGAGCGAGCCGATGCGGGATTGTTCGTCGTCTGTGGGGGATCAGCGCTGACCGCAACACCGCCAGCTTGATAAGGAACGGCCAGTCGACGGGCCCCTATTTTAGGACGCCTGCTGCGGGATAGGACCGACGGCGAGCGAGCGGTTCCGAATATGGCAAGGCCTTCCGGTAGCCAGAAACTACCGGAAGGCCCTACGCGAAAGCGTGCCGCCGCTTCACGGCGACCCGTATTGGAATCTTAGCCAATCGGCTTTTTGCGAAAGCCAAGACCAATTATGCTCAGACCGAGGCCGAAGAGCAGCAGTGAGGCTGGCTCCGGGACTCCCGAGATATCGTCCGTGCGGAAAGAGTCGAAAGCCAAGTCGTTGGCGGCAACTCCGCTGGTGAAGAACAACTCTAGTGACGCGATGCTCGATAGGTCCACGCCGAAACCTGCGACGGTAGCCGCAGAAATCGAAAACGCGGCGCTCGTCGTGCCTAGAGTCCCGCCGCCCGTGAAGTCCAGAAAGCCGGTACTGTTGGCCAGCGTATCGATCACCCGCAGGGACACGTCGCCGCCGGCAAAGTCCGCGCTCAAGAAATCGATGACAAAGGCACTCACCGAACTCATGTCGACCGCTCCACCCGCGGTGTAAAAGGCCGTGCCCTGACCCGATGTTCCGAATCCAGTCTCGAGAGCCAGCAATCCGGGCTCCGTTCGAGTGGTGACACTTCCTAAGCCGTCGGTGTTCTCCGCCGTTAGAGTCTGCAGGGTCCAAACAGAGAACCCTGTTCCCAGAGCACCAGTAGTCGATGAGCCACCGCCGGGCGCATCTGTTACCCCGGAGATGAATGAGAAGTCCGAGATCGTCGCGGCGGACGCCGCGTTCAGGAAGCAGGCTCCCAGACTCACGCCGACAAGTAATGTTCTAAATAATTTCATGTATTCCTCTACCCTCTGTGTGCCGCTTCGAATGCGACTATGCCCAGAGCGTACCAATGGCCTAAGAACCCTCATAGTTGGGTCCTAGCCTTACCTAGAACTGTGGATTACCCTAAGACTCCTGGGAACAAGGTTTGTCATGCGTGGGCACGAGTTGGGGGTTAACTCCAACGTTAGTAAAGGGTTGCGCCTCCGTGTAGGAGGCGTGCGAGTCGCTCCAGTCACCTACCATTTTCGCGCGGCTTGTTCCGCGCGATCTGCCACACATCGCATTGTCCTTGCTTTTCTGCGGATGGCTCCTAGTAGCGCTTCGTCGCTGACGGCTGCCGGGGTAACCCTAGACCTTAGTCCTTGATTACCTTAAGTCGTGCACTCTCGTCGTCGCTGGCAGGTTCTGCGTCGCCGCCCATGTATCGCGCCAAGAACTGTTCGGCTTCGGCGTAGAAGGCCATGCGGTTTTCGGGCCGTGAGAAGCCATGGCCTTCGTCTTCGAACAAGAGGTAGTCGACTTCTTTGCCTTTGCTGCGCAGGGCGGCGACGATCTGTTCGGCTTCGGCTTGTTTCACACGCGGGTCGTTGGCGCCTTGGGCGATCAACATGGGGATACGAATTTCGTCGGCTTTGAATAAGGGCGAGCGCGATTCGAGGAAGTCGCGTTCGGTTTCGATGTCGCCGACCTTCACGCGGAACTGGTGCATCAGCGGCGCCCAATAAGGCGGGATCGATTCAATCAAGGTGCAGATGTTCGATGGGCCGACGATATCGACGGCGCAGCAGAAGATGTCAGGAGTAAACGCCGCGCCCACTAGCGCCGCGTAGCCTCCGTAGCTGCCGCCGTAGATGGCGATTTTGGCGCGATCGGCGATGCCTTCTTTGACTGCCCACTCGACGGCGTCGAGCAGATCGTCGTGCATCTTGGCGCCCCACTCGCGGTTGCCTGCGTTGAGGAACTTTTTGCCGAAGCCGGTTGAGCCGCGGAAGTTCACCTGCAACACGGCGTAGCCGCGGCTGGCGAACCATTGCGCTTCCGGATCGTAGCCCCACTCGTCACGCGCCCAGGGACCGCCGTGAACGTTGAGCACCAACGGCAGAGGGCCGTTGGCGTCGGCGGGCGTGGTCAAGTACGAGACGAGTTCGAGGCCGTCGCGCGCGGGGACGGTGACGGGTTTCATTGGCGCGAGTTCGTATTGCTCCAGCTCCGGTCGTGCGCTGAACAGGAACTCGGCCTTGCGTACGTTACGGTCCCAGGCGTAGTAGCGCGCGGGCTGCGTATCGGAGGCGAAAGCTACAAGCCAAGTGTTGTCGGCCTTGTCACGGCTGACGATGGAGAGCTCGCCGTCCTCGATTGCTTCGAGCGCAGCGAAATCCGAACGAATCGTATCGTCGAAGATTGTCCACTCGAGTTTGTGCAGCGCAAAGCCGACGGCTTGAATGTGATGTAGGTCGGGATGGGTGATCACGGGACCAACGTCGACGTGCGCGTTGTTGGCGATTGTCGTCTTCTTTCCCGTGTCGAGGTCGATCTGATAAAGCTCGGTTGTATCGCTCGCCAGACTGTCTTCGATGTAAAGACTCTTGCCGTCGGGGGCAAAGCCGTGAGGGCCGCCGCTGTCTTCGGAACTCCATGAGAGAAAGGGTTCGAAGTCGGCCCCGGGAGTCTTGCCGACAAGCAAGTCGAAACCGCCTTCGGCGTTGGCGGCCATCGCGCCGCGCACACGGAATTCGTTGTCGGTGAGCCAGCCGACATAGATGCCGGGGTTCTCGGCTTCAAGGGTTTCCTCGCCGGTGCTGAGGCGAATCCGATGCATGTCGAAGACTTGCGGATCGCGCTTGTTGAGGCCTACAAGAATCTCGTCAGGATGATTAAGATCGGTGATCAGATCGCCCACGCGAGCGCCTTCAAAGGGCGTCAGGTCACGGGTTTCAAGCGTTTTTGGGTTCACCGCGAAGACATGCCAGTTCTCGTCGCCGTCGGTGTCTTGCATGTAGAGAATCGTTTCGTTGTCGTCGGCCCAGAAATAAGTGCGGATGCCGGTCTGGCGGTCTTTGGTGACGACGCGATCGTCGTCTTGGCCGATGGTCTTGACCCAAATGTTGAGCACGCCTTCGCTGGGCGCCAGGTAAGAGAGGCGCAATCCGTCGGGGCTAAGACGGGGGCTAGTGCGTTCCGGATTGCCGAACAGAACAGAGCGCGGAATCAGCGAAGGGGTGGTCGACATGAGCGTTCATCATAGCCAAGTTGTTCAAAACAAAAAACGGTGCACGGCCTGTCCCAAATCCGTCGGTAAGGATTAGGGCGAGGGCGCGGTAGGGGTGAGCGAAGGTGTCGGGAGG
>JAQCLD010000015.1 GCA_027592785.1 Acidobacteriota bacterium
TGAGCAGGCAACTCATGGGGAACTTCCTACTTTGCGCGATTAGGGGATCTTTCTACTTTGCGTTGACAGTCCAACGACTGTCGCTGCGTGGTGCTGCATGACTTGCGGGCCAAGGCGAGACCTCGGTCCGGCAATGCCCAAAGCAGCTCTAACCCGTCCCGACCTGTCCCTGACAGGCGCTGCGACGCACTTGATACCTTGCTCAAACTCTTCATCGTCAACAGCGAAACCCTGTTGCCGAACCTTCTGCAATTCCTTGATGAGGACTTCTTCGGAGACCATCGTGCGGGGCGTAAAGCGCTCCCAGCTCAGCTGGGCCAGCGCGACGGTCAGTTCGCCGGAAGAGAGACCCGCCAGCATGCACTTGCCCAACGAAGAAGCATGCGCCGGCGTTCGCTCGCCTATCGCGGCAGGCGAGCGCGAAGTCTTGGGGCTTTCGACCGCACACAGACAGACGACCTGGCCCTCACGAAGCACTCCTAGGTGAGCCGTCTCTCCCGTCTCAGATACGAGTCGAGTCAGGTACGATCCGGCGCTTGCGACGAGACCGTCAGCGTTGCCCGCCTTCTGTCCCAACTCGAATAACTTCATGCCCAGCCGATACTTACCCGAGGCCGGCACGCGTTGAACGAACTCGCGCTGTGTCAAAGCTGAGAGCAGACGATGCACGGTCGTCTTGCTTAAACCGAGGTCAGAAGTGATCTCGGAGACTCCGAGTTCAGGACCGTTGTTTGCGAGACATTCCAGGATGTCGCAGGTGCGGTCTAAGACCTGAACTCGATATAAGAGCGGGTTCATTGGCATGAGGGGCCAGTTGTCGCTGCGTATGGGATGTACGGCCCAATGCACGATGCGGTATATAGCTTTCCGTCAAGACGGTAGGGCCGTATGCGTATGAATAGGTACGTTACGAACCGTAGCGAACGGTTGGAAGCTTCCGTCGTGCAGGGGCGCTGGCCGTTTTGGTATCGCTACCAGGGATCGCCCGCCCTCCTCCTGGTAAGCACCCTGTCTGCGTGGTGAAAGTCGTCTCTTGCGAGTATCACAACCTGACCGATGCTTCAGTTGAGGGCCGCTGATACGAGTCAAGGGAGCGAATCGCGTCAGCTTTCTCGGAGTTGTTAATTTACAGCGGTAAACCAGTGGCGCTGGCGGAATCGTCCAGGGTCTCTGCGACGCGGCACGGAGGACCAGGGCTAGCGATCTCGCGTCCACCAATTTCCGGCGGCGCTACAATGGACGACGTGCGCTTTGACGTCCGGTTGACCGCGATCGCAGTTTCGCTGTGCCTGGCTACTCTGATCCAATGCGCAGACCGCAACCCGCCCGCTGCCGCTGTCGGCCCGCTGCCTGAAGTAGATCTCTCGACTCTGGACCCAAAGCTCTCGGACCAGCTAGCGACGAAGCTTGCTGTTGTGCGCGCGAACCCGAAGGACGTCTCAGCGAACGGCGAGGTGGCGAAGTTGTTGCATGCCTACCAGCAGCTCGAACTCGCCGTACAGTTTTACCAACGAGCGGAGACCCTGGAGCCCACGGGTCTGCGCTGGCCCTATTACCTGGGTGTTATCCGCGCCAGCGAGGGACGCTATGACGAAGCGATCGCCTCGTTCAACTCAGTTCTAGCGATGGACCCAACGAATCTTCCCGCGGAGAAGCGTCTAGCCCGCGCTCTTCTCGACGATGGCAAGCTAGATGAAAGCCTCAGCAGCTATAAAGCGCTCCTGGTCTACGAGCCTGCCGATCCCGAAATCCGTCGTGGTATCGGTGGGGTACACGCTGCCTTGGGCAATACGGAGGAGGCTGTGGCTCACTTGGTCCGCGCCGTCCAGATCCTACCGAACTACGGCGAGGCACATTACGCCCTGGCGTTGGCCTACCGCGATTTAGGCGATGAGGAGAGCGCCGCTGCCCATTTCAAGCGCTACGAGGAGGATAAATTCAGTGCGCCAAGCGGCGTGGACCCGCTGATGACCGCAGTGCGTAGTCTCAATAGAAAAGCTATTGAGTACCTCAGAGCCGGCGTCGAAGCGGAAAGAGCTGGGCGAATTCCAGAAGCAATCGCGTACAACCTGCAAGCGCTTGAGCTGGACCCTAGTCTGCATCAGGTCCATGCTAGCTTGATCGTCTTATACGCGATTGTCGGCGAATCCGATTCATCCAGACTGCACTACCAGAAGGCTCTAGCGCTAAGTCCCGACAGCGTCGTAGTCCACTACAACTACGGGCGGTTCTCATACGACAAAGGCGACTACAAGCAGGCTAGCTTGTCGTTTCAGCGTGCGCTCGAACTCAACCCAGAGGACGCATTCACCAACAACGATATGGGCCAGACGATTGAGCAGTTTGGCCGTCTCGACGAGGCGATCCGCTACTACCGACGAGCCATTGCCAATCGACCCGACTACGGGCATGCCCATTTCAACCTCGGACGCACGATGATGCAGAAGGGCCGGACGGCCGAGGCGATTAGTGAGTTTCGGCTTGCCCTGCGGGAAGAGACATTCCGAACCCCAACCTATCTGGTCACGTTGGCATCGGCATATATCAGCCTTGGGAGGATGTCCGAGGCGGCCGAAATGCTCGATTTAGCTCGGCGAATGGCCCAGCAGTATGGGCAGGACGACGTCGTCAATGACATCAATCGGTTGGCTGCCCGGAGCGCGCGCTGACTCTAGAGCCTCCAGCGCGGACTATCGCCTCGTACCCGTGCCCTTCACGGGGCTGAAGACCGTGTTGGCCGCCGGTGCCGCGAATTGCTCCTCGTCGCCGTTTGGCCAGATAACTTCTAGCGAGGTTACTTGCGGCATTCCCTTTAAGCCAAAGACGACAGCCGGTTCGGAGGAGCTGAGGTAGCTGCCATCGCTGTGAACTCGTCGCCACATCTTGGTCCCATCGGCGAAGCTTATGCCAACGCGAGCGCCGAGTGAGTTTCCCGCTGGTTTCACTTTGATGAAGATTGGACTTTCGGTCTGATTGATAAAGAGCTGAGCCGGACCGTTGTTGTTGGAAATCACAACATCGATATCGCCGTCGTTGTCTATATCGCCCGCGGCCATACCTCTGCCAATCTGTGGGTCCTGTTCCCCCCACACTTGACGGCCCGCGACAGACTCGAATCCCGCCTCGGTTCCGCGATAAAACAAGTCGTCTTGAAAGTAAGGATACGGGTCGCCGCGCTGCGCTTCCACTCCAGTCACGGCGCCGTTGGTAATGAATAGGTCGAGCCGACCATCGAGGTCAAAGTCCTGCCATTGCAGACCGAATCCGGTGAAGGGCACAGAACTGGCAGCTAGTCCGAAGCTATTCGTCGCGTCACGAAACGAACCGCTGCCGTCGTTGAGATAAAGCGTATTCGTCTCCCGGGTTAGATGGGTCAAGAAGATATCTATGTCGCCGTCGCCATCGAAATCCTCAGCGCTGACGCCCATGCCAGCTTCGAGGCTCCCATCGACGTTGACGGCGGTCCCAGAGATCATGCCCAGTTCTTCAAACTTGCCGCCGCCGCGATTGATCCAGAGCTGATTCTCGGTCCCGTCGTTGGCAACGTAAATGTCAGTGTGGCCGTCGTTGTTGAAGTCGGCCGTCGTCACGCCTAGGCCGTTACCGAACTTGGTCCCGAGCCCGGCTTCGTTCGAGACGTCAGTAAACTTGCCGCCGTCATTCCTGAATAGACGGTCCGGAACCGGCTGGTACGCTCTGGGGGCGCAATAATCGCGCAACCCGCCGGTGAGGCATTCCATTTGGGCTGCCGGCGTGAAGCCGACGTAATTGGTGAAGAAGAGATCGAGGTCGCCGTCGCCGTCATGGTCGACGAACGCGGCAGAGGTACTCCAGCGGGTGTCTTGGGGGCCCTCGACAGCACTGAAAGTCCCGTCTCCGTTGTTGCGATAGAGAACGTTGGGACCCACGTTGGTCACGTACAGGTCAGGATCGCCGTCTGCATCGTAGTCGCCAACCGCCACACCCATTCCATACCGCTCATCCCCGAGACGCGACGTGGCGGTCGCATCAACAAAGCTAAGTCTGCCGTCGGGAACTAGCCGGTTTTCAAACAGCCGGTTGGCGACACCGCTCTTCGGGGGGAAGGTTGATTCCTCGGGCGACTTGGATTTGTCGAGCATCGCCCCCTGGACGAAATACACGTCTAGGTCGCCGTCCAGATCAAAGTCCAATAACGCGACGCCCGATCCCATGATCTCCGGCAGGTAGTATTGGCCTGTCGATCCGATGAAGTGATCAAAATTTAGCCCGGTCGCGGCGGCGGATTCGACGAAGAGTTGAGGGGTGTCGACACTCCCGCTTTGTGTAGGCGACGAGTCCTCGCACGCCGCCAATGCGATTGTCAGTACCAGAAAGCAGAAGCGCAGCATCTTGAGCGACTCGGTGATCGGAGCCAGGCCATTCAATAGTTTGGGCCTGAATTCGTTGATCGATTTAAGGATTACCAACACAACAGTTGTCGATGGAGCCCAAGAGGGAAGTATCGCGCTACGGCGGCTAAGCGAGAATCTTGTCTGCCACGACGCCGGCCACATCCGTTAACCGGAAGGCGCGCCCGCCGTAGTGATAGGTCAGGCGCTCGTGGTCGAGACCCATCAGGTGCAGGATCGTCGCGTGAAGGTCATGGATATGCATGCGGTCTTCTATCGCGTGATAGCCAAACTCGTCGGTGGCGCCATAGGTGATTCCCGGTTTGACGCCTCCTCCGGCCATGAACATCGAAAAGCCGTATGGATTGTGATCGCGGCCGTCAGCGCCTTGGGAGAACGGCGTTCGGCCGAACTCGCCCGACCAAACAACCAGCGTGTCGTCTAACATCCCGCGCGACTTGAGGTCTTTGATGAGTCCGGCGATTGGCTTGTCTACTTCGCGAGCCCGCAGCGGGTGCAAGCGCAGAATATCGCTGTGGTGGTCCCACTTTTCTTCCACGCCAGAGTGTGTGCACTGCACGACCCGAACTCCGCGCTCGGCGAATCGACGGGCCATTAAACATTGCCAACCGAAGTCTCGGGTCACATCCTCGTCTAGGCCGTACAGCTTCTTTGTGGCTTCGGATTCTCCTGCTGTATCTAATGCCTCGGGAGCTTCCAGCTGCATGCGGAAACCGAGTTCAAATGCCTGGATCCTGGCCTCCAAATTTTGATCGTAACGGCGATCGCCTGCATGCCGCGCGTTCATCTGCCGCAGTAGGTCAAGCTCGTACTGCTGTTCCTGAGTCGTAACATCCCGCGGCGCTAGGTGAGCTATCGGTTCTGACAGTACGTCGTCTACCTGCATCGCGGACGAACCAATCGCCGTACCCTGGTAGGCGCCCGGCAAGAAGCTTGGCCCGAACAGCTTATCTCCGCCCTGCCACTGCGTCGGTTTGATCGTAATGAAGCCAGGTAAGTTCTGGTTCTCGGTCCCTAGTCCATACAGCGTCCAAGAACCGATGCTGGGGCGCGTAAATGAGAACGTTCCCGTGAAGAGCTGCAACATGGCGGCGCCATGATCGACGCCTTCACCTACCATCGACCGCACGACGCACATGTCGTCCACGCAGCTCGCCACCTCCGGGAACAGCTCACTCACAGGGGTTCCGCTCTGGCCGTGCTGAGAAAACGCCCACGGAGATTGCAACAGTGCCCCCGCGGCTTTTTCGTTGAACGTTAACTCGCGCTTAATCGGCAAGGGCTTGCCGTGATCGAGCTTGAGTCGAGGCTTCGGGTCGAATGTATCGACGTGCGAAACGCCGCCGTGCATAAACAGGAAGATGACTCGTTTGGCGCGCGGCGCGAAGTGGGGCTGACGCGCCTCTAGCGGGCTGCCCGTCGCACCCAACAAACGATTCTCGGCCAACAGGTTGTAGAGGCCGAGTGACCCGATCCCTAGGGCGGATTGACGCAGCAGCGCGCGCCTTGAAACTGGTTGTCTAGTCGACATAGTGGAACTCATTCGACGCCAGTAGCATCTTACAGAAGCTAGTCCAACCTGCCTCTTCTGAAGCAAACTGGGAGATGAAGTCCTGAGCCGCGGCGCGCTCGCTGTCTTGAGGGCTCCTGACCAGAACAGTCATGTAAAGCCGATCGATGAAGTCGTCGCTAGGCTCCGCGAGCCGCCGAGCCAATCCCTTCGCATTGCGGCTCCCCCCCCCCCCGAACTCACTGTTCATTAAGTACAAAGCCTGGGGCGCGACGTTCGAGAGGGCTCGTTTGCCAGTGGTGGTCGTCGCGTCTCCGAAATCGAACAGACCTAGTAGGAAAGGTACCTTATTCCGCATGATCGGGATGTAGAGCGTACGGCGCGTATAGTCATCGGGGTTCAAGCGCCGATTGTTGCGTTGGACTTCAGAGATCTCGTCCGATCCTGCATCCAAAGTTCCGCCAACCGTCCGGTCGAGGGCGCCTGACAGGGCTAGATAGCTGTCGCGGATCTCCTCTACGGATAGCCGACGGCGTGGAAACCGTGACCACAAGCGATTCTCCGGGTCTACGTCCCAGGCCTGTTCTGAGGCAACGCTACTCTGCTGATAGACAGCGGAGGTCATAATCAGTCGGTGCAGAGCCTTGATCGACCAACCGCTTTCCCGGAACTCGCGAGCGAGAAAGTCGAGTAGCTTGTCGTGTGTCGGCCTCTCCCCAACCTTGCCGAAGTTGTTCGGCGTACGCACCAGGCCGTCACCGAAGTGCCCCTGCCAGACGCGGTTGACCATCACTCGAGCCGGAAGCGGATTATCCGCTGAGACCAGCCACTCCGCTAACTCTCGCCGGCCACTCCCTTCGTTGATAACGGGCTGCTGTGTGCCCGCGATCACCAACGGGAACCTCTTGGGAACCGCTTCGCCTTCATTCTTGTAGGAGCCTCGGACAAAAACGTGTTGGGCAACCAGCTCTCCCTCGGACACGGCATCGGCCATCGCAGGCTGCGGCGGCGAGGTGCGTTCGAGTTCATCTACTTCCGATTGGAGTGCTGCCAGCCGCTTCCGTGTTTCCTCAGCAAAGACGCTCTCCTTCACCTCGTCTGACAAGAAGAGCGGCGCGTCATCCTCCGTCAGCCCGGTGTAGAGAGAGTCCGTCGGTAAATCCTGGAGACCTTCGGTCGTTAGCCTTTCTCCGGCTTGATACTTTGGCTCGGCCGCGGCCAACCACACCTCAAGCATGCGCGCGCGATCCGCTGCGACTTGCGTCAGCCGTTGTTGCTGCGCCTGAGCGAACGCCTGGGCCTCCACTGCGTCCGCCTCGTGCCACGGTTTGAGATACGAGGGCGAATCAGGACGCGGCCGCAGGAACTCGACCCACGCCGATTGGTCGCCGTCCGGCATTGCAGCTTGGCCAAGATAAGCTGCTCGGGCGTTCATCATGGCGCTCTCCATGCCAGAGATGAGCGCGTCTAGGCGATACCTCTCGACCGCTAGTTGCTCGGTCGTCGAACGGATCCGCTTACGGTCTTGGACTCTGTCCTGGTGATTCTTGTACGGTTGGTAGACGTCGTCTGGGACCAGCGGAATCGATAGCGACTCTGAGCCATTGCGGCCCCACTCCTCATACGAGCGAGTGCTAGCGAAGATAGAGGCCAAAGCGTAGTAGTCAGTAGTCAGGATCGGATCGAATTTGTGGTCGTGGCAACGGGAGCAGGCCACGGTGAGTCCCAAGAACGTCTTAGCCGTGGTGTCAATCTGCTCGTCGACTACGTCGTACCTCTTTTGGATTGAGTCGCGCTGCGCAAGGGCCTTCGGACCCAGGCCCAAAAAGCCGGTGGCGACGATACCGCGCGTGTTGATCTCGCCTGGCGTGTCGGCCGGCAGCAGATCGCCGGCGAGCTGCTCGCGAACGAACTGGTCGTAAGGCAAGTCGTCGTTGAAGGCTGTGACGACGTAGTCACGATAGCGCCAAGCGTGCGCGTACGGATGGTCTTCGTCCACACCGGTTGAATCGGCGTAGCGGGCCACGTCGAGCCAGTGACGTCCCCAGCGCTCTCCGTATTCGGGCGACGCAAGGAGTCTATCGACAAGACGAGCAAACGCTCCGTCCCGGCCATCGCCAACGAACTCTTCGATTTCCGCAATCGTCGGGGGCAGACCGTGCAGGTCGAACTTGGCGCGCCGCAACAGGATGAGCTTATCTGCCTGAGGGTTAGGCTCGATTCCCTTCGACTCCAGCCGCGCTGCTACGAACCGATCGATCGCAGTGTTTGCCCAACTAGCAGTCTTGATCTCTGGCGGATCAAAACGACCAATCGGCCGAAAAGACCAGTGGTCCGTAGTCGGCGCACTCTCAGTCGACTGCGGCCATACCGCACCGCTTTCGATCCACTCGCGCACCGCTGAGATGTCTTCATCCGGCAGTTTGCCCGTTGGCGGCATCTTGACGTCACCGCTGTGGTTAAGCACAGCAATAAGTCGGCTCGCGTCCGGATCGCCTGGAACGATTACCCGCGCGACCTGTTGAGGCTGAGTTAAATCGAGGTTTCCGCTCTGCAATTGGGGCCCGTGGCAAACTGTGCAGCGCTCCGCAAGCAATGGCCGCACTTGGTTCTCGAAGAACGTTTCGCGAGCATCCTGCCCGAACAGCGGGACTGCGCATAGCAGCAGTAAGAACCAATCCGCGCGGAGACTTCGGCGAGTACGGCCCGCTCCGATTTGGATGCGTCTGATGGACCCCATGGCGCGATTTTGCGTAGCGCCAGACAGGGGCGGCTCAACGGGTCGTATGGTGATAGTTCCGCGACCACAGTTCATCGGTCAGGTGATCCTAGTGGGGGCCAGACAAGCGCTTCGTCTAGTCCGCTGTAACGTGGTGATCATAACATAGGCCGGTCACACCCAGACAGGGGCCAATATCAGCTGGCTGTCGGAGGCCAACGAAAATGGCGCGGCAACTCGTTTGGATTCCAGCGCTTGCGTTGCTATCAGCTGTAATCGCCGCTGCGGCTGCCGACGGCCTTGAGTTCTTTGAGCGGGAAGTGCGGTCGCGAGCACAACCCCTACTCCTTTAGTCTCGTCCTAGCGGGCGGTGGCCTGGAGCCAGGGTTCATCTTCGGGCAGACCGACGAGTACGGTTATACCGTCACCGAGGGCGTGTGAAGTGGTAGGCTACTGTCGCATGAGACCCCATCCCTCGATTTCGCGCCGCCAACTCTTGAGTGCAGTCGCCGGAGCGTCGACCGCGGCACTTGCCTATGCGCAAGCGGAAGACCCCTGGGACAGCGGCATTGTCCGCCACCTGCTTCCCGGCGTCAGCGACAACAGGTTGCTGCTGAAGGCTAGCTTTCAGCAGCCGCTCTCGGCTCCGCCTACGCTTCGGGCCGGATCAAGGGCCGCCGCCGGGGTTCGCGCGGACTCGACCGGAGAGTTCTGGTGGTTCGACTTGGCAGGCCTTGAGCCCGACACGTCGTATCAGCTTGAGCTGTTAGGAGCGGGGGGCGAATCGCTGTGCGCTCCATGGCCGATCTCCACGTTTCCCTCTCCGCAGTCTCGGCCGGATCGCTTCCGATTGCTGGTCTACACCTGCGCAGGCGGCCACCCGGCTACGCGCAATCCCGACACAGGAGGCCCCTACTGGGTTTCGATCGAGAACCGGCGAAAGCTGTTGAAGACGGGCCTCTCCTATAGCCCCGACGCCATGATTGCGATCGGCGACCACGTCTATTGGGACCTGTTGTCGCCGGTCGGCCGCGTCAACCTGGGTGGCTCCGAGGCGCTGCGAGCATTGGTCGGCGACTTCAATCGATCCGCGCCCGTCCTGGGTACGACGAACGAAGAAAAGCTGAAGATCGCCGTCACCCCGCAAGTTTGCGACCTCTACGGGACCATGTTTCGTTCCACGCCAGTCTTCTTCGTTCAAGACGATCACGACTACTTCGAGAACGACGAAGCAACAGTGGAAATGGTGACTTTCCCGCCGGACGACTTCTCCTTACGTCTAGCCAGAAGTGCGCAGCGATTGTACTATCCCGAGTTTCTGCCCACAGCCGGGCGGCCTCTTGGTCTGCCCAGTAGTTCGCCGGCCGATCGCGCGAGAGACGTTTCGGAATCCTACGGAACGCTGCGCTACGGCAATCTGGCCGAGATCATGATGTATGACTGCAGGCGCCATATAAGCCTAAAGGGCCCGGCTGGAGGCTTCGTGCCCGATGAGGTGGAGGCCTGGCTGACCAGCCGCATGAAGGCGCAGGAGACGCATCACGTAGTCAATCTTCCGTCGACGCCCATTGGCTGGAGCGCCGGCAAGTGGGGCGAATGGTATCCGGACCTGTTGCAGCCGAACGGCAAGCTCGGTTTAGAAGTACCCAAGTATTGGTGGCAAGAAGGTTGGCGCTTGCAGCACAATCGGCTGCTGAAGGCGGCTTCAGCCATGGAGCGCATCCCGCTTTTCTTGAGCGGCGATCTGCACGCAATCGGCGAGGGTCGCATTCATAGCTACGGAGATCTGGATCTGAGTCGCAACCCGGTGGCGACGGTGTTGACCGGGCCGATCAGCACGGGCCCCAAGGCTTGGCCTTCGGCATGGCGTGGCACTCCACCGCAAACGCCGACGGGGATCGAGATTGAAGAAGGCTTGGCGCCAATTGAGAAGAACGGCTTCACTATCCTCGATTTCACCGAAGATCGAGTGGACGGAATGTTCTTCCAGTGGAAGATGGGCGAGCCGGAAGAGCTTCTGGACAATCTCGAGCCATTTCACCGTTTCGCATTCAGTCGACCGGGATGACTCGCGCAACGGGGGCGCCGCCGCCGATTACCATGTGCTAAATTCGTGGCCATGCCAACTCGCCGTCAGTTCATCCATGCAGCTGCCGCTGGCGCCTTTGTCGCGTCTGCGCAGGCCCAATCGATTGACCGGGATCGACTGCTCGCGATTCCCCCGTCGGGTCGACTGCGCGTCGTTCTCGACACAGACACTTACAACGAGATCGACGACCAGTACGCGCTCGCCTACACGTTGCTCTCTCCAGAACGGATGGCACTTGAGGCGATCTACGCCGCGCCGTTTGTCAACGATCGGTCGCCATCCGCAGCCGTGGGTATGCAGAAGAGCTTCGAAGAGATCCACACGCTGCTCAATTTTTTCCCTGACGTCGACAAGAGCATCGCCCACCTTGGTTCCGACCGCTTCTTCGGGCGTAAGGACAGACCAGTCGATAGCCCTGCGGCCCGTGACCTAATCGAACGGGCGATGCGGCCCGGCGAAGGCCCGCTCTACGTACTGACCATCGGAGGACCGGTAAACGTCTCGTCGGCGATCATGATGGAGCCGAAGATCAAAGAGAGAATCGTCGTGGTTTGGCTAGGCGGCACGCCAAGTTATTGGCCTTCTGCGACCGAGTTCAACCTGCGCCAAGACGTCATCGCTTCACAGGTGCTTTTCGATAGCGGTGTACCTCTCGTCGTGGTCCCGACCAAGAACGTCTCGGAGCACCTGCGGACTACGGTTCCCGAGTTGGGTCGGCACCTAAGCGGACACTCGCGACTTGGAGACTATCTGTACGGGCAGTTCCTGCAGTACTTCGCGGTGCGCATGAACAGACAGCGGCAGAGCGAGCAGTATCCTTGGTCCAAAGTCATCTGGGATATCTCGGCCGTAGCTTGGCTGAACAACCCGGATTGGGTCCCATCCGATATCGTGCCGAGCCCTGTCCTGACAGACGATATGCATTGGGAAACCGCAGCGGGCCGTCACAACATACGCGTGGCGAACAACGTCAACCGCGATGCAGTATTCAACGACGTATTTTCCCGGCTGTCACGTATGGACGGTTAGCCGGCACGCCATCCACGTGCGGAACGAGTTCATTAGAGCGTGGCCGCGCCGATCAGAATGATGCCAGCTACGTAGGCGGCAACCATTACGGAAAGTAGGCGTCCGGTGCCCTGCGGCGCTGCCTTGAACTCCTTCCAGATGAAGATCCCCCACAACGAAGCCACAAGAGCTGCCCCCTGTCCCAAAGCGTATGAAACTGCTGGACCAGCAACACCCGCTGCAAGCAGGTTAAATGCCAGCGCCAAGAGCCATATTGTGCCCCCGGCGATTCCAGCGGCATGAACTCGAGAAGAGCCTCGGAAGTAGTCCGCATAAGTCAGCTTGCCAACACGCATGAAGACTGAGTTGATCACTAGATTACTGGCCACCAGCCCCACCGAGAAAAGGAGCAGCGCCGAGTACGGAGTCAGCATCCCTACTTCGATTTCGCCGGAGACAAACGCCGGTGAAATCGATCGGGCAAGCTGGGGATAGAAGAACCCCATCAGACAGCCGGCCAGTACGGCGAACAGCAATCCGCGCTGACCTGACTTGCCAGTGCGCGGAAGGCGCCGATGGGCCATCGACGAAGTAGCCATCGCCGCAAGAATAAGAACGACTCCGGCAAACAGTAGACTCGCATCGCCCTTAGGCGTATCGATGTAGCTGCCGACCGTGCCGATGACTAGCGCGAGTCCAACACCAACGGGGAACGCCACCGCCATACCCGCAAGGTCAATCGCGACCACAAGTAGGATGTTGGAGAGATTGAACAGCGCTCCACTGGCCAGTGCATAGCCGATCGAACTTGAGTTCGCCTGCTGCAAATTGTCCATCACTCCTGGCCCCACAGGCCCCAGTGTTCCGAGCGTCAGCGCAAGCACGAGGCTGCTCAAGCCCACACCAATGGCGTAGTCCCAGTAGTACAGCTCGAAACGCCACTGTTCTCTACCCGCAAGCTTTTGCGTATTTGCCCAGGACCCCCAACCGAGCATGGTGAGGACACATAGAAAAATGGCAACAGGTGCGGCAGTTACAACGAACATTTATCAGCTCCCTTTTCGATTTCTCTAACGACTCTGCAGCTGGCGCTCAACTTCCTCACGCGACGGCGCCGAACTTTGAGCGCCGGGTCGCGTCACCGACAGTGCTGCGGCCGCATTCCCAAATTCGACAGCCTCTCGCAGGGTCGACCCTGTGGCCAGCGCCGCTGCTAGACCGGCATTAAATGTATCGCCGGCGGCAGTCGTATCGATAGGATCGACCTGATACGCTTCGACTGCGAAGGACTCGTTTCCGTCGGAAACGACGCAGCCAAGATCGCCCATCTTGACGATGGCTGTGCGGACTCCTCGCGCGTGAAGGCCCCGGCAAGCTTCCAACCCCTCTTCGAACGTTCGTGGCTGTTGGCTTTCTCGATTGAGAAGTACCGCGCATTCGGCCTGATTCGGGGTTACGATCTCGGCAAGCCTAAGCGTCTCTGGACTTAACTCGATGGCAGGGGCCGGGTCGAGGATGACGCGGGCGCCCTTTTCGTTCGAAATCTTCAGCAGAGCCTCAACGGCAGCAAACGGAACTTCGAGCTGACACAAGACAAGTTGATCGGCGGACAGTTTCGGCGCCAGCCCCTCGACCCAAGACGCCGATACGCTCGCGTTGGCGCCAGGAGACAGCAAGATTGAGTTCTCGCCGTTCGGTAATACGGTGATCGAGGCGCTACCCGTGGCGCGCTCGGACCGTACCACGCCGCCGGAGTCTACTCCGCTGTTTGTCAGGCTCTCTAGGAGGAGATCGCCAAATACATCCTGTCCAACAGCCCCGAACATGGCGACCTTCGCGCCCAGTCGAGCAGCAGCGCAAGCCTGGTTCGCGCCCTTTCCACCCGGATAAATGGAGAGGTCGCTTCCCTGCAGCGTCTCACCCGGAGTCGGGAGGCGGTCGGCTTGAATAACAAGGTCGGCGTTGAGGCTCCCGAGCACAAATATCGAGTTAGTCATCGTTCATGAACCACCCGCGCAATACTACACGAAATTCCCACATCGGTGCACAACACGCCCCAGCACCGCTGGGGCTCTAGAGCGCCAACGTCGACCAAACACCTACGCGATCGGGCTGTACGATGGCTACCGACTTTCCGATTTAGAGCTTTGGCCTCGTGTATACTGCCCATGTCTGGAAGTTCACTGTGAAAGTCTCAGCTGATCGGCGCGGATACGGCCGGAGCTTGCTGATCCTGGTACTCGTGCTCGGCTCCGTTGCCGCGCCGCCCTCAATCGCCCAGGTTCCTTCCGCGGACACTCCCGCCTCCGACGTCGGCGTGTTCGTCGGTCAGTACTGCCTTAGCTGTCACAACCAGACTCTCCAAACTGCGGGCCTGGCGCTCGACGATTTTGACGTGGCCAACCCAGTGTCCAATGCCGAAGTTTGGGAGCGGGTCATCGCCAAGCTGCGTGCGGGCTCGATGCCGCCCCCTGGATTGCCGCGGGCTGACGCAGCTTCATACGACGCCGTCGCGGATTCGCTCGAAAGACAAATCGACGATGCCTGGTCGAGGAGTCCCAATCCCGGCAGAGTGAGCGCGGTTCATCGCCTCAACCGCACCGAATACAACAACGCAATTCGCGACCTGTTCGCTCTTGAACTCGACGTCAAGCCGTTGCTTCCTGGGGACGACACAGCCGACGGAAGTTTCGACAACATCGCGGATGTACTCTCCATCTCGACGGCCCATCTGGAGCGCTACATGTCCGTGGCCCGCCAGGTCACACGGCTAGCCGTTGGGCTTCCGCCTGACCGACCGAGCCTCGAGGAACAAAAAGTTCCCCTTCACGTGTTGCAAGACGACCGGCAGAGCGAAGACCTGCCGCTGGGTTCGCGAGGCGGCCTTGCCTTTCACTACAACTTTCCCGTCGATGGCGAGTACCTCATACGAGTCCGTCTCCAACGGCAGTATCAGGAATACCTAAAGGGCATGGGCTGGCCGCAGCGACTCGACGTGCGGCTCGATGGCCGGCTGCTCAAACGGTTCTCCGTCGGAGGCAAGGCCGAAGGCCAGCCGGCCGGCGCCAGCTACGCCGGCGACGGTGAGCCAGGCTACGCCGGAGATCCCCAATGGGAAGAGTACATGCAGACTGGAGGAGACGCGGGCCTGGAGGTTCGCGTTCCTGTCGAGGCTGGCCCCCGGGTCGTCGGCGTGACCTTTGTGAGAGAACTCTGGGAACCGGAAGGCCTGCCTCAACCGTTGCAGCGGGGCAGGGTCATCGCGAACGACCAGATCTACATGGGCTACGCGAATGTCGACTCGGTGCAGATCGGAGGGCCCTATCAGTCCGAAGGACTGGCCACCGACACTCCCAGCCGCCAGGCCATTTTCGTCTGCCATCCTGACAGTGATCAAGAAGAACGGCCCTGCGCCGTAACGATTCTCAGTCGACTGGCGCGACTTGCCTACCGGCGTACCATAAACGAGGCAGACAAGCACACGTTGCTCGATTTCTTCGATCAAGGACGGCGCAACGGCGGAAGTTTCGACAGCGGGATTCAGTTCGCCCTTGAGCGTATGCTGGTCGACCCGGACTTCCTGCTGCGGGTGCATCGCGCTCCGGCGACTCCGGGGACGTATCCCCTCGGCGATCTTGAGGTGGCCTCGCGGCTGTCCTTTTTCTTATGGAGCAGCATTCCTGACGAACGGTTGCTGAGTCTGGCAGAACGGGGCTGGCTCAGCGATCCCGACGTCCTCGAAAGTGAAGCGCGGCGAATGCTGGCCGATCCGCGCGCAACGGATGCATTGGTGAGCGATTTTGCGGCCCAGTGGTTGAATCTGCGTCGCATCAAGGAGGTGGTCGTCGACCCCTTGCGCTATCCCAATTACGATGAGAGCCTGCTGCAGGCGTTCGAGCGCGAAACGGAACTTTTCGTCGCCGATACGCTGCGCCGCGACCGTAGCGTGACCGATCTATTGAACGCTGATTACACCTTCGTGAACGAGCGACTGGCGCGTCACTATGGCATCTCGGGGATCTACGGGAGCCGTTTTAGGCGAGTCGATCTTCCGGATCCGAGTCAGCGCGGAGGGCTGCTTGCGCAGGGCTCCCTGCTTGCGACAACGTCCTACCCGGATCGCACGTCGCCGGTTCTTCGCGGCAAGTGGCTGCTCAATAACATCCTCGGTTTGCAGGCGCCGCTGCCGCCCCCTGGACTGGACACGAGCCTGGACAACAAGCCCGGCTCCAGAACCGCGTCGATACGCGAACGTTTGGCGCGGCATCGCCAGGACCCCTCTTGCAACAGCTGCCATGCAGTGATCGACCCGCTGGGATTCGCGCTCGAGAATTTCGACGTCATCGGCGGCTGGCGGACCGTCGATCAATCGGGTAACCCCGTGGATGTAGCCGGCGCGACGCTGAGTGGCGCCGAGATCAACGGGCTGTCGGGCCTGAGACGGTTCTTGCTCCAGCGCCCCGAGCAGTTCCCGCAAACCGTTACGCAAAAGCTCCTGGCATACGCACTCGGACGGATGCTGGACTACCACGATCAGCCCGCGGTCAGGAGCATCGTCCGCGAAGCAGCAGCGGATGACTACAGTTGGTCGTCCATAATTGTCGGTATCGTTAAGAGCCCGACATTCCTGATGGAGAGAACGGGAACGGTGCGTCAAGCAGACTAGGAAGGCGACAACAAATGAACTTCTTACACAAATCGCTATCTCGAAGGACCGCCCTGCGCAGCGTGGGCGCGACCATTGCGTTGCCCTTGCTCGATGCCATGGCGCCCGCTCTCTCCCGAGCAGCCGTGAAGCCTGCTCATCGGTTTCAGACTTTCTACGTGCCGAACGGGATGGCCATGGAGTACTGGACGCCAGAAGGCGAAGGGAGCGATTTCGAACTCTCGCCGATATTGGAACCGTTGGCGCCGTACCGCGATCAGCTCACCGTTCTCTCCGGGCTCAAGGCGAGTTGGAACTACATTCACGCCGGCGCCTCGGGTTCCTTCCTTACCGGAACGACGCGCGGCGGCACGAACGAGATAGAAATCATCGCCGATGTATCCATGGACCAACTCTTGGCCCGGCGCTTCGCCAAAGAGACGCAGGTGGCGTCGCTCGAGCTATCGCTGGACGGACCATCCAACGCCGGGGCCTGTACCGGCAAACTCAGCTGCTCCTACACGCACACGATCTCGTGGCGCAGCGCCGAGCAGCCGTTGCCGATGGAGTGGAACCCGCGCGCGGTGTTCGAGAAGCTCTTCGGCGATAGCGGCAGTACCGAACGATCCGTCCGCGAAGCCAGATTGCAGGAACACAAGAGCATCTTGGACTCGGTCATGGAGAAACTGGCAGGGCTGAAGCAAGACCTAGGACCAAACGACCAGCTGAGGCTCAACGAGTACACGGACGCGGTTCGCGACGTCGAGCGGCGTATTCAGAAGGCCGAAGAGCAGCGCGATCTGGAACTGCCGCGAATGGAGCAGCCGCAAGGCATTCCACCGATCTTTGAAGATCACCTGGAACTCATGTTGGACCTGCAACTGCTGGCGTTTCAGTCCGATTTGACGCGCGTCGTCAGCTTCATGCTCGGCAAGGAGCAGAGCGCTCGTCCCTATCCGCAGATTGGCGTGCCCGAGGCGCACCATCCGTTGTCGCATCACGACAATATTCCGGAACTGATTGCGCAGATGTCCAAGATCAATCGCTACCACACGGAACTGTTCTCTAAATATTTGGCCAAGCTGCGCGCCACCCCGGACGGCGACGGTTCGCTGCTGGATCACGTGACGATTCTCTACGGTTCGGGCATCTCCAACAGTACCCGCCACTCTCCCAACAACCTACCCTTGTTACTGGTCGGCGGCGGGGCGGGAAGCTTGAAGGGCGGACGGCATCTCAAGTATGCGAACGAACCTTCGATGGCCAACCTGCTGGTGACGTTAATGGACAAAATGGGAGCGCCTGTAGATCACGTGGGCGGCAGCACCGGCGAGTTGCCGCTGGATTCTCTAGCTGGCGTCTAACGCAAAGGATCGGCCGCAGCCATGCACGCAGCGTCAATTCGGCAGCATCTAGTTCGCGTAGGTCTCGCAGCCTTGCTTTGCGCGGTCCATGGGTTCAGCGCTTCGCCGCTCATCGATGCTGCCAAGAACCTAGACAGAGACGCCATACGTTCACTGATTGAAAATGGCGCCGACGTCGACGCTGCGGAGGGTGACGGCGCAACTGCCCTAGTGTGGGCCTGTTACCGGGACGACCTAGACAGCGCGGAGATACTGATTCGCGCCGGCGCCGACGTTAACGCGGCCAATGATCTCGGCGTTACAGCCCTGTGGGCGGCGAGCCAGAATGGGAACGCTGCGATTGTCCGCACCTTGCTGGCCGCGGGGGCTGAACCGAACAAGGCGCTATTGGCGGGTGAGACGCCGCTCATGGTGGCCTCGCGCTCCGGCTTTCCCGACCTCGTCGAACTGCTTCTCTCCAAGGGCGCCGACCCCAATGCGCGGGCCACACGGGAGCAGACGGCTCTGATGTGGGCGGCGTCTCAGAGTCACCCCGAGGTCGTTGAAGCGCTGTTGACCCATGGCGCTGACGTTCGCTTACGGACGGAATCCTGGAGTGAGATGGTGGCTGTGCCTCCGCATGGTTATCCGGGCTACAACCGCCTCATCCCGCACGGCAGCGAAACGGCGCTGCTCTTCGCGGCGCGTTCCGGCGACCTAACTTCAGCAAAGCTGCTTGTGGCCGGCGGAGCCGATGTAAACGATGTCGATGCCGGGGGAGTGAGCGCTACAGTTCTTGCCGCGCATTCAGGCTTCGGGGAACTGGTCGAGTTTCTGCTGCAGCAGGGGGCCGACCCCAATCTAGCCCAGGCCGGCTACACGGCTTTGCACATCGCCATCGTGCGCCGGGACGAGAAGATGGCCCGTGCCTTGGTCTCCCGCGGCGCGGACCCGAATGCTCCGATTCAGGCTTGGACGCCGACGAGGCGTTCCTCGAAAGATTTGCACTTCCCGCCTCATCTTGTTGGGGCGACTCCTTTCTGGTTGGCCGCTCGCTTTAGCGAGCCTGGCGTCATGCGCTTGTTGGTGGAGCACGGGGCCGATCCGTTGTTCGTACACCGCGCAGAGTATGTGACGACGGACGGCCTAAAGTGGCCGCGCCGAATAGAGGAAACGACCGCGCTCATGGCCGCGATCGGCATGGGCGGCGGATCCCCATGGGTGCAGGTCGCTCCCGATCAACGCGAGTCGTTGATGCTGGAATCGGTAAAAGCGGCGGTACAGCTTGGCGCCGACGTCAATGCCCGTGACCTGAACGGCAAGACCGCGTTGGATGTCGCCGAGGCTCGCAAGTACCAATCAGTCGCAACGTTCCTTTCGAGGGCTCGGTAGCAGACCGGTCTTCTTTCCCTGGGCCCGGGCACTAAACGCTGCGTTTGTACGCGGTCGTTAGACACCGGACAGCAGATCCAGCGCGCCCGTGCTGTCGCCGAACTTCTCCATCCGTACGTCGTACCTGGCCATCAGTGCCAGCATCAGGTTCGCCAGCGGAGTCCCCTTGGGGTACTTGAGGTGCCGATTACCCATGATCCCTTGGCTTCGCCCGCCGACAACCACTACCGGAACGTTGTAGTTGTTGTGCACGTTGCCATCGCTGAAGCCGCTGCCATACAGGACCGCCGTGTGATCCAGCAGGGTGCCGTCCCCGTCAGGTGTTTCTTTGAGCTTCTTGATGAAATACGCGAACGTATCAATGTGATAGGCGTTCAGCTTCGAGTAATTCTTCATCTTCTCGGGGTTGTTGCCGTGGTGCGAGATGGAGTGATGCGCTTCGGGCAAACCGATTTCCGGATACGCTCGATTGATGTTCTCTCGGGCCATCATGAATGAGCTGACCCGAGTGACGTCGGCTTGGAACGCCAGTACCTGCAGATCGTACATCAACTCGGCGTATTCCCGGAATGTCCCGGGCACACCGACCGGCGCTTCCGGTGCCGCGAAGTCGCTGTTGGTAGCTTCACCTTTGGCGATGCGCTGCTCCACGTCACGAACCGCGTCGAAGTACTCAGCGAGCTTGTTACGGTCCCGTACGCCGAGCTTGCCGCCCAGCTGCGCGATCTCCTCGGACAGGCCGTCGAGGATGCTGCGGTCTTCCTGGCTCCGGGCCAACCGCTCTTCGGCCGTGGAGCCCACGCCGAACATCCGCTCGAAGACAAAACGCGGCGTGCTCTCCGCCGGCAGCGGCGTGGTCGGAGTCTTCCACGACAGCGAGTTCATGTACGCGCAGGCGTAGCCGTGATCGCAGGCGCCGACGACGTCGTTGCGATCCACGGTGACTTGCAGCGACGGCAGCTTGGTGTCGCGGCAGATCCTCTCGGCGATTCCCTGGTCTACCGTCATCCCCGCGCGCACGTCAGCCCCTTCGGTCTGCTTGGGATGTTCGCAGCTCATGAACGCCGGGGCCGCGCGCGGATGCTGCCCGCCAGCGTCTCCTTGGTCCGACCCCGGATGATTATCCAGTCCGGTCAGCACCAGCGTGTGATCACGAAAGGGCTCCAGCGATTTCAAGGTGGAGGGAAACGCGAATCCCGTGCCCTCCGCCTCCGGCGTCCAGTCGAACATGTTGGCGCCGTTGCCGAAGTACACCGCCGAGAATCGAGGCGCTGGCTTCGCCGCTGCGCTCAGCGCGGGGACCATCGCGTCGAGGAATGGCAACGCCACCGCCGCCCCCACCCCGTGAAGAAACGTCCGACGGGCCAACGCTTTCTTTGTGATCACCATTGGAACTCTCCTATACTCCGCTTAATTCGTATTCGACGGCTCCACGCTCATCATAAACGGTGTGCTCGTGACAACTGCCTGGATGAGCGCAGCAAACCGGTAGTCCGTGGGGGCCGCCTCGCGCTTGATTCGACGAATCGCCGGCATATCGCTCGCCTCTAGCCCCCGCCCGAGCGCGTAGGTGAGCAGCCTTTCCGAGACGGTGGTAAGAAAGTCGTCAGAATGGTTCAGCAGCACCTTTCGAAGCTCCACCGGACCATCGAAGGTCGTGCCGTCGGGAAACTGTGCGGACGCGTCAATGGGCAGGTTGTTGCTGTAGATGTCTCGCCATTCCCCGATCGCGTCGAAATTCTCGAGAGCGAACCCCAGCTGGTCCATCTGCTCATGGCAGGCCGCACACACCGGGTTTGCCCGATGCGCCGCCATCTGCTCGCGCATAGGCAGAATCTTGTTCGGATCTCTCTCCTCCTTGAGCGCGGGCACGTCGGCAGGCGGGGCCGGGGGCGGGGCGCCGAAAATGTTATCGAGTATCCATTGCCCGCGGATGACCGGAGAGGTCCGATTCGGACGCGACGTACCGGTAAGAATCGAGCCCTGTCCTAAGAGCCCGCCGCGGGGGCTGTCCGGCGGTAATGAAACTCGCCTGAACCGTTCACCGTGCACGCCCTCAATCCCATAGTGCTTGGCCAACCGCTCGTTGAGGAACGTATAGTCGGCATCGAGCAGATCGATCACGCTCCGATTCTCGCGAATGATGCTGTCGAAAAACATCTCGGTCTCGGTCGCGAACGCCCGACGCAGCTGATCGTCGAAATGAAAGAGCAGCTCGGGACTTGGAAAGAATCCGGCCACATTGCGGATCTGCAACCACTGGCCGGCAAAATCCTTCACCAACGCCTCAGACCGTGGATCCGTGAGCATCCGTTTAACCTGCTGCTCTAGCACGGCGGGATTGTGAAGCTTCTTCTTCTCTGCAACGGCGAGCAATTCGTCGTCCGGGATGCTGCTCCACAAGAAGAATGACAAGCGCGATGCCAACTCGATGTCGCTGACGCCGTAGACCGTATTGGGCGCGATATTGTCCGGAGGGGTCTCGACGCGGAACAGGAATTTCGGGCTCACGAGAATGCTGCGCAGGGCCAGCTCGAGGCCTGATTCAAAACTTCCCGTCCCTCCCGTACTCGCTCCATCGCGGTAGCGAGCGAGCGGGATCTCGATATCCGCGTCGGTAACCGGCCGTCGGTACGCGCGGCGCGCCAGCGTGGAAATGATTTTCTTGGCGCAAGGCTCTTGCTCGGCGGCAGCTGTTGGATAACAGATGAGCAACTTGCTGCGGGTGGGCGAATCGGCCACCGTCGCCTGCGGTGTATCGGGCCGTGTAATCGCGAGACTGGCAATGCCTGGCTCGCCATTGTTGGCCCGGTACGGGTCGCGACGTAAATACGGATCGAATAGATCTTCAAGAACCGCGGTGGTTCGCTGGACGAAGTAGGCTTGCACGAGATGCTCGCCGGCTTTGACCGTCACCTGAAACTTGAGAGACTCTAGTATCTTCTTGTCTCGATCCTCTCGCGAGGCCTGCGAGGGCGCCCGTGGTTGCCCGGGCTTCCTCGCGAATTCCGGCCCGCCTAGGGTCACCGTCGAGACCCTGGCATTGTCGATACTCAGATCCAGCTGTTGTGGCTCCTCCGTGATGCCGACGAACCCACTGACGATTCCCGCCTCGTTAAGGCGCAACTGGAATAGGTACTCGCCATCGACCGGGAAGTAATAGCGGATCGCCAAGCCGCCACGCGACCCCCAGGGCAATTCGTCACTCATGCGGCGACCTTGATTGCGGTCGGTCGGCACGAAGAAGGTGTCCGGCGACGGGATGCCGCGTTCAACCCCCAACGCCACTTGGCTGATTTTCGCGGCGGCCCCGAGATAGCGTTCCGTCAAGGCGGGCGACAAGTTCAGCGCATCGGCGTTGTTGTCAAAACCGTACGCGGCGCTATCCCCGGGCAACAACGAGGCGACGTCGAGCTTGAGCCCGAGCAAGTCGCGGACGGCATTGCCGTACTCGGCGCGATTCAGTCGATGCAGCGTGGGACGGCCCGGATTCGGGCGTTCGGAGGCCTCCCGGTCGAGCTCCGTTTCCAAATAAGTCACGACCTCAAGAGCGGCAGCTTTGTCGGGTCGCGGCAGCTTGGACGGCGGCATCGCGCCCGTGCGGATTTTGCGCACGACTTTTTCCCACACATCCGCTCGCTCGCCGACTCGGGCCAAGTCAAGCGTATCCAGCATCAGGCCGGCGGTTTTTGCACGCTCGTTGTGGCAGGTGACGCAGTACTGGTCGAGCGTCGCGCGGGACACCGAAGCCGCCGGCGCCTGGCCGTACAGGTTGTAGCCCACAAGCGCGACCAAACAGACCACCCTCCAGGCCAGCGAAAAACGCGCCCTCATTGCGGCACCTCGGCCTCTATCTCGATGCCTTTCGCTTTCAAAATCTCCGCGATGGCCTCTTCAGAAAATGGAGCCTGGCAGGGCCATGGACACTCCTGTTTCTTTGCTCCCAGCTGGAGAAGCAGCTCCGCAGTCTGCGGCTGGGCTGCGAACGAATTGCCGTACTCTACGCCCTCGGCAGCGATCAGTGGCGTCCGTCCGTCTTTCGCCATCACATCAAGCTTGGCGCCCTTGTCGAACAGGTAATGCACGATGTTGTTCGCGCCGCGATAGGCGGCGGCGTGCATCGCCGTCTCGCCGAGATCGTTCGCAAAGTTGACCTCAAGATGCTGTTCTTCCACTAGAAGCCTGACAGCTTCTAGCACTTGCGCTTCAGAGGCCCGGTCCTGGTTCGAGGCCCAAGAAATGCCGGCTGCGGCCATCAGCGGCGTGATATTGAGGTCGGTGTTGATTCGCGGATCGGCGCCATGCTCAAGCAGCAGCCGCATCACTTCGACGTCAGCCGCTTTCGCCGCGAACAGCAGCGCGGTGGCGCCGACCAGTTCCCGGCGATATCGCGCACCCGCCCATCTAGGCTCCATGAAGGTGTTCCGACCGTTGACCTCCGCTCCGTGGGCCAGCAGCGACTTGATGACGCGCAGTCTGTCTAACTTCACCACGATGAGGTGATCGCTGATGTGCCAATTGGCGACATGCACGGCAGCTTGCAGCGGCTTGCCGAAAATGTTGGCCCGCCCCCCTCCTCCTTCCGACGAGACCGACTTGAGCTGTTCTTGGATCGTCGGCTTCTTGAACTCAACCTCCTTGGCCTGCGCTCGCACGCCTTGCAAGGTGATATCGATCGACCCGCCTTCTGCGTTGGGGTCGGCGCCCTTGTCGAGTAGGAAATCAACCAGATCCTCGTGCCCGTTGATAACCGCCACCAGCAACGGCGTGGCGCCGTCAGGCCGCTTCCCGTTCACGTCCGCTCCTGCCGCAAGCAGCGCGCGGACCGAACCGATGTCGCCGTAGCGCGCGGCGAAGAGCAGCGCGTCGGCGCCGCTGCCGGAACGAATGGTGATGTCGGCCTGGTGGTCGATCAGAGTTCGCACGACGGGACCGTGCCCGGCTGCCGCCGCCCACATCAGCGGCGTCTGGCCGTTCCAGGTCTCCGTGGCGTTAATATCAGCGCCAGCCTCCAGCAGCACGTTGACTGCGTCGACTTTCCCGGCACGCGCTGCCAGCATCAGCGGGGTCTCCCCGGAGCGCACCGCGAGCTCCGGATCCGCCTTTGCTTCAAGCAATTGGTGAAGGATCGCGGCATTGCCGTTCGAAGCGGCAAGCGCCACGGGAGTGATGCCGTACGCGTTGGCCACATCCACGCGAGCGCCGGCACGAATTAGCAGCGCCGTCGTTTCCGCGTCTTCCAGGTAGGCCGCCCAGTGCAGCGCGGTCGCGCCGTCGTTCTGAGGCGCATTCACATCGGCTTGAGTTTCGAGTAAGGAGAGTACAGCCTGCCTGTCCCGATGCTGGACGGCATCGGCAAGTTGAGCGGGGCCGCTGTCGGCGCCAAGGCTTGCCGCCGACAACAAGGACATGAGCCACAGCCCAGGCAGGCTTCTCAGCCGCATCATTGGGCCTCCTTACTTCCACGGTGATTCTACATCAAAACTCCCAAAATGGAAGAGCGGAGTTTCAACCCCACCTTAAACTCGATGATTCCTTGTTCAGCGGGAAGAAGCCGAAAACCGTGATCCCTGCGCGGCAACCCCTGAAAACGGGCCGTTTAGCTCCTCTCAATACGCCCAGATCGAGTCATTTCCGCGAAATATAGTAACGCCCAGCCCCATCCCGCCTGTCAGCTCAGCGTCGGCCTGGTTCGGTCGCGCCGGATGCCCTTCAGGCGCGAGAGCTGTCTATGACTGGAAGGCGGTCGGACAGAGGGATCCCCTTACCAAAGGCACGAAGCCTCGCTAGAGAGATGGTCCGCTGGCCGTTCTTCCTCCTGGGGCTAAGGTGGTCCAGCAAGCTCTCTCCTGGTCCGTTGAACTCTTCTCTCAACTCGCCGTCGGAGGTCACCCGAAGAACGAGTACGTGGACGCCCAGAGGATCTTCGCTGAACGCGATTCGTGTTGAACCGCCGCGCCTTGCACTCGTTGCCTTGACTTCAACAGCTCTGCCGTCGCGAGCGTAGGCGTCGCGGCCCTTGTTCGAAGGAGCGGCCAGGCGGAGGCCGTAGCGGGCCTTTGCCATGACCTCGCCGATCGATCCCATAGGGTGGCCATCCGGCGTGAATGGTCGCCCGGGAAACATTGACTCCAGGTCGGCACAAGCCTGGAAGAGCCGCCGTATCATACTCGCGAGTTTCTCTGCTCCGTCTTCAGCCATTTCGTTCTCTCCGCCATCGCGGGCAAACGTTTTCAACTCCATCGCAAATCGACAGCGATGATCTCAGCACAGCATGCCATCACACGGCAGCTGACGGGGGTGACAAGCAGAGAGGGATTCGGTGTAAGCAGGCGTTGGACCTGCCTGATGAGGTGCTCGCGACGAATGGCCAATCGTCGGTGAGGAAGAGCCCCTCCCAGCGTAGGAGGCCAGCCTCCTGCATACCACCACCGATATCGTACTATCACAAAGCGTAATTGGAACTCCACGGGGACTGGCTCTAAGTGCGCAGCATCTTTGATCAATATACGCAGCCTGAAAATCGCTTAACGCACAGCCTTGCGAGCGTGCTGCATCAGGATCGCGCGCTGCTGCAAAGCTTCCTCGCAAGCTTCGGCCCGAAAACGCATCCGCCTGTTCGGAAGCTCAAGGTCATCGAGCAAGGCCTGCCCGGAAGGCCCGAGCTTTCCGAAGCAGAAACCTTCGCAAAAGGGTTGCCCGATGCACTGATCTTCACCGACACCGACGAAGGGTGGGCGCTCATAATCGAAAGCACGGTGGGTGATGCCCTCACGAAGGACCAGCTGCGAAGGCATGTCAGGACCATTGAGAAATACGGTTTTGACGCCATATCCGGCCTTGCGATCACCGTGCGCGAACCGGGCTTTGACGTCGAGGGTTGGCGCATGATCACCTGGAAAGATGTTTATAGCTGGGGCCAGCAGCATAGGAAGGGCTCGCCCTGGGCCGCATTCCTGGTAGAGTATTTCAACGTTGCCGAGACCAGGATGGCAAATGACGAATATTTGAAGGAGGGAACAATTACAGAATTTTCCGGCATTTCGTTTGATCCCTATACCTACCTTGAAGGCAAGCGCGTGCTGCGCCTGCTGACTGGTAAGCTTCGTGACAACAAGAAATTCGTCAAAGAAATGGGCCTTGATGCGGCCTCAGGCAGACCGTCCATTACAGATCAGGGCGGCCTGTGGGATATCATCTCCTTCTTGCCGGCGGATGGCAAGGAACTCGCCTTTCAGCGATTCCCTCATTGCACGGTGTCCATCGGGCCTGTCGTTGCGAAAGCCATGATTACATTTCCGCACGGCATGCGCACGTCGATGCGCAAACGCTTGCACGGCAGCTCATTCGAAGATTTTGCGGCCAGGCTCAAGGCGGCCAGCGACGCGCTATCCGTATCGCTCAAGGGTCTGAACGCCTATCGCCCGATGATCCGCGTCCAGCAGCGGCGCTACAAGACACAAAGATCGGTGCCGATGATGGACGGCATCGTCGAGTTCGATTTGCGGGCAACCTTAGGTGACTCAAAACCGCATTTCGGACCGCCGATCAAGAAGCAGGACCAATGGGCACAAGCCGCTTATGAATTGCTGGCCAACAAGCACTCGAACATCCAGTTCCAGGTTGGCGCTCAGTTCTACTATCCGCAATTTGATGAACTCGCGCACAAGGATGCCGACCAGCATTTCATCTCGGCATTCCAGGCCCTGCGTCCGTTCGTCGGCGCTGTGATCGACTTCTAGCCTAGTCATTCCCCCCGGCACCGCTCCCGGCAAAGTCTTCGCCATCGTTGGTGTTCCAGCTCCGTTCCCCCCTACAAGTCCGCATCGCGGCACCCACCCCTGAAAACGGGCCATTTAGCTCCTCTCAATTCAATACGCCCAGATCGAGTCATTTCCTGAGAAGTTACTCATCACCACTCCCGACAGCCCTTTCACGAGTACCATAGCGCCGAAGAGCGGCAGGTTCATGGCTCTATGCGGCGCGGGGAAGCCTAGATTCCGCTCGCCGCCTGTGTATCCAGAGTGGCCAAACAACGGCTGTGGGCGGCGCAGTATATACTGTGCCAGTGCCCAAAGGAAATCCTGGCTCGAAGGGGAGTATTGTATGGAACGCCTCCTAGTATTGATGTTGACCGTTGGCGTTTGCAGTGGTTGGGGCCAGACCCAGGCGGCTGCGAACCAACTGACGGTCGAGGAACAGCGGGAAGGATTTACGCTGCTGTTTGACGGCAAGTCATTGGACGGCTGGGACCTGCGTCCCGGGCAAGAGGCCGTTTGGCGAGTGGTCGATGGAGTGATCGAGAACGACTCAAGCGCTCCAGGCGCGACCATGTTGACCAAGCAGGATTTCGCGAACTACGTGTTCAAGGCGGAATTCCGCGCCCACCCGGGGGTCAACTCTGGCTTGATGTTGCGGCAGCGGCGGGAGGGCAGCGGGACCCCGGCAACGGCTGCCGGCATGACCGGCTACGAGCTGAACATCCGCGACAAGATTCTCGAAAACCGCCCTGGGGCCTACCTGACGGGCAGCATTGTTGAGGTGGCTCTGGCTCCCGCCGACGCGACGATCGTTCCGCACCAGTGGAATACCTTTGAAGTGACCATGAACGGAGACCACCTCGTGGTCCTCTACAATGGCCGCAAAGTAGTGGACGCTCACGACTCCACCTTGGCTTCGGGGGCCATCGGCCTGCAGTCGGCGCACCCGGTAGATCCTCCCGGCGCCAAAGTGGAATTCCGCAATCTCAAATTAAGGCGTCTGCCGTAGCCGGAACGCGCCGGATAAGGCCGCTTAAGGAGCGGGCCAGATGGGAACGAAAGGCGACAAACAGACCTCCAAGGGCGCCGGGCTCGCAGTAGAGCTCTTGCTGCGGCTGGAGCCCCTTCACGAGATAACTTCCAAGAAGATGTTCGGGGGCCACGGTTTTTTCCAGCGCGGGAAGATGTTCGGACTAGTCAGCCCGGCCGCCGAGTTCTTTTTGAAAGTCGACGATTCGAACAAGGCGCGATTCACGCAGGCGGGCTCGGCCCAACATGGCAAGATGCCCTACTTCCAAGTGCCGCAGGCGGTCCTGACCGACGACGCCAAGTTGCTGGAGTGGGCCAGAACTGCTGTCGCGGTGGCCCATCATGGTTAGGCTCACCTCTTGGAGTTACAAGCTACGCCGGTCGTTGAAGATGAGGACGCGTCGAAAGCCTTGAGCGTGGGCCACGATTCCTTCTCACCACGTGGCGCCAGCGGCCCGATACGTAGCCATTGACTTGTGGCTGTCGGTCAGCGCAGCAACGACCTTTAGCCCTGCACCGGCGGCAGATAGCTCCCGCAGGTTTACGACAAACAGAGTTGAGTCTCCGAGATCGAAGCGCTCTCTCTCGGCATCCTCCAGCTGACGTGCCACATCCATTTCCGCCCGGGCCAATTCCAAACGCTGGAGCGCCGCGTCGAGTGCTGCGAGAGCAGTGCGGACTTCAACCAGAACGCGATTTCTCGCAAATCGTAGCTCCTGTTCGAGTTGTACCAGCTTGGCCTGTTGTATTGCCGACTCGCCCTTCGCCTTCCGTCGCTGGAAAGGCGTAGTAATGGAAAGTGAAGCGACAAACTCATCGCCGCGCTTCGTAATCGAGCCGACGCCGGCATCGCGCCCATAACGCTCTGTCACGTCGACTTCCGGCAGCAAGCCATTGCGAGCGAGCCGTAGCCCGGCGTTGGCTTGGCGGACTTTGACGAGGGTCCCTGCAATCTCCGGCCGAAGAACCAGGGCGCGTGCGAGGTCCGCCCCACGTTGGTCAGCAGAAATTGTCTCCGGCTCCGGAAACTCCGGCAGCATATCTCTGTCGGCGACTTGCGGCCGCCCTGCGGCATCACGGTAGAACAGCGAAAGCTCAAGCTGTGCAGTCTGGAGATCCCGTTCAGCCGCGACGACCGCCGACCGACGCTCAAGCACCGCCCGCTGGTTGTCCGCAATCTCGATGGCGGCAATCTGGCCGGCGGCCACCGACTCTTGAACCTGCGCGTGGCGCTCGTCAGCGATTCGCAGCAGATCTTCAACAACACTGAGTCTGTGACCAGCTGAGACCCAATCCCAGTAGGACTTGCTCGCGGCCTCAAGGACCCTTAGCCTTCGTTGGTCAATCGAAGCGTCTGCTAGTTCGATCGAGAGTCTGGCAAGCGCGAGTTCTGTTCGCCGCTCGTCGGTTTCCCTATTTCGCAAGAGCGACATGCGCAAACCCCCGCTCCATTCGCCCCGCGATAGCGTCAACACATCCTCTTCCCATGGGCCGAAGTTTCCTTGGCCGCGTTTGTAGCCGCCAAACAACTCGGCGCCCCAATTCTGCAAGGGCTGGCTGATCTCCGCGCCGTTCTCGCGGTTCCTATAGAAGCCAAACTGGTTGGATCCCGACTTGGCTGAAAGCTTGGTGTCAAACGCTCCTTCGGCTGATAGCGACTTCCCTTCGGCCATCGCGCGCTCTTGAATCGTGGCCAACAGAAGTGGGTAAGCGGTTTCTGCAGACTGCAGCACCTCGTCAAGCGAAAGCACGCCTGCAGAGACCGGAAAGGCCGATACGGCCATCAACACGACAACAAGAATTCGCGGCATCAACTCTTGGCCTCCTTTCCGCTGCTGTCGGCTGTCGTCGGCTCAGTTGTCGCGGGCGGAAAGCCGTTGAACTTTCGCCACAGCTCAAAACCCAACGAGACTTCATCAAGCAAGATCCATCCGTTGGCGCGCACACCCTGGCGAAGATAGCGTTGCTCGGGCCAAGGTGCGGCGTCGGGGTCGGCCTGGACCAGCGCGCGGAACTGACCGCGCCCATTGTCGGACGCGTCCACCAATAGAACCTCTCCCCCAAAGGTACCCACGGCAACTGCGGGCCAGCCAGAAAACTGCAGTGCTGGCCAACCCTCAAACTGCAACCGCACTTTGCGGCCCGGGGAGACCAGCGGTGCGTCATTGCCGTCGATCAACAATGCGACAACGTTGTTAGTCGAATAAGGAACGAGTTCTACCAAAACTTCGCCCGCTTTTACCATCTCACCGCCCATCCTCGTGACTACGCGCAAGACGGTGCCGTCGACCGGAGAACGAACAACCTGAGTCGCTTGTCGGGCCAGACGCACATCGACCTTGGTGAGTTCAGCGACTGTCTTCTGCACATCCGACAACGCTGACTCCAGCGACGCACGCCCATCTTCGATCTTGGCCTGGTTCTCGGCTTCGATCTTGTAGCGTTCGGCCAGGACTGCGAGTCGATTATTGCGCTCCGCGTTGAGGTCTGCACGCGCTTTGTTGGCAGAAGCAACCGTCTGGTTGTGTTCTAAGACGGCAAGCTCATAGCTACGCCGCGAAGCAAGACCACGCTCGTTCAATCGTGACTGCCGGTCCAAGTTGAGTCTTGCCGTTTGCTCGGCGGCTTCTGCCGCCTCCAATCCGCGTTCTGCCGCCTCGATCTTGTCCTCGGCGACATCGATCTTCGATATTGCAGCGTCCATGGCGCGATCCCGAGTGAGCTCCAATCGTCCGATTTTGTCCCGCACTGAGCCGGATTTACGTTGAGCCGCTTCGCGGACGCCGACCGTCGCGGTGCGCTCCTGCTCCATCCGTTCGACCAACGACGGATCATTGTCCGAAATAACCAGGATCAAGTCACCCTTGCTGACTCGAGCGCCCTCAACGACGGCCCATTCGGTGATACGACCGTCGATCGGCGCTTCGATGAATTGGCGTCGCTCAACCGGGTCAAAGGCGACAATCTGACCCGATGCCGCCACGTTTTGCTGCCACGGCACCAGCGTCAAGCCAATCACCGCCATGACTAGTACTGATGCGAGAAGCCAGGCGAGAATCCGCGTGTGGCGGATCGACCCAACATGGTCCAAAGCCTCGAATCGCCCGTTGAAATCGTGTGCCTTCATCGATTGCTTCCCTCCCTATCTCCCTTGGCAACTCGACTCAGCTGCACTGTGCGCTCACAACGAGACAGCAAGTCTGGATCGTTCGTGATGCAAACGAGCGTCCAGGGCATCTTTGGCGCGAACAGTGTCTTGCAGATAGCCTCGCGTACCGCCTCGTCTTTGATTCCGTCCAATGCCTCATCGACCACCAACAAGGAAGGTTTTCCCGCGATTGCGCGCGCGAGCGTGAGGCAGATTGCCTGAGGTCGCGTGAGTCCAGGCGCCGCCCCCGCGCGCAGACCGGTTTGTAGCCCCTGCGGCATTGCCAGTATGTCGTCTAGCAGACCCACCGCGGCCAGCGCTCCAGTGATCTCTTCCAACCCGACGCCCGGGCGTCCCAGAGAAACGTTGCGTGCAACGCTGTCAGAGAGGATCTCTGGACCCCGCACCAGGGCCGCCCCGTCCAGCAATGCGGCGGTTGCGAGGTCGCGTGTATCTAGTCCGTTTAGCATCACGACGCCGGAAGCAGGACGCCGTAGGCCGCACAGTACGTCAGCGAGATTTGACTTGCCGGAGCCACCTGGTCCAGTCACTCCTACGCTAGTACCTGGATCCAGAGTCAACTCCAAACTCTCGCCCGCTCCTGCTGCCGAGGTGAGCGTCAGGCCCCGGAGTTGTACGCTTGCCGGGCCTGACCGCTTAGCCCACTCGCTTCGGCCACCTTCTTCTGACGGCAGATCAATCACGTTCCCCAACTTGTCGAGTGCGGCCAACAAGTCGTAATACGTCTCCAGCTTCTTGCCGAACCTCGAAAATCCGCTGACCACGGTCGTCACGATCAGTTCCGCTGCCACGAGTTGCCCGAGAGTTAGTTGTCCCTGCATGACCAAGAAACCGCCAATGCCGAGAAGAAGAGCGCTAGCGACAGCTTGCAGCGCCAACGAACCAACAACCTGCCTCATAACGACGCGAAAATGCGCTTTACGACGATCCAGGTATTCCTGTGCAAGTCCGTCAACGCGGCCCAGGGCGTAGGATCTACCCGACGCCGATTTGAAGACCGGTATGTGAGCAGAGATTTCTTCGAGCCAGGCCGCGATCGAATACTTCGCCTTCGACTCTCTGATGGCGGTCGGAACAGCGCCACGGCCAAGAACAAAAAAGATCAACGCCATCACCGCCAACAGCAACGCGTCAAACGCCAGCAGCAGAGGGTGATAGACCGCCAATAGCAAGAGGCCCAGCACTGTCTGCATCGCCAGCGATAGACCATCCATCAGCAGCGCGGCGGCGCTCTTCTGAACGGTGACGACGTCGAAGAAACGATTCACTAACTCTGGGCCGTACAGTCGATCGAAAACCTCCGTCTTGACGCTCACCAATCTCTGAGCGAAATCGGTCGTCACACGGACGCAGAGTCGACGCTGGATGATCTCAACCGCCAATACACGGAAGGCGTTCATCACGGCCGATAACCCCAACGCGACGCCGACAAATAGCGTCAAGATGATGAGCGGCTGGATCATCGACCCAAAAGCGATGAAATTGACGACCGCCTGCACCGAGATCGGCACGACCAGCGTCGTCAGACCAATGCCGACCGAGTAAATAGTGACGACCCACAGGTCTCTGCTCTCTAGGCGTAACAGGGCCAGCAGTCGCGGCAGCGGGTTGCCGTCGTACGACACGCCTTTATCAGTGGGCGATCGCAGGGCGTCAAGCGGCGCACTTTCGGCGGTGGAGGCTTTCTTTTCCATTGACCTGGTTGGCAGAGCTTGTACTCTGTCTCAAGTGTACGGGGCGACCAACCGTTAGGTCCAATAGATAATTATGGTGATTCTATAGATTTAAGCGAAATAAAAAAGTTTTTCATGAGCTGCTTCGACAAGCCTCATGACCGCCGGGTTACGGACCCTCCGTTCGAGCGAGATTGCAAAGAAGCGTTCGCGAACGCCCTCCGCCGAACCGATGTCGACTGCTCCATAGAGATCCGCGATCGATTCCTTGATCACCGACGGCGCCGCGAACAGGGCGGGCGTCGTTTGGGTGAACGCCTTCAGCAACGCGCTGTCCTCAAACTCGGCGAGAACCCGGGGGTGAATCTGTCGTCTGGCGAACCAGTGGTCCAACATCCTGCGCAACGCTGTATTCTCCGTGGGCATCACGAAAGGCGCGCCATCGAGGGAGTCGGGAAACCCTTTCCGGTAATGCCGGGCACTCTTCTTCGGTGCGAATACGGAAACGCCGCATGTTCCAAGGTCGTGATTGAACGCTCTGACGTTGTGTTCGGGGCCCGCCGGCGCATCCGATAGGACGATGTCGATCTCATGCGATGCAAGCCGCGCAAGCAATTCAGCTGGCTTGCCCTCGTAGCAAATCAGATGGACGTCCTCTTCTCCCGATAGGAGTGGTCTCAATACTCTCGTCACCACCATCTTTGGCAGCACGTCTGCGACGCCCACTCGAAGACGCTGCCGACGATCGCTGGGACCTCCCTCCAGCGTCGTCAACATCTCCCGACCCAGCGAGAAGATGTCGTTCGAATAGCGGTAGACCGTGCGTCCAGCTTCGGTCAGTTCCAGCCGTCGTCCAATGCGCACGAACAACTGCTGACCGAGAAATTCCTCCAGGCTACGCAGTTGAGCCGAGAGCGTAGGTTGAGCAAGGCCCAGTTCTTCACTAGCCGCAGTCACTCCGCCCGCGCGGGCGATGGTCCAAAAGTAGAACAGGTGATGGTAGTTGAGCCATTGCATGGTTATCACTATACACAGAGAGACTCCATAGTAATACTCAATCCTGGCTACACCCGAATGCGCAGAACCGCAGATCCGCAAGCCGCGGTCGTCAGGGCCGCGCCGATTCAGTCAGCACAAGTCAGATACCCTCGATCGTCCCAAAGGCGCCGTGGATCACCACCGCGATGCTCGCTCTGGGATACTGGGTGTTTCGCACTCGAGATGCCTGATTTCACCGCCATCCTACCGCCAGCCCGCATCGGCATCATCGGAGGCGGTCAATTGGGCAAAATGATCGCGCAACAGGCGAAGAAGCTGGGCTTCCGCGTCGTCGTGCTGGATCCGTTTCCGGATGCTCCCGCTGGGCAGATCGCCGACGAGCAGATCGTCGGCGACTTTAACGATCGCGCTCGGATTCGCGAGTTGGTGGAGTCCTGTGCGCTGACGACCTACGACATCGAGCACATCGATGCGCAAGCCCTGCAGGCCCTGGAAGCCGAGGGGCATGCCATCCGGCCGTCGGGCAAGCTGCTCGAGTTAGTGCAGGACAAGTTGCTGCAGCGTGAGCTTTACGCGAAGGCCGGCCTACCGCAGCCGGAGTACGCGCGCTGCGACGAGCCGGGACCCGAAGCGTTCGAGGCGTTCGGCTATCCACTGGTGCAGAAGGCGCGCAAGGGCGGCTACGACGGGCGCGGCGTCGCGATTATTGCCGGACCCGAACAAGCGAACTCGGCGCTGGCCGTGCCGTCGCTGCTCGAGCGAAAAGTCGATATTGAGAAGGAGTTGGCGATCGTGGTCGCGCGTGGACTGGACGGCGCGATAGCCTCCTATCCGCTGGTTGAAATGGATGTCGACCAGCAGGCGAATCTATTAGACCTGCTGCTGGCGCCCGCACGAGTTGAGCCGGCCGTAGCAGAACGAGCGGAGCAACTCGCCATCGGAGTGGTCGAAGCACTTGGGGGAGCGGGCGTATTCGGGGTAGAGCTGTTTCTCTCAAGGTCGGGAGAGCTACTGGTAAATGAGGTAGCGCCGCGGCCGCACAACTCGGGGCATTTCACCTACGAGGCGACCGTGACGAGCCAGTTCGAGCAGCACTTGCGCGCGATCGCGGGGCTACCGCTAGGGTCTACTCAGCAGTACATGCCGGCGGCGATGGTCAACCTGCTGGGGGCGCCAGGGGAATGCGGACCGGCGGTTTTCAACGGATTGACAGACGCGCTGGCCGTCCCCGGTGCTGTAATACATATCTACGGAAAGGCGGAGACGCGGCCGTTCCGCAAGATGGGGCACGTAACGGTGCTCGATCCGGACCTGGAGAAAGCGCGCTCGAAGGCCATCGCCATTCGGGACAAGATTCGCGTTTGCGCGGTAAGCGACGGGTAGGCGGAGCAGGAGTGACGATATGAGCGCACGTGTCGGCATCATCATGGGCAGCGATTCGGATCTGCCCGTCATGCAAGCTGCGGCCGAGGTCTTGGATGGGCTGGGCGTTGAGTACGAGCTGACGATCGTGTCGGCCCACCGGACCCCGGAGCGGATGGTCGACTACGCCAAGACGGCGGCTGACCGCGGGATCGATGTGATCATCGCCGGTGCGGGCGGTGCGGCGCATCTGCCGGGAATGGTAGCTGCGCTGACGCCGCTGCCCGTGATTGGCGTACCGGTACAGCTGTCGTCACTCGCCGGACTGGACTCTCTGTTGTCGATCGTGCAGATGCCAAAAGGCGTACCGGTAGCGACCGTGGCGATCAACAATGCCACGAATGCAGGCGTGTTAGCGGCGTCAATCGTGGGGACGGCGGACCACAAGATCCGCAAGGCGGTAGCGAATTACAAGGATTCGCTCAAGTCCACGGTCCTCGCCAAGGCTGAGAAGCTCGAAGATGAGGGCTGGCGGAAGTATTTGAAGGCGTAAGCGCCCATCTTCCACCCCCTGCTGCCCTGAAATCAGAACGGCCATTCGCGACTGCAGCGTTAGCTGCGCAAGCGGGTCTAGCTTGGGGCTCCGGCGCAACGATCGAGCCGACGCGTTGCTGAGGCAGTGCCGCCGCGGCTAGAGCTGTCAGGATGGCCAGTCAGGCCACGCCGAACTTACTCATTTGGCTCATCAGCGCCTAGTCCAAGTCGATTGTATCGAGCTACGAGATGGACGGGCCGCTCAGCGGAGTAGGAGCTGGCCGTCAAACCTTGTTAACACTGGCGCCACAATGGCTCATCTGCTGTGGGTTGACAGTATAATTCGCGAAGGGGCCTGTTGCGGGGATGTTTAGCAGTATTCGGGTTGTTGCTGGCGCATGCGTTGGCCCTGCCGTGCCACGCGCAAACGCCGGAATTCATCGGCAGCGGTGTTTGCCTGGACTGCCATACCGATATCGCCCAGGGCTTTAATCGCAATCCCCACTTCGAATCGATGGCCGCCGGCAATCTTCCGCCTGCCGAGACGGGCTGCGAGGGTTGCCACGGGCCGGGCGTCGCGCACGTCGCCGGCGGCGGTGATGTCACCAAGATCATTCGCTTCGCCGGGTTGGCGCCGAGCGCCGTTTTGGACCGCTGCCTCAGCTGCCACGCGGATGACCTGGGCAAGATGCGCGTTCGTCGCTCGTCACACTCGACGGGCGAGATTAGCTGCGTCTCGTGCCACTCGATACACCAATCTAAAGAGATCGGCCCGCTGTTAGCCAAGCGTGAAGCCGATCTTTGTTACACGTGTCACATTGAGGTTCGCGCCCAGTTCAATCTGCCGTTTAAGCATCGCGTCAACGAAGGCTCGATGAAGTGCTCGGATTGCCACAATCCGCACGGCGCGCCTGAGGCGACCTGGGCTTCGGCCGGCTCGCGAAACATGGTCCGGCACGCGGCGGGCAACGACATCGCTTGCGTGGGCTGCCATACGGACAAGCGCGGGCCCTTCGTCTACGAGCATGCGCCGGTGCGCGTTGAGGGATGCGCGACGTGCCACAACCCGCACGGGAGTACGAATCCCCGACTGTTGAGCCGTCCCGCGGCGTTCACCATGTGCCTGGAGTGCCATAACGGCGTAGCTGGATTTGGCACGATGGCGACCGACATTCCCAATCCAACGGTGGGCTTCCACAACATCGCTAGTCCGCAGTTCCAGAATTGCGTGGTTTGCCACTCGCGCATTCACGGCTCGAATTCGGACAGGTTGTTCCGGCGATGACGGCGCGGCTCCTAATCCTAGCGACCATGATTGCAGCGACGGCCTGGCCGCAGCCGGTGTTGACGCCGACGCCGGACAGGCCGGGAGCGCCAGAAAAGCGGGGCGGCTATACGGTTTCGAATTCGTTTGAGACCGGCTATCGTTTCGCCACGGTCGGCGGCAATCGGGACGTCTACGACTCCAGCGTAAACTTCGGCAACGGCGTGCGCCTGTTCGAGGGCGAGCTACGCATCGACTCTCTCGACGGCAAGAACAAGTGGCTCGATGAGTTCGCCTTCAACGTGCGGGGCGGGCCCGGCGATCCGTATCAGTCCAACGTGGTGAAAGCCGAAAAGCACGGCCTGTACCGCTACGATCTGCAACTGCGCACGACCGAATACTACAACCGCTTGCCGGCGCTGTGGGAAGGTGAGCACTCATTGCGAACGCAGCGAACGCTGCAGTCGCACAACCTGATCCTGCGGCCGGGGAGCCGCTTCGAGATTCTGCTCGGATACGACCGCAACCGGAGGACCGGGCCCGGATTCTTTTCCGAGGGCATACCGAGTGCGGCGGGGGCGTTTCGCAGGACGAACTTCTTGCGCCTCGCGCAGGACGTCCGTCAGGAGAATAATGAATACCGCGCCGGCTTCAATCTGCGTGCAGGCGGTCTGCTGCTAACGGCGACCCAGGCGCTCGACAACTACAAAGACGACACCACGTTCGGCGAGACCCTGATTCCCAGCGTATTGCCGAATATGCAGCTGACCTCGGGGTTGAGCAGGAGCGAGCCGTTCCACGGCAATACGCACATTACCCAAGTCGCGGTGCGCACGGAGAGGGAGCGCTGGATTGGCTTTCAGGGCAACTTCGCATACGTTGAAGGCCGCCGCAACTCGGTATTGAGCGAGTCGGTGACGGGCACGGCCACGACGGGCGCCTCGACCTTGCGACAGACGTTCGTTTTCGGCGACGCCGGCCGCACCCAAGGCAGCGGCGAGTTCACTGTAACGCTCTTGCCGAGCGCCAAGTGGACGCTGACGAATACGGTCTCGGCCAACAATATGCGCATCGACGGCACATCTGACTTGCTCGAAGTGAGTATCTTCCGCAACCAGTTGCTGCAGATCGAACACCTCGGCGTCAGACACATCGCCAACGCGACCGAAGCGAACTACCGGCCCACCGATCAGCTGGGTTTGTACGGAGCCTATCGGCACTCCGAGCGTCGCGTGCGCACGCAGTCGTCCATTCCGCAATTCAACTCTGGAGAACCGCTGCTGGGCGTGGACAACAGCGTCGACGTCGGCGCCGCGGGGATTCGCTGGACGCCGATGCGCGAGATTCGCGCCTCGCTCGACGTGGAGATCGGCAGAGCCGACCAGCCGCTAACGCCGGTTAGCCCGCGCAAGTTCCACAACGAGCGAGCCCGCGTGAGTTGGCGGCGTGACGGCTTTTCCGTTGCCGGATTTTTCAAGAACGAAATCAACGACAATCGCGTCGCACTCTCAGACTACAGTTCCGACCGGCAATCGGCGGGAGCGTCGGTGTTTTGGGCCGATGCGGACGGCAACGTAATGATCGACGGCGGCTATAGCTGGTTGAGCGCGAGCACTTCGGCGGGAATCTTTAACCTCATTAATCCTGGGCAGGCGGCACGCACCGTGTATGAGAGCAACCTGCACACGCTGCAGTTCTCGGCGCAGGTTCGTCTGCAGAAGCGGGCCACGCTCTACCTCGGCTACACCTCGGCAAAGGACACCGGCGACGGCCGGGACGTCATATCGATCTCAGGCAATCTGACGCCGACCTACCCCAGCTACTCCTTCGACGGGGCGAACTTCTTCGTCTCGCTGCCGCTCACTTACCAGTCGCCGCAAGCACGGCTCACGATCGCAATTTCCGATCGACTGGCTTGGAACTTCGGCTGGCAATACTACAGCTACGAAGAGCGCTTCACCGGCTAGCAAGACTACCGCGCGCACGTGGGTTACTCCAGCTTCCGCTGGAGTTTTTGAGTTGTTTAGTCACGGACCCGTCGCAATCAAGACCGTGTTGCTGAAGCTTGTCCCCAAAGTCACGACGACCTCAACATCGTCCGCCAGACGCGCGCCCTCGGGAATCGTGACATTGATCTGGTTCAGACCGACGAATCCGGGGGCCGTGCCGGAGAAGTTGACCACTGCGGGCAGGCCATCAATCGTAACGGTCGCGGCGGTCGCGGTCTGATTGCCGCCGGATGGGGCGCCGGTCTCTAGTGCGGGGGATGTGACGCCGAGTCCGGTCAAGAAAATGGTAACGATTTCGCCGCGCCGGGCTGGGCGTGCATCGCGGCCGGGGATGCTGCCCTCAGGGGCCACGAGGATGTTGCTATTGGCAATGAGGATCGCGCCTTGACCGGTCCCTTGTTGGTTGACGGTGAAGATGCCCGGCGCTGCTTGCCCGAGGAAGATCGTGCGCGGCTCGCTGGTTTGTCCCAGTACATCGACGGTCACTTGAGCTGAGTTTGAGCCCGCCAACTCGAAGGGTATCTGGATGCCCAGTTGGCCAGGTTGGGCGTAGAACATTGGGGCCTGGATGTCGTTCACTTTGACGCTGACGCCGCAGATGGAGGTGAGCAACTTACCGTCCGCAAAAGCTGTTCCGCAAGCTGGCGGGCCGTCATTCAAGTTGGAGCCAAATATCGCAGCGATAGACCCAGGGCCGAGCGGCGCCGGGTGCAGAGCGAAGCTGCCGTTGTTGACGATACCGCCATCGGGAACCGCTGGAGCAGGTCCCGCTGGGGGCGGCGGAACGGTCAGCGCCGTCGAGTAGATCCGATCGCCAAATTCATCGCCGCTAGCGTTCGAGGCATTGCCGGCGGCGTTGAAGACAACCGGGCCGACAACAGTGTCAGGAGCGGTCCAATTGAACAGGAAATCGGCGCCCGCGCTCATGCCCAGCCGGGTGCCGTCTTCGGTGTGCTCGATGTACTGGATGTTGTTGAATGTTTCCGCTAGCTGCGTGAAGCCGTCGGTCGGAGTGAGGTTGCCTGCTTGCACTCCGCCTTGCGTGCGTGCGCTTAGCTGAAAGCCCCAGCGCATGCGGTCTGCGCCTGGATCCTCGACGCGGACGGTAATGGGATAGACGACGCCGCTCATGTAGGCGATCGGAGCTCCGGAAATGATGATGCCGCCTGGACCGGTGTTTACCGGAGTGTCGATGTGGCACTCTGTGCAAGTTTCCTCTCCGAAGCCGCCGGTATGCTCCGATGGCGGACCTTCGGAGAATGCGTAGAGCAGGACTGAGCACGTGGCTAGGCCGAGCAAGCTCTTCCACAGGACGGTAGAGCGAGTCTTCCGCGGCACGTCTCCATTGCTGGATTGCGCGTGTTCCATGGCGTGTATCCCTTGGCCCATAAATAGAGCGTCCGGCTAAGGCGCGAGGCCTTAGCCGGGCGGTTTCGGATCTGCCTACTGGACGTTGATCATCACAACGTTCGACAAGACGCCGTCCACGGACAATTGCACGGGTTACACACCGCTCGGCGTGCCTGCTGCGACGATCACGTTGACCTGCGCGACGCCAGCCAGCCCGGGGGCCAGCAGTGACGCAGCAACTTCGGCCGCGACGCCGCCGATTGTGGCAGTCGGCATTGTGATGGTGGTGGACAGCGGGCTGGCTGGGGGCAGTTGCCCGGTGGCGACAGCAGGTGTTCCGGCGCCCAAACCATTGGTGAATACGGCTATGGCACCGCCGATCGCCACTGGACTGGAAGCACTAATCGGCGCGAAGTTGGAGTTGTTGACGATCGCGAAGATAGACGGCGCGACCGCTGAAACGACCAACCGGGCCGTGGCGTTACCGACAACCGAGCCGCCGGAAGTGACGATGCGGACCGACTTCGGTCCCGCGCTAAGCCCGTAGGGGAACTGCGCATTGATCTGCCCCGGGCCAACGTAAAGCAACGGGGCGGGTACACTGGCAAAAAGCACGGATGTGCCGGCCAGACTCGTGGTTAAGCTCCCGTTGACCACGGCAGCGCCAGTGGCGAACCGCGCCAGGTTAGCTCCGAAGATGGAAACGATCGAGCCAGGAGCGGCCATATTGACTCCCGCGGCAAACGTCCCGTTGACGACGCCGCCGGAAAGAATCGTCGGCGGAGCCGCCGGAAGACCCAACTGACCACGGATCGCGCCTCCCGGGTTCACCGAGCTGTGCAGGTTTAGGTAGTGCAAGTGGGGGTTGACCACCGCGTCGCGCAGCGCCGCGATGCCGGCAGCATCATTCTCGCCCACGTTGATCGCAAACAATAGATTGCCCACGCTGTCTTCGTCAACCACGGTGTTCGAACCGCTTAGGCCGCTGTTGATTCGCACAGGGCCGTTGACCCCCGCCTCGCCATCGTGGATATGGAAACCGCGGAAAGTCACGCTCCCGGGGAACATATAGTTCGCATCGAAAATGACCGTGCCCGAAGTTATCTCGCCGCCGGCATCTCGCACTGCGAAAAGGCTGACCTTCGCGACAGCCGAGGCGTCCAGCCCTTCGATGGGCGGAACTTCATTGGCGGAACTCATGGAGAATTGGAAAGAGGATTCCGTTGTCGCCTGTAATTGGCCGCGCACCGCTCCGCCAGGATTGTCAGTCGTGTGCAGATTCAAGTAGGCGTTAGCTGGATTGGCCAGAATGATGCCGAGCGCATCCAAGTCCGCGGCCGCGGTGATCTCTACCTTGTAGGCCACCGCTCCGGCGCCATCCTCATCGACGAGGCTATTGGCCCCGGACAAAGGTGCGCGGAGCCGTGCTGGGCCGTTGGCGCCAGCCGCGCCCGGATGGATATGTAGGCCGGTCAGCGTCACCGCGCCGGGGAAGTTGTAGCGAACGTCGTAGTGCAGGGTGCCCTCGTTTACAACGCCGTTCTCGTCCCGCGTAAACAGAATTTCGGCTGAGCCGGAGCCGCTCGCATCCAAACCGACTATGGGCGGGTTTTCATTCGCCGGGCTCATCGCGGAGCGTAGAACGACCCGTTCCATCCGAGTGAGTTGAGCGCGGAACAGTCCGCCGGGATTCACCGAGGTATGCATCGGTCCATTCCAAACGATCAGCTTGGCGCGGGCGATCTCGGCTTCGTAAGCGGCGATCGTCGCGGGACCGATATCGAGGCCCATCCAACCGGCCGGGACCGGCTCGCTCACTGCCGTCGTGCGGGTCTCCGCATCGGCGCTGAACGCCGCCGCGATCACGTGGTCGGCCGGCAGCAACAGCTTGCCGCCGGCCTTTTGCATGGTCTCGCGGGCGAGGTCGAGCTTTTCTTCCTCAACGAGTGAGCCGCCTACTTCCAGGCCCTGAGCCTTGAGAAATGTGTAGGTCATCGCACCGCCGATCAGGACGCGGTCGGCGAGCTTGAGGAAGTTATCAATCACATCGATCTTGCCCGAGATCTTGGCCCCGCCGACGATGGCGATGTAAGGGCGCTGCGGGTCTGAAACAGCCATCGCCAAGTACTGCAGCTCTTTCTGCATCAGCAAGCCCGCAGCGCACTCGGAGACGTGCTTGACGATGCCGGCGGTCGAGCCGTGAGCGCGGTGCGCGGCCCCAAACGCGTCGTTGATGTACACGTCGCACAGCGCGGCGAGTTGCTGGGCGAAGGCCGCATCGTTGGCTTCTTCGCCGGGATGGAAGCGCAAGTTCTCGAGCAGCAGAACCTCGCCCGGCTTGAGCCGCTTCGCCGCCTGCTTGACCTCGGGTCCGATGCAGTCGGAGGCCATCTCCACCGGCCGGCCGAGCAACTCGGCGAGCCGTGCGGCGACAGGCGCAAGCGTCATTCTAGGGTTGCTGCGTCCCTCAGGTCGGCCCAGGTGCGAGGCCAAGATCACGGCCGCACCCGCGTCGAGGGCCCGCTGGATCGTCGGTAGCGCGGCGCGGATGCGTGTGTCGCTGGTGATGGTTTTGGCGGTTTCCTTGTCGAGCGGAACGTTGAAATCGACACGGATGAAGGCGCGTTTTCCACGTAGATCGAGATCGTCAATCGTCTTGTAGGGCATATTCGGTTGTGGTGGGTTGCGGCCGGTCGGCCGCCTAACTCCATTGTTCCACAGGGGCGCGGGGGCGCGCAGCCGGCGAAAGTGCGGCGGCATTGCATGCGACAGGCCAGCCAGTCCGTCGTGGCCTGTGGCTTACTTTCCGTCATCGAGGATCGCCCGGACCGCCGCCGCCAACTCGGATGGCTTGAATGGTTTGGCCAGGAAGCCGGTCCCTACATGTTTGAGTTCTTCGGCGGTGATGCGGCTGTCGGCGTATCCGGACACGTAGATTACGCGAGCCCTCGCGTGCAGCGCGCGCAATCGCCGCACCGTCTCGGGTCCGCTAAGGCCTGGCATGACAACAGCGGAGACGATCAAGTCGATTGCCCCGGGGTGTTCGCGGGCGATCCGCAGCGCCTCTTCGCCGTCGTGCGCCAGGAGTAGATCGTAGCCCTGCTCTCTGAGGCAGCCGGCGGCGAGATAGAGCACGCAGGCTTCGTCCTCGATGAGCAACACTTGTTCGCGCCGCGGCCGACTTGCAGAACGCGCCGAGCCGGCAATCTGCGTACCGTTGTCGCGGCCGACTTTAGACGCCTTCGGAGCCGCCGGCGGCACGGCCCGAGGCAACAGCACCTCGAACGTGGATCCATCGCCGGGAGCGCTGCGCACCCGGATGCCCCCGCCGGCCTGTTTGACGATGCCATAGGAAACCGCCAGGCCGAGGCCGCTTCCCTCGGCACGATTTTTTGTTGTGAAAAACGGCTCGAAGATGCGGGACTGCGTCGCTGCGTCCATGCCCGCGCCGCTGTCGGAAATTCTGAGCGCCACGTACTCGCCCGGACGAAGCTCCGCGCCTACGCCGGTCTCGCCGCTTCGGAGCTGGACCACGCTGCACTCCAAGGTCAGCCGTCCGCCCCGCGGCATGGCGTCGCGGGCGTTGAGCGCCATGTTGATGATGACCTGCTCCAACTGGCCCGGGTCCACTCGAACGTGATAGGTCTCGGAGCTGGGAGAGGTCGAATACTCGATGTCGTCGCCCAGGAAACGCGGCAGCATGCGACCGACGTCCGACACCAAGTCGTTCAGTGAAACGACGCGGAACTCCGCCGGCTGTTTGCGAGCGAACGCCAACAGCCGGCGGGTGAGCCGCGCGGCCCGATCTCCGGCGGCGATCACGTAGTCGATCGCCTCGGTCGCCAACGCCCCCGCGGGCAGCGTGTCGCGGGCTACCTCGCTGTGGCTTTGGATGATCGTCAAAATGTTGTTGAACTCGTGGGCGACGCCCCCGGCCAGCATGCCGATAGCCTCCATCTTTTGCGACTGCAGCAGCTGCGCTTCCAAGCTTCTACGCTCGGTCACGTCGCGGACAAAGGCGAGCAGGCGACCGTCATCGAGTCGTTTGGCGCTGACTTCAGCGGGGAGGACCGTGCCGTCTCTGCGCAGCAATCTCCAGTCGAAAGTCGCCGACTCGGTCTCCTGCAGCAACCAGACCTGGTTCGTCACATCCGCAGCGGTTTGCGGCTCCACCAGACTGCTGAGATTCCTGCCTAATAGCTCGGCCGCAGGGTAGCCGGTCATCTTGGAAACGCTGCTGTTGGCCACCCGGCAGACCCCGTCGGCCTCGAAGATCAGCACGCCGTCAACGGCCTGCTCAATGAGTTGGCGATATTCGGTCTCCTGCAGCCGGCGTGCGGCTTCGGCCCGCTTTCCCTGGCTGACAACGGCTGCTAGGAGCATCGTTGTGACAGCCGTGACGTTCGCGTAGATCCAAGTGAGTAAGTGGTTCGAGGTCGTGGAGCCGACCGCGAACGGTCCCTGCGCGGCCGCCGTCCATCCGAGGGCGATGCCGGAGACCACGAGGTTCGCCGCGGCGGCGCCCGGCGGGCCGAATCGATAAGCGGCCCAGATCAGCAGCGGGAACGGCAAATACTCGAGCGGCGCTTCGGCGCCCCTGGCGAAGGCCTCCATTCCAACCACAACCAGGGCCGTTGCGGCCAGGAGCGCCTCAATCCAGCGTTTCTCGGAGCGGACCGCCGCAAGTCCGCGATGCGCCGTCAACAGGAACGGGGCTAAAACGAGCGTTCCCATGGCGTGGCCCAGTATCCATAGGCCTCCGATGCGCAGCAGCGCCGACTGGGGTGCGATGTCGGCGACGAACATCCCGAAAATCCCGCAAACGGAGCTGAGGAAAGCGGTCAGCAAACTAATGCCGACGAAGATCACGACGTTGCGAACCTGATCGAAGCGGACGCCGACCTTCCAGCGATCGAGCAGGTAGACCGCAGTCCAGGCCTCCAGTACATTGCCGATGGCCGTCGCCAGGACATAGACGAGGCCGCCGCCGCTGAAATAGGTGGTGAGCGCGGCGCCGAGCGCGACACCGGGCCAAAGCCCGCGCCCGCCCGTGGCTAGGGCCGCCAACGCGATGCCGCTGGAGGGCCAGACGATGCGCCCGATTGCGGAATCATGCTCTAGCGCGATGACGCCGGCGGCGGCGTAGAGAGCCGCCAGGAGCGCGATGGACCCAAGTCGTTGGAAGTCGGGGGCCGAGCTCCCGCCCCGTCGAGACGCCAAAACTGAAGATGATCGATTCGTCACCACTGAGACTGTGGAGACGTCGCTGTTCCGCGCGCCCCGCTGCGGCCCTTAGGCCAAGATCGCCTAGGCCAAGATTGGTTGAATCGGCTCCCCATGAACATCGGTCAAGCGGAAGTGGCGACCCTGGAATTTGAAAGTCAGCCGCTTGTGATCGATGCCGAGACACTGCAGCAGGGTCGCGTGCAGGTCATGGACGCTTACCGCGTCTTGCGCCACGTTGTAGGAATAGTCGTCGGTCTCTCCGTGGCTGACTCCGGGCTTGAGGCCGCCGCCGGCGACCCACATCGAGAAGCAGCGCGGATGATGGTCGCGGCCGTACGTCTCAGCGGTCAGCGTGCCCTGGCAGTAGACCGTGCGCCCGAACTCTCCGCCCCACACTACCAACGTATCCTCCAGCAGGCCGCGCTGCTTGAGGTCGGTGATCAGCGCCGCCGAGGCCTGATCGGTGTCGGCGCACTGGGCCCCAATCTCCTTGGGCAGGTTTTGATGTTGGTCCCAGCCGCGGTGGAACAGCTGGATGAAGCGCACGCCGCGCTCGGCCAGCCGCCGCGCCAACAGACAGTTGGCGGCATAAGTTCCAGGCTTGCGTGAATCCTCGCCGTAGAGCTCAAACACGCTTTCGGGCTCGCCCGAAAAATCCGTTAGCTCCGGCACGGACGTCTGCATGCGATAGGCCATCTCGTATTGCGCGATGCGCGTCGAGATCTCCGGGTCGCCCATCTCCTCCAGCCGCAGCTGGTTCATCGCTGCCAGATCGTCGAGGAAGCCGCGACGGTCGTCCTGGCTGAAACCCTCCGGGTTCGAGAGGTACAACACAGGGTCGGATCCCGAGCGGAATTTCACGCCCTGGTAACGCGACGACAGGAAGCCCGAACCCCACAACCGGCTGTAGAGCGGCTGGCCGGCCTTCTTGCCTTGCGAGACCATCACCACAAACGCCGGCAGGTCTTGATTTTCGCTGCCGAGCCCGTAGCTCAGCCAGGAACCGATACTGGGGCGTCCGGCCAGTTGATGGCCGGTTTGGAGGAAGGTAATCGCCGGGTCGTGGTTGATCGCTTCGGTATGCAGCGAGCGGATGACCGAAATGTCGTCCGCGATCTTCGCGGTGTGCGGCAGCAGCTCGCTGATGCGCTGCCCGGAGCGGCCATGCTGCTTGAACTCGAAGCGCGATGCGGCGACGGGGAAGCTCGTCTGCGCCGCCGTCATGCCGGTCAAGCGCTGGGCGCCACGGATCGAGTCGGGCAGCTCGCTGCCTTGATGCTTTGCGAGCAGCGGCTTGTAGTCGAATAGATCCAGCTGCGCCGGGCCGCCCGACTGGAACAGATAGATCACCCGCTTCGCCTTGCCCGCGAAATGCGGCAGACCCTGCAGCCCGCCGATCTCTTCGCTGCCCTTGGGCGCCGCGCCCAGATCTTCGCCGATCAACGACGCCAGCGCCGCCGTGCCCAAGCCCAGCGTACTGCGCGAGAAGAAGTGCCTACGAGTCAATTGAAGCCGGGCTTCTTGCGTCGGGTCCATCGTTGTCATTCCTTGGTGATCGCTTCGTCGAGATTCAAGATCAGGCTGGCGACCGCCGTGTAGGCGGCGTGCTCAGTCGCGTCGAGATCGTCGGGACGCGGGCTCTCGCCGGCGCTCAAGAAACTCTCGGCGTCCTGAGGGCTGGTTTGATAGCGGTCGATGAACCGCCGGAAGCTGGCCAGCAGGATCTCGCGTTCCATTGCCTCGGGGGCGCGCGCTGTCGCGAGCCTGAAGCCGAAGTCCAGCCGCTCGTCCGGTGTGGCGCCGCCTTCGCGAATCATACGCTCGGCCATGCGCCGCGCCGCTTCCACGTAGGTCACGTCGTTCATCAAGTCGAGCGCTTGTAGTGGCGTGTTGGTGCGTGTCTCGCGGACGACGCAGGTTTCCCGCGCGGCCGAATCGAAGGTAACCATCGCGGGCGGCGCGATCGTTCGTTTCCAGAAGGTGTAGAGGCTGCGGCGGTACAAGCCCTCATCGCGGTCATGCTCGTACTCGGCCCAGTTGGAGAGCTCCGTCCACAAGCCCGCCGGTTGATACGGCTTGACGGACGGCCCGCCCAGTCGCTCCTCGAGCAATCCCGCAACCGCCAGCGCCTGATCGCGAATCGATTCCGCCGGCAGCCGCAGCCGCGACCCGCGCGCCAGCAGCCGGTTCTCGGGGTCGCGCTCGAGCAACTCCGGCGTGACGGTGGATTCCTGGCGGTAGGTCGCACTCATCAACATCGTCTTCAGAATGCCCTTCACGTCCCAGCCGCTTTCGATGAACTCCACCGCCAGCCAGTCGAGCAACTCCGGGTGGGTCGGCCATTCGCCCTGCGAGCCGAAATCCTCGACCGTCTTGACGATGCCTACGCCGAACATCATCTGCCAGAAGCGGTTGACCGTCACCCGCGCGGTCAGCGGATTGTCACGGCTGACCAGCCAACGCGCCAGCGTGAGGCGGCTGTTCGGGTCCCCTTCCGGCAGCGAGCCGAGCGAGGCGGGAATGCCCGGATTTACCGGCTCGCCCGGTGCATCGAAGGAGCCGCGCTTCAGCAGGTGCGCCTGCCGCGGCGGCGTCAGCTCATCCATGACCATTACTGTGGGGAAGCCGTCGATCATGGCTTGCCGTTCGAGCCGCAGGGCGCGCAGCCCGTTCCATGCCGTGCGTGTCGGCTCAGGGGCGTGCGAAGAAAGAAACGCCCAGTGCAGCTTGTCGGCTTGCGCCCGCGTGCGGTCGGCCTCGGGAACGGCGGCGATCTCGGCGAGCGACTCGGCCGTCGCTACCACGGCGACCTCATGCTCGGAGAGATCGCGCTCATAGACGCGTACGTCGTCAATCGCTCCCTGGAAACGATCGTCCGGGTCGGGGCCGTGCCCAACCCGCAAAGGAGTCTTGGGCGCGTTTGTATCGTTGTTCGAGTGATCAAGAATCACGTGCAGCTCTTGCTGCTTGCCGTCGACGTAAAGTCGCATGCCGCGCGTCAGCCGCGAACCGTCATAGGTCACGGCAACATGACTCCAGCGGCCCAGCGGGACGAGGTCGACCGTCTCGATGCGCATGCGGTCGTCAATGTCGGTCGACTCGATGCGGAACTGCAGCTTGCCGTCGACCAGGAACAGCCCGTAGCCTTTGTCGCCGCGGGAAGTTGACTTCGGCTCCATGCGCGTGACGATACCGCCGGTCGCCTTTTCGGGGCGAATCCAAGCGGCTAGCGTCATGCGCTGATAGAAGTTGAAGTCCGCCTTGTCGCCCAGGTCGACGAAATCCTCGCCCGTGAGCGCGGCGGCGGCCCCGAGCGCCGGGCGCGGGCCCTCCGCCTTGCCGTCGTCAAAGCCGACCGAAACCAGCAGCTTCTCGTCGAACGACCAGTCGATTGCAGAGTTGCGGATCTTTTGTTCCCATTGGCGCTGCGCCGCGGCGCTCGCGTCGGCGGTTTGCCGCAGCTTTGCTTCGAGCCCGTCGATGCGTTCCTCCAGCGTCGCCAGTTCAGCTTGCTGCCCGGGCGTCGGCGCGGGGACGATCGGGGGAGTATTGCCGTACTTGAAGTAACGCCCGCGGTCGGGAACATTGTTGAAGTAAGCGTAGAACTCGTAGAACTCTTTCTGGGTGAAAGGGTCGTACTTATGGTCGTGGCAGCGGGCGCAGCCCATCGTCACGCCCATCCAGACCGTCGAGGTCGCCTCGACGCGGTCGACCACATACTCCACGTGGTACTCCTCGAAAACGACACCGCCCTCGCCGTTGCCGCGATGGTTGCGATTGAAGCCGCTGGCAATCAGTTGATCCAGCGTGGCGTTCGGCAGTAGATCTCCGGCCAACTGCTCGATGGTGAACTGGTCGAAGGGCTGATTGCGATTGAAGGCCTCGATCACCCAATCGCGCCAGCGCCACATATCGCGCTCTTCGTCGTTCTGGTAACCGTTGGTGTCGGCGTAGCGCGCCGCATCGAGCCAACGGAACGCCATGCGTTCCCCGTAACGCGGCGAGTCGAGCAGGCGGTCGATGACCTTCTCGTAGGCGTTGGCCGAGCGGTCGGCCAGGAAGGCGTCAACCTCCGCCGGAGTCGGCGGCAGGCCCGTCAGGTCGAGCGTCGCGCGGCGAATCAGCGTCGACTTGTCGGCCTCGGGCGCCGGCTTGAGTCCTTCGCGCTCCAACCTGCGTGCTACGAAATGATCGAGCGGGTTCAGCGCCCAGTCATCGTGCGCGGTCTTGGGAACCGCGGGCCGCTGCGGAGGAATGAACGCCCAATGGCCCTGCCACTCCGCACCTTGCTCGACCCAGCGCCGCATAAGATCGATCTCGCGGTCGCTGAGCTTGGCGTGGCCCTGGTAGGCCGGGGGCATGCGGCGTACCGGATCTTCGGAGGCGATGCGCCGGATCAGCTCGCTGGCGTCCGCGTCGCCCGGAACGACCGCTCGAACGCCCGAGGGCAGCTCGGCCAACACGCTCTCGCGGCTATCGAAGCGCAAGGCGGTCGAGCGGTTCGCGGCGTCGGGCCCGTGGCAGGTAAAACACTTGTCCGAGAAGATGGGCCGGATATCGCGATTGAACTGGACGGGGTCGGCGCCCTGAGCCGCGCTGGCCAACACCGCGAGGAGAAGCAGTTTCCGCATGGTCGGTTTGCTCGGGCCGAGACCGTTAGTATGGCGTTTCGCCCAGCCCATGTCTATTATAAGGACGCCAACGCCCATGAAATTTCGGAACCGAACCCTCTGCATCGCCTTGCTCGTCGCAACCGCGCAGGCGGCGGACTTCTCAGCCGTTAAGGACCCGGGGCCGCACGAGATCCAGGTGGAGAGCGGCGAGTGGATTGACGGCGCCCGTGACGGCCGCGACGTTCCCTGGAAAGCCTACCTTCCGGCCGGGGCCGACCGTCCCGTTCCCGTCGTAGTGTGGTCGCACGGCGCGGGCGGCTCGCGCGAGGGCGGGGAATACCTGGGCCGGCATCTGGCGAGCCACGGTTTCGCGGCGTTCCACATCCAGCATCACGGCTCCGACGTGGAAGTGCTGCGCGAGTTGGGCGTTCAAGCGATGCTGTGGGCGGTCGCCGGTCTTGAACCCGAGCTGCAGCGCATGCGCGACGTCCCGTTCGCCGTCGACCAGATCGAGCGCATGAATCGCGAAGGTCCGTTGGCTGGACGCCTCGACGTCGAGAAGATCGGCATCTCGGGCCACTCCTACGGCGCAATCACCACGCTGATCATGGCCGGACAGACCTCGTCGGCCGTGGGCGATAGGCTAGCCGAACCGCGCTTCAAGGCGGCCTTCGCCATGAGCCCGTCGCGCCCGCGCAACGGCTCCGTCGAGGAAGCGTTCAGCGACATGCTGATGCCGATCTTCCACCTTACGGGCACGAACGACGAAGACCCGACCGGTCGCCTTACAGCCGAGGACCGTCAGGTTCCGTTCCAGACGATCGACGGCGTCGAGCAGTACTTGGTCGTGTTCAAAGACGGCGTCCACAGGACGTTTTCGGGTCGCGAGGGCGGCTACCCGTCCATCGGGCGACACCATGAGCTGATCAAGACGGCGGCGGTCGTGTTCTGGCGCGCCTACCTGCTGGGCGACGCAGAAGCCAAGGGGTGGCTGCAAGACGGCGGCTATGAGCAGGAGCTGGGCGTCGAGGGAAGCTTCGACGTGAAGCGCTGACGGCCCTCTCGCCGCTGCGCCGCGAATGACAGGCGGGAGCGCCTGTCATAACCGGCGGACCCGCTAGCCTGCTCAGCGCGCCGTCGCCCCGCCGTCCACTACAAACGTCTGGCCGGTAGTAGCCTGCAGGATCCGCCAATAGACCCGCGACGGCGGCCAACTGCGTTTCGTCGGTCGCTAGCGGCTGCAAGAATAGATTTCCGGTTCCCTCGGCGTCGACGGTGTTGGATCCGCTCAGCCCGGTATTGATTCGCACTGGGCCGTTAACGTCCGCACCGCCCTCATGGATGTGCAGGCCGCGCACTGTGACGGGCACGGGAAAGTTGTAGTCAATATCGAAATCGACGACGGCGGAGAGAAGCGTTCCGTCGTCAGCGCGCCGGGCGTGGACGACGATGGTCGCCTTGCCTGTCGCCTCCGCCGATTCGTTGGTCACGGCCGGGATCTCGTTCGCCGGGCTCATATTGCCGCGGAAATAGACCGTCTCCAGCGTGTCCGCACTGAGCGAAACGGGTACAGCACAAAGTGCAAAGATTAGTAGCCAGCTCTTGAATAGTTTCATCGGGCCCTCTTTGAGGCGTAGGGGAGACACAACCTGACGAGAACTTTCGCGCCCGCATGGGCGACGACAAGCCTCCGACGGTAGATGAAAGCGCACCCCGAGCGCTTCCGTCACATCCGAGCGTATCAATCAGATTACGAAACGGTTGTAAAACCTCTGCTACGTGCCTTACTCAAGCGGAGACCTGGCGCTCACGCCGCTACGAGAGGCCATGCTACAACGGGCGGTAGCTGCCCTCGGTGCTGGCGGACGGATTATGGACTCACTTCGGCGCGCGACGGACCTCAATCACCGGCTCACTGTGTTCCCGCTGGGATTTCCGATGGCCCTGCGCACGAACGATCCGCGTGTGCTGGAGGCTGCTTCGACGAGTTGGGGGCTGTTCGCACAGCGCTTTGCGGAAGATCCGATCGATATCCGGGTCATCGTTGATAGCGACGCCAACGCCGAGATGCCCCCTTAGCCGACGTTTCGAGCCCAGGGGAATCTGACGGCGATCGTCGCAGATCGGTGTAATTTTGCAACTTTTGACTACTCCACGGGGCTTGGGTTTGCCTGGGTGCAAGAGTCCGTCGCGGCCGACCCTGGTTATCTCCGCTGGTTCTTCCTAGAGACTATGGTCTATTGTTTGCTAACCGAAAAGCACTTGCCCCCCATACATACCGGCTGCGTGGCGCTGGGCGGACAAGGCCTGTTGCTGGTGGGCGACTCCGGCGCGGGCAAGAGCACGCTCGCTTTCGGCTGTGCTCGCCTCGGCTCCGCGCCCGCGACCGGGACTTCGGCTCCCGGCACGACTACGACGACGACCCCTAACCCTACGACCACGCAGACCGACTCGCGCATCGAAGGCAAGGCGCGTATGGCGCCAACGAATTTACATCCGCGAGCGAGTATTCGTCGGGCAACCCAGGGCCGAGGGCGCCAACCGTGCGCTTGTTTCCTTCTGGCTGAACAAGTGGTCCGTCGCATTTGCTTGTGCACACGTCGCGTGTTCTAATTGGGCGCGGTTCGACAAGGAGGCTTCCATGAGAATACTGCCCGCAGTGATTGCGGCGCTGTCAGTTATGGCGCCAGCCAGCGCGCAACTCGTGGCTCCTAACGAATTGGGCGTAGCTATGGGTCACGTCCATCTCAATGTCAGCGACGTAGAGTCGCACCGGCAACTCTGGATTGAACATTTCGACGCTGTTCCCCTCGACCGCAACGGCCTGACTGGCGTCAAGATTCCCGGCATGTTGCTGTTATTTCGACAGCAGGATGCGACCGGCCCCAGCGAGGGGACCGTAGTGGATCATTTCGGCCTCAAAGTTCGCAGCCTAGAAGAGGTCTTGCAACGCTGGCGTGCAGCCGGCAGAGAGGTACAAAGAGAATTCACCGGTGCAGCAGGCTTCCCGAACGCCTACATCCTGGCGCCCGACGGCGTCAAAATCGAGTTGCAACAAGACGTAGGACAGCCCGAGATCGCGACCGCCCACCACTTGCACTACTTCAACGCGGACTACTTAGAAGTCCGCGCTTGGTACGTCGAAATGTTCTCAGCTATCCTGGGCAACCGCGGACAGGTCGATACTGCCGACCTACCCGGCATCAATCTCAGCTTCGGTACGAATAGGCGAAGCAGCGCTGTACCGGTTGGAACCGAAGGGCGAACGATCGACCACATTGGTTTTGAAGTGCGCAATCTGAAGGCGTTCTGCGAACAGCTCGAAGCCAAGGGCATCGAGTTCGACCGGCCCTATCGAGAGAATGCCGAGATCGGCGTGTCCACCGCGTTCTTCACCGACCCTTTCGGCGCCTACGTCGAACTCACGGAAGGCTTGAGGCAGTATTAGCTCGCCGAGCGTACTACCGTCCCTAGTCGGAAGTGACGGCTGATCTATCCTGGCGGCCCTTTGGCGACTCCCAAAGCGTTACACTACCCGTGTCCTTTATGGACTGCCGGGTCATCCGAACCCGATCGCACTTTTGACAGGAGGCTTTCTGGAATCATGAATTTTCGACTTGCTCGCGTGACGGTTTTGCTGATGGGAGTGTTGTTGTTTCACCCGCTCGCTTCAGCCGGTGAAAAAGCTTTGCTGCATTGTTTCTTCTTTACGCCAATCGCCGAGGCCAGCCAAGCCGATTGGGATGCGTACTACAAGGCGACAGACGAACTTCCGAGTAAGATCGACGGTCTGCATCGAGTGTGGGTCGGAAAACTAACGGAACGAGCCGCGGTAGCTCAACAGGTCAAACTCGGCCGCGAATATGGCGCCTGCATGGAGTTCCGCGACGAAGCCGCGCTGGCGAGCTACGCCACCCATGCCGCCCACGATGCCTGGCTCAAGGTCTACGAGAAGGTGAGAGTAGCGGGTACGACGACCTTCGATATCCTCGGGCAATAGCAGCGCCGGCACGAATGTTCGCTGTCTGCTTGAATGCCGTCTTGCCGATCTTCGCGGTCGTGGTGCTTGGCTTTGCGTTCGGCCGAGGCGGGCTCTTCGACGGCCCCACGGCCAGTGTCATCAACCGCTTTGTCTTCTATGCGGCGCTGCCTGTTTTGCTGTTTCGGCTCATTGCCACGGCGCCGTTCGAAGACTTCGAGTGGCCGTTAATTGCGGCCTATGGCTGCTCGGAGGTGATCCTCTATGCAGCCGGATTTCTTATCGCTCGCTTTGGGTTTGGTCGTTCGAACAAAGAGAGTCTTCTGCTGGGAATGGCGGCTGGTTTCGCCAATCATGTCTTCTTCGTCCTACCAATCGCGCAACAGCTTTACGGTGAAGAGGCGGCCGTCCCGGTAGTGGGAGTCATTACGCTCGACGCCGTGATTCTCTTCGGCGGCACAGTCTTGATCCTCGAAACGATGAGTGACGCGGCGCGCGGCCTCTCTCCGTTGCGGCTGTTGAGGCTATTTGCGCGGAATCCGCAGATCTTGGGCATCACAGCCGGAGTGGCGGCAAGCATCTTCTCATTGCCGCTGAACGGCGGGCCCGACGTGTTCACGAAGTTTCTCGGCGCAAGTGCGGCGCCTTGCTCGCTGTTCGCCCTCGGTGTGATGTTGGCGGCCCAGACAAAAACGACTTCCCAGGGACTTCCGTGGGCCTTGGTAGCTCTTAAGTTGGGTGCGATGCCCTTGGTGATGTGGTTGCTTCTGACGACGGTTTTTCAGGTCAGTCCCGACTGGTCGAGCCCTGCAATGTTAGTTGCCGCGGGACCGACCGGCACGATGCCATTCGTTCTCGGCCTGCAGTACAAGGCGCCTGTTGATGTGATCGCTACGACGATCTTCCTATCGACTCTTGGATCGCTTGTGACAGTAACACTGATGAGTCAGTTGGCTTAGTCTGGACCTGGTCAGGGTGACAGGCAAACTCCGTTGTGCGGCGGCGGACGTCAGTGGGAAGGTCTCAAGTGCCACAAAATGTCACGAAATGACAGGCCTGGGAACCGGCTACGTTATTGATTTATTGAGTCTTAGAGTGTTTCGTGGCGGATTTAGCGACATTTCGAGATGTTGGCGTTCTGAAACCGCAACCTCGCGGTCGCGGCACTGTTGCGGTGGTCCATGGGCATTGAGGTTGGGGCGAGTTTTGGCTCTGTACTGGGTAAATCCGCCGGCCGACGGGCCTTCTTGCCGTAATAACAAGAAAACCCGCCGGAACGGCGGG
>JAQCLD010000120.1 GCA_027592785.1 Acidobacteriota bacterium
TCGACCGCAAAACCGCACGTCGCAAGTTCGGCTATAAACAACCAAGTATCACGCGGTCAAAGAACTAGGAACGGACTGGGGCGTGAGCGCACCGAAGAATCTCTTGGCCAGTCTCAAAGTTGCTTGGGAACTCAACCGATCCGGACAGAAGAACAAAAACTCCTTCACGCCTCGGTACGAACCGTTCTCAGACTACGAACTTGTCGAGATGGTTACTGCCAACCCGGCTAGATCGCTGAAGTGGGACCACCGTGTCGGACAGCTCCGCGAGGGGCTGATCGCGGATATCTTGGTCATTGATCGGGTGGGAGACGAGAAAGACCTGAACCCGTACAAGGCATTGATTCGGGCAACGGAGAAGAACGTGCAGTTGGTCTTGGTAGGGGGAGAAGCGCTCTACGGCGAAGAGGCCATCATGACCGAACTCAAGCCTGGCGACTTCGAGCTTATCGGTGATGGGACATTCACTAAGGCGATCGATGTCACGAGATCTGGCCCGACAAAGGGCAGTCAGACAATGGCGGAGATCCAGACTGCACTTAGTACGGCGATGGCATTTGAGATTCCTGCCATGTTTAGCTCGTTCCCGGCGGTGTCGACCATCGAGTTCTTGCTTGGCCGGCCGATTGTTATCCAGGAGTTCGCATTCTTCTTCGGCTTGATCTTTCCCGATTACCTTCCGACGGGTGCTGCGTTCCCGCCCGGAGCGGCCGAGGTCGGATTCTTGCTGTTCGGCCCGGGGCCGCTGAGTCTTCCGTTGACGCCAATCTACACGAGCGCAGATCCGACGTTTTTCGAATTCATGAACGAGGCACAGAATGCGATGCTGCCTGACATACAGAGCTACTACGCACAGTAGAAGTTGCACTGCTCCCTAGGTGGAGTCCTGTGCTCTGTCAGACAGTGATCGCCTGCTTCGCGTAGCGGAGCCGCGTCCAATCGCGTCTAACGCACCCCGTACGGCGCGTTCAATCGGCTGGGCCGATGGTACGCAGAGGCCGCTCACTTGAAGCGTGCGTTCATCCAGTCGCGGGCGTGATTGTAGAAGTTCTTCACCGTGTTCGAATATTGGCCGGGCGTCGTTTCGCAGGCGGTGCAAGGCCTCTGGCTATGCACCGCCCCTTCGATGACGATGAATTCTTTGTCTTCGCTTTTCGCAAGTTCGAAGTGGATTTCGTTGTCGCGGACGAAGTAGTAGCCGCCCATCGGTGCGATCAGGATCGGTGCGGAGATCTGTTGGACGGCGCAGGGTGTTGAATTATTGGACGAGCACCAGTCGATTTTGTCCATCGAGTCTTGGGCGCGGATGGCGTTGGTCGACAGGAACGACTTGATGGTCTGCAGGCGCGTGTTGTCGAAGCTAGTGCTGGTCCCGCCTGCGCTGGGGACGCGGACGCTGCGGACGACTTCTTCGACGATGGAGCCGTCGTTCTTGAGTAGGCGGCGGGGCTGCGCCGTCGTGCCGTGGATGGATGTGTCCATTTGCATGAGGCGGTAGCCGGAGCCTTGAACGATCGGGAAGTAGTCGTCGTCGGAGTAGCGATAGGTTCCCGCTTCGATGGCGGTGAGCTTGGCTTGGGCTAGGCCGATGAGCTTGTTCATGCGCGCGGCTTGGGCGGCGAAGTAGCGTGTCTTAAATTCTTCGGTGTAGTGCGAGCCTTGGGGGGCGTAACCGTTGGCGGGGTTGTATGCGTCGAGCGACGGGTCGAGCTGGGGCAGGGCGTTGCGGTCGATGACGGCTTCGTCGTTGGTGACGGCGGGGTTGATGCTGCGCAGCACGTTGACGGAGTTGCCGGGGTGCGCGTCGACAAGGATGATTCCGTCGGCGGGCGGCAGGTTGGCGAGCGAATTGTCGCAGGGGATGAGCTTATTCGCGCCTTCGCAGTAGGACGGGCCGTTCTCGGCGACGGCTTGATAGAAGGTAGTGGTTGGGCCGCCGCCGCTGTGTCCCCAGAGGACGACTTTTTGGATGCCGGGTTGTTTGCGCAGGAACTCAACACCGGATTTGACGTCGAGGGCGATGTCGTTCCACCTGACGGCGGCTGCGTTATTGTCGAAGCGCGGGTTCATGCACAGGGCGAGGAAGCCGCGCTGCGAGAGTTCGGTGCAGGCGAGGGTTTCCATGAAGTTGGCTGTGCGGTGGATGACGACGACGCCGATGGAGGGCGCGGGGCCGGAGTCGGGGGCGTAGAGGGCGCCTTTGGTGTCGCTGGGGGAGAAGGGGATGTAGCGCGGGTTGGATTGGGCCAGGATGGTTGCGGCGGTTAGCAGGAAGAGGATGAGGCGCATGGGGACAAGATACGCCATGAGGGATTGACGGGGGAAGGGATTGCCGGGGTGGCCGCGTGCCGGGTGTTCGTGGACAGTCAAGGGTGACTGTCCCCTCGGGGTTATTCCGGTAGCGCAAACGCGACGATGTTGCCGCCCGACGGCGTGCCGCCTTTGCCGCCGCCGGCGGAGAGCGCGATGAATTGGCGGCCGTTGACTTCGTACATGGCCGGGGTGGCGGAGTTGGAGTTGGGCAGGGTGGTTTCCCAGAGAAGTGTGCCGGTGGCTTTGTCGAAGGCGCGGAATTTGCGGTCGTGCAGGGTGGCACCGATAAACAGTAGGCCGTTTTCGGTGACGATGGGACCGCCGTAGTTTTCAGAGCCGGTTGTCCCGAGTTCTTCGACGAGTTCGGGGTACTCGCCGAAGGGGATCTTCCAGACGATCTCTCCGGTGTCGAGGTTGATGGCGTTGAGCGTACCCCAGGGCGGCGTGAGGATCGGATAGCCGTCGGGGTCGAACAGGCGCGTGTAGCCGCTGTGACGGTAAGGCAAATCGAAGGGCGACGCAGGCGCGGAGACGGCGGTGGTCGTGTCGGCGCCGCTGATGAGGTATTGAGCAATGGCGTTGATGACGGGCTCGCCGAGGTGAGCGAGCCCGGGCATGCGTCCGGCGCCCTGAGAAATGATGCGCGATATGTCGGCGGCGCTAGAGCGTTGGCCGATGTCGATGAGCGAGGGGAAGGCAGGCGGCGTGCCGGCGCGATCAAGGCCGTGGCAGGCTGAACAGGCGTTGCGGTAGAGCGTGCTGGCAGAGGCTTGTGCGGGGGCCTCGATCTTGGTCAGTCCCACGAGCCAGGCCATCTCATTGGAGTTGACGTAGTAGAGCCCGGTGGCGGGGTCGAAGGCCTGTCCGCCCCACTCTGCGGCGCCGTCGTAACCGGGCAGCATGATAGTTTCTTCGATGCTGGGCGGCGTGAACTGCGGGCCGTTGCGATGCTTGCGGAGTAGTTCGAGGCCGAGGGCATGCGCTTCGGGCGTGCGATTGGAGATGAGCTCTTCGGTGAGTTGCTGACGAGCGAAGGGCGGCGGCGCGGTCGGCAGCCGTTGCTTGGTCGCCAGCTGCTCGCCAGGGACGTCAGAAGCGGGCACGTCGATCTCTTCTAGCGGGAAGAGCGACTCGCCTGTCTCGCGATCGAAGACATAAACGTAGCCGTGCTTGGTCGACTGGGCGACGGCGTCGATGAGCTTGCCGTTGCGCATCACCGTGACCAAGCTGGGCGGGGCGGGGAGATCGCGGTCCCAGACGTCATGTTTGATGAACTGGAAGTGCCAGACGTGCTCGCCGGTTGCGGCGTTCAAGCAGATCAGCGAGTTGGCGTAGAGGTTATCGCCGGCGCGATTGCCGCCATAGAAATCAAAAGACGCGGAACCAGTGGGGACGTAGACCAGGCCCCGTTCAACATCGAGGGACATTCCGGACCAACTGTTGGCGCCCCCCAGAATAGTCCAGGAAGCTTTGGGCCAAGTTTCGTAGCCAGGTTCGCCGGGATGCGGGATGGTGTGGAACTGCCACCTCAACTCGCCCGTGCGTGCGTCGAAGGCGCGGATGTCACCGGGGCCGGCTGGTAAGCCTTCACTGACGACGCTGCCGAGGATAAGTACATCTCCGAAGACGACGCCGGGCGTATTGACCGTGATGCTGAACGAGCCGAGTGGGCGGTCGAAGCCTTCGCGCAGGTCGATGAAGCCGCCTTGGCCGAAGGCGGGATCGGGCTGCCCGGTTGCGGCGTCGATGGAATAGAAACGGTTTGCGATGGCGGCGTAGATGCGTGACGCGGAGCCGTCGGTCCAGTACATGACTCCGCGGGCACGACGTCCGTTTAGTGGACGATCGGAGGTTTCGCTGAAGGACCAGAGTTCTTCGCCGGTGGCGGCATCAAGGGCGAAGATGCGCAGCTTTGGGCTGATGGAGAAGAGTTTGCCGTCAGCGACGATGGGCGTGCTCTGCATCTCGGAGCGCTCGGAGGCGTCGCCGGTGTCGTAAGTCCAGGCGACTTGGAGTTGGCTGACGTTTTCGGGCGTGATCTGCGCGAGGCGCGAGTAGCGAGTTTGCTCCTGGTTGCCGCCGTAGAAGCTCCAGGTGTCATAGCCGGAGTTTGGGGCTGTTCTTATGTCAGCGGAGGAGCACGAGAGACCGGCGAGAATCGCGCAGAGAGCAAGAGTAAAGTGCCGCATGATGACGAGCCGGCTAGAGTTGATCGTGGCAGAAATTGCAGTCGATGCTCGCGCTGTTTTCGACGTGGCAGTTCATGCAGCCGGACATGGTGATGTCGCCATCGACGAAGACACGCTCGCGGGTCTGAACCTGGCCATGGCACCCCTGGCAGGTCGCGCCGGTCGCCACGTGAGTGCGATGGCTGAAATAGACGAAGCCCGGAATCTCATAGACGCGCACCCATTGGATGGAACGGTCTTCGGCGGCCGCCTTGGCCAACTCCTGAATGTGCGGGCTATCGGTCTTGATGGCCGAGTGGCAGTTCATGCAGGTGGCCGTAGCCGGATAAGTCATCAACTCGCCAGGGTCGGGGTTGACGTGACACATCTTGCAGTCGAGGCTCAGCGTGCCGGCGTGTTGCTTGTGACTAAAGTGAAGGGGCTGTATCGGCCCGCGCAGGGTTTGCGCCACGCCGATGGCGGCGAAGATCGCCGTCAAGAGTAATAGAGAGCTGATAAACCAACGCTTCACAGATTTCCCTTCCTCATCTCGTCGGCCATGTACTCGGATGCGCGCATGGATAACGACAGAATCGTCATGGTCGGATTTTGCGATCCGGCGGTGACGAAGCTGCTGCCATCGACGACGAAAAGATTCTTGACGTCGTGTGACTGATTATATTTGTTGAGCACGCTCTTTTTAGGATCGTCGCCCATGCGGCAGGTGCCGACTTCGTGGATGGAGTAGCCGAAGGGGAACCACTTGGGCGTCTTGCTTAAGACGCGGAAGCCGGCGTCCTCGCAGACTTCGCCAATGGTGTCGATGCCGTCCTTGGCCATGGCAATCTCATTTTCGCCGTAGCTGGCGTCGACGTGCAGCGCGGGGATGCCCCAGGCGTCGGCGACGTCGTCGGAGATACGGGCGTGGTTCTCGTAGCGCGGCAGCGCTTCGCCCATGAGCGTGAAAGAGAACCCGGCGCCCTGATGGGCTTCGATGTCCCGCTGCAGTTGCTCGCCGTAGGACGGGAATAGTTTGGCGTCAGGCGTATTGCCGCTGTTGAAGTCGAGAGCGTAGCCGCGCAAGAACTGCTTATCAGGCTTGCCCGGCGTCAGATTGGTGGAGCGCGGAATGTATCCGCCGCCGCCCATCAGGCCTCGCGGGGAGGCGCCATTCATGGCCTCGGGCACGACGGCTTGCACGGAGCGAGTGATGTAGAACTGATCGCAGAGGTAGTGGCCAAGAACGCCGCTGGAGTTGGCGATGCCGGAGTTCAGCAGCAGGCGCGTACTCTCAAGACACGATGCGCCGAGGACGACGATGCGCGCTTTGGCGTGCATGTCTCTGCCTGAGCGCGAGTCGACAACGCTGACGCCGTTGGCCAGGCCCGTTTTGGGGTCGGTGGTCACCTCGCGCGCGATGGCGTGGGTGACGATCTTGAGATTGCCGCTGGCGACGGCAGTAGGAAGAAGCAAGTTGAGCGAGCTGGCTAAGCGGCCTTCGCCAGCGGCGCGGCGAATCTTGGTGACGGGGATGTCTCGCCTCGCAGCGGCGCTCTTGAAACGCAGTATGGAGTCGCTGTAGGGCGACTTGTCTTCGAGGAAGACGCCGTCGGGCAACTGCTTGTAGCCTTCGTTGATGCCGGTAACGCGGAAGATCGGTTCAACGCGGTCGTAGTAAGGCTTGAGGTCGGCGTAGCTGATGGGCCAGTTTTCGCCGAAGCCATCGTGGTCTTTCCCCTTGAACTCGTAGTCGCTCAGGCGGAAGGACATGCGCGCCCAGAAATTGGACTTGCCGCCGACCATGCGTACGCGTACCCAGTTAAAAGGCTTGCCTTTGGGGTGAGTGTAGGGGTTCTTCTGTTCGTTGGCCCACCGATTAGAGTTGAACTCGTTGGATTGGAAGATGTGCGGGTTGAGGCCGGGTTTGCCGAAGCCGCGATAGGGGAGATCCCACACGTTGCGGCGTTCGATGCCGTTCTCGAAGTCGGGCAGGGGGCCGGCTTCGAGCAGCAGACACTTGGCGCCCTTTTGAGTGAGCGTGTAGGCGGCCATGCCTCCCGAGGCGCCGGAGCCAACAATAATTACGTCGTATTCAGCAGCCATGATTAGTCCAAGGGCAGCCAATATTGTCCGCTGCCGCTCATACGCCGCCCGCTGCCGCCGCGTGAGGCCACCGCCTCGGCCCACAGTTGGGTGTTGACGGTGGCGGTGCGTACGTCGTCCTTGGCGCGTTGCAGGAAAACGGTGAGCGGATCGCTGGAGGGCTCGGGAGTCCAGGGTCGACGCAAGGGCGCCAGCAACTCGTGAGCCTGGGCCTCGGCGACTTCGGCGAAGGGCTTGTCGAAACGCAGCGCTGCTTGGAAGTTCAAAGCATCGAGGCCGGCAGTATAGATTTGTTGGTCGTCTTCGGGCGATTCGCTAATCAAGAAATCGAGAAAGGCGGGCGCGCCCGTTTCGATAGCGCCGGGCATCTCGCCGTACTGGGGAACCAATAACCCGCAGACGCGGGTTAGCGCGGCGAACTGATTGGCAGTGAAAAAACTGGGCAGCGGGTCGGCCGCTTCGTCAAAGCTGGCGAGTTCTAACGCGGTCGCCGCAGCCGGCCCTTGGGCAGCTAGCGCTGCAGGAAGAGCAGAGGCGGAGGCGATTGTCTTGATGAAGCGGCGGCGTTTCATGACTTCGGGCATCTTATCATTTCCGTTCCCACTCCCAGCGGGGTTGGGAATGTTAACGACTCACAGTAGTAGACGCCGTCATCGAAGCCTTGGTTGCCTTTGGCGCGACGTCGGGGCACGGTGCTAGTATCGAGCCGTGAAAACATCAGACTCCTCACGACGGACTTTTCTTGCTCTCAGTGCTGCGGCCGCGGCGGCGGCTGCTGCTAGGCCAGCGCAGGCGCTGGGCTTCGACGAGCCAGGGATCAAGATCACCTTCCCGGCGGGCGGATTAGCGGACGACTCGCTGCGCTTCATGCAGCAAATCGGCGTGCGCTGGATCACCGCGGGCGGGCCGAATGCGCCTACGTACAACGAGCGTGGCGAAGTCACCTTGCGCGGCGGCGATACGAACACGGCGCGGGGTCCGTGGAAGGAAGAAGAGCTTCGCGCGATGACCGCGAAGGCGGCGCAGTGGGGGCTCAAAATTGGCAATCTCATGCTGCACGATTTTCGTGACGTCATTCTCGGCCGTTCGCGGCGCGACGAACAGATTGAGCATGTGCAGGAGTCGATCCGCGTTGCGGGGCGGGTCGGCATTCCGGTGGTGGAATACAACTGGTACGCTCTGCGGGCCATGGAAGGCTATTACAAGCAAACCGGCCGCGGCGGTACGCAGTTGTCGGCGCACGACTACGAGCGCTCGAGCGACTTGCCGGTGATTCCCGAAGTCGGCGAGCATTCGGCGGACGATTTGTGGGAGCGCTATACGTATTTCTTGAAAGCGGTGATGCCGGTTGCCGAAGAGGCGGGCGTCTATATGGCGGTGCATCCGAACGATCCGCCGCCGCCGATGTATCGCGGCTGTGCGCAGATCTTAGGCAGCGTGGGCGGATTGCGGCGCGTGGCGACGATTGTGCCGTCGCAGTACAACGGCATCACCTTCGATACGGGCGTGACGACGGAGATGGGCGAGGATGCGGTGGAAGTGGCGCGCTGGTTCGGTTCGCGACGCCAGATCAACCATATTCATTTCCGCAATGTGTTGCGCGAGATTCCCCGCGAGAAATATACGGAGACGTTTATCGATGTCGGGCAAGCCGACATGTTGGGCGTGCTGCGGGTGCTGAAGGAAGTCGGCTACGACCGGCTGCTGCACCCGGACCATGCGCCGGTCTTCCCTGGGGATGAGGGAAGGCAAGCGGGTTGGGGTTACGCAATCGGCTTCATCAAAGGGCTGATGAAAACGCTGTAGCGGTTGTCCAAGCCTTTTCAAGACGTTGGGTTACACTCATTTCTTGGGAGGACTCTGGTAGATGAAGAGATTCATTTTATTGGCTGGCGCTGCGCTGGCTTGTTCGGCCACGCTGTTTGCCGATTTTTCCTACGTCGAGACGACAGATTTGACGGGCGGTTCGATGGCTGGCGCCATGAAGTTCGCGGGCAAGTTTGGCGGTGGCGGCTTCAAGAACATGCAGGCGAATGTCTATGTGAGCGGCGATCTATACGCACGGATCGATGAGCGCACGGGTTCGATCATCAATTTGAAAGATCAGACCGTCACGAACATCGATTACAAGCGGGGCGAGTACTCGGTGATGACCTTCGCTGAGATGCAGCAGGCGCTCGAACAGACTCAGGCGGATGCGCGGGCCAAGACAGAGAAGCAAAAGAAGAAGAATGACGACGATGTCAAGATCAACTTCAGTGTGGACCTCAAAGACCCCGGCAGAACCGCGATGATCAGTGGATTTGCGGCCAAGGAGATGATTCTTCTGATCACCGCCGATTCGACAGAGTCGAATAAGAGCAGGTCCAAGACCATGAACATGGCCACCAATATGTGGAAGAGCACAGAGGTTCCGGGATACCAGGAGCTGCAGGATTTCTATCGCCGGATGAGCGAGAGCATCGCCTGGAATCCGTCGAGTACGATGCTCTCCGGCATGCAAGAGGGCTTTGACATGGGCGAGTCGATGGCCAAGCTTCAAGAGCAGGCCGCCAAGATGGAAGGCGCTACAGTGAAGCAAATTATGCGCATGGGCGGTTCTTAAGAGGGGCTGCAGCAGCTCACGCAAGATGATCAAGACGAGGTCGCTGCGGCGCAAGAGCAGAACGGCGGTGGATCCGGAGTACTGAAGGGCGCTCTGGGCGGATTCGGAGGCTTCGGCCGCAAGAAAAGCCGCGACTCGAAGTCGCAGCAGGGCAACGGGGCCCCGACTGCGGATGGTGCCGGTGTGCTGATGGAACTGACGACGTTGTACACCGATTTCGCGAACTCGGCGATCTCAGCCGACAGGTTCCGACCTGCCGCAAACTTCAAGCAGGTTGAGAGCAAAATGCTCAAGGCACTGCGCAAGTAGCCGAGCAGCCGAACAATGCATCATCCCAGGGGCGCAGGGAACTGCGCCCCTTTCTACGCGCGCAGGCGCCGCTGGCGAATTCCTCATCGCGCCCGCATCGTAATTCTGATCACAATCCGCGCAGCATCTGCGACGACTAGGGAACTACGTCAGCCTGCTACGTGTGGATGAGGTTGATGAGGGCGCTGTAGGCTCGAACCTTCTGTTTAGTCGTTCTCCCTGGGGATGATCGGGGTGCGTTCCCTGACCGCTGGCGTCCCTTGCCCAGGAATAATGAGCGGCTCCCGCCCCGTCGCCGGGTTCGAATTGGGTTCCTGTTGTTGTGTAGGCGGGCTGGCGTTGGACGTTGGGATACTGGAAGTGGGGTCGTCTAGGGAAGATTCGATCGTGTCTGCGATCATGGCGGCGACTTCGGCTCTGCTAGGCGGGCCGGCGTTCACGCTGAGCTGGGAGAGAAGTCTCTTGACTTTCATCTCTGTCGTGCCCATGTTCATGATCTGCGAAATCGTGCGGGGCGCCAGCGCGGGCCCGGTCGACTCAAACCCCTCGGAGTAGGTTTCAATCAGGAAGCGGTCGGCAAGAGGGAGACCATCATCGTCATATTCCCGATATTCGATACGTCTGTAGGCAGGCACCACCGTTTCATTGGCAATGCCAGTTAACATGGCGTCATGGTCAGTGTTCACCAGCCAAATTTCGGCGGATTGCAGCTGGAGAGTTCTCCCCTGAAAGAAAATCTCTCTTTCACCGCCAGAACCGTCAAATTGCACGACATAGGCGTTATGCCATCTGGCCACTTGGGGCTCATCTTTTTTCTCACGGATGCCGGCTAGGTACTTGTCAACGAAATCCTGGTCAGCACCACACATTGGGGTTAGACAGGCGTCTGACCGATCTCGCTCGGTCCATCGGAAATTGGGACGGTACGCCGCGACCAATGTTGCACCGTATGTTCGGGAATAAACAAGGCGCCCAAGCGCAAATTTTCGCGCTGGCATGAGGCTCTGGTTGGAATTGTACCAACCTAAGTACACGGGTAAATTGTCGCGCATCGCCATCAGGATGATTTCTTTTTCCAGGGCCATGCCGATGCCGTCGTTCACTGCATCGCCGCCGAAGCCGTCTTCGCTGTTCTCAAGGCCTAGAACGTTAGCCTGCGCTTCCCGCAGGCTGCCAGCCGCCATACCGGAGAGTCCGCCTAGGATTTCTCCCGCCGGGCCGCCAGCCCCAGGCGCGATACCGGAAATGCCCTCCATGGCCGCGGCAAAGGCTCCAAAAATCTCTGAAGTGTCAATGTCCGCCATCGGGTTCTCTTGCCCGCTCGCCTCGCTCTGCATCTTCGCTAATTCAGCGGGAGGGACTTCGTTGAACTCTTTCTCGCCATCTGTGTTCAACTCTCCCATGTAGAAGCGCAGCAAAGGCATGGCCACGGGCACGGTTTGCTCGCCGCTCGGCAGTTGGAAAAACCCCGGCATGGTGAAGCCCGTTGGCATGGTGACGATGTATCGCTCGACAAAGTAGTAGTCTTCGACGTCGGCCATGCGCGCGTCGTATTGCGCTTTTGCCTCAAAGATCACGTCACGACCTGTCGGGAGACCGTTCGGAAAGGGACCGTTAGTGGGCGCGCCAGCGCCGTTGGCAACGGCGATTGCAACCGCTTCGCAGTCGCACATGGGCGGAAGGTTCTTGAGGCCGGTCTGGCACGCCAAGACGCACTCTTTGTCGATGTTCTCAAGCGACTGCGAGATGGCCAGGGGGGCGGACAGACAGGCTAGAAGGGTGAGGATAGCGATCTGACGATAAGGCATTGAGGCTCTCCCTGAGGACGTGGGCAGCGGCAATGCGCGGTTCACAGTACTGGTAGAGCTAGTTCTTTGACCGCGTGATACTTGGTTGTTTATAGCCGAACTTGCGACGTGCGGTTTTGCGGTCGA
>JAQCLD010000121.1 GCA_027592785.1 Acidobacteriota bacterium
CCTTTTACGTCGTGCGCTGCAAGAAGAACGTGCGCCTGGATCGGCGCTACTCGCACCCCGCCGCCATCGCCGACGGCGTGCTCTCGGATCACACGGTGGTCTTGCGCACTCGTGAATCGTCGCGGGCCTACCCCGAGGCCTTGCGGCGCGTGCGTTTCCACGACTCGATCACCGACAAGCAACTCGTCCTGTTGACCAATAACTTCGAGTTGGAGGCGCTGACAATCGCGCGGCTCTACAAGTCCCGTTGGCGGGTCGAGTTGTTCTTCAAATGGATCAAGCAACACCTGCGCGTTAAGGCCTTCTACGGCCTCAGCGAGAACGCCGTGAAGACCCAGATCTGGATCGTCATCGCCACCTACTTGCTGGTCGCTATCCTCAAGAAACGCCTCGGCCTCGACGCCAGTCTCTACAAACTCCTACAGGTTCTCAGCATCACCGTCTTGGAGAAAACCCCCGTCCTACAGGCCTTCCAGCGCACCGTCTCCAATGTCGAAACACCCGCTCTTTCTAACCAGCTGAATCTGCTGGACTTATAGCCGGATACTAGTGGGCTGTGATACAACCACTTTCGACTGAAATCGAAATAGTTTCAGATGGGTATTCACTTGACTCAGGTAGCTCGAAAAAGCCACTACATGTTGTGGTCGCCGGGAAGGCGTGTTCCGACGCCTCCGACGATCGCTTTGTAGGGCGTTGGTTCCACAGCGACGGCTTGCTGAACCAGGCGGTAGAAGAGCTTGCCCCGACTGCTTGACTTGCGGCGATTGAAGCGAAAGGTGAACTCGTCGAGGTAATAGGCCAGATGCTCGTGGCTGACCGCTCCTTGATGCGTGCCCAGCAGCCAGCGCTTCAATAACGACACCACGCGGTGCACCCGAGGCAGCAGTTCAGACGCCTGCGCCGGCTGCCCCTCCAGGTAGCTCACCTCGTGGCGATAGCCCTTGCGTTCGAGCGGTTCGTAGCCCAGCCACCCGTCGGTATGGACTACGCTGCCAAGTTCGACCGACTCGCCGACGAAGGCCATCAAACTGTCCCCGGACGCGTTCGGAATGGCCCGCATCCGAATCCGGCCGATGCCGGCCCCGTCTTCTTCGGCGGCTACTGCAAGCAACGCCTTAGCGTCGGTTTGGCGGCCCCGTACGCCCTCCTCCAAGCCGCCCCAATAGATCTCGTCAAGCTCCACTCGACCGCTGAGTCGCTCGCGCCCGGGCCGCACCATCGCACGCCGCAGTTTGTGCAACCAGGTCCAGGCGGTCTTGTAGCTGCCCAGGCCCAACACCCGCTGCAATCCCAGCGCGCTTGCGCCGTTCTTCTGGCTGGTCAGCCACCACATGGCCCGAAACCAACTCTGCAGGGGCTTGCGGGTGTCTTGAAAGATTGTGCCGGCAGTCGCCGAAGCCTGATGCCCGCAGCCGGCGCATTCCAGCAGTGCCGCGCGTACCGTCCAGGACTTGTCGTGCCCGCATCGCGGGCAACGGAAACCCTGCGGCCAGCGCAATTGACACAGGTACTCCCGACAAGCCCGTTCGCTGCCGAATCGCGCCTCGAACTCGGCCAGATTCCGGGGGTAATCCTCCACCGCCCAGAATTCTACATCTTGTGGTCACCTGAGTCAAGTGAATACCCATCTAGTTTCATTACGAATCCTAGACCTTCTCAGAAAGTGAGCAAACTTTGCCCTTGCCAGAAATGTACACTTGTTGTATAGTTATTGTCAATGGCTCAACAAATCGCAAAAACAGCTGGCCACCCCTCTCTACGCCTCGGGGTGTCCGCCTGTCTGATGGGCAAAGCAGTCCGATTCGACGGTGGCCACAGCCGAGACCGTCTCCTAACAGGCCCAGCCGCCCCCTTCGCAGAACTCGTCCCGATCTGCCCCGAGGTCGAGATGGGATTGGGCACTCCCAGGCCGACAATTCGGCTCCAGCGTGAAGGCGAGCTCGTCAAACTTGTACGGCCTGCCGACGGCGAAGACCTCACTGCCAGGATGCGCGCCTGGGCAGAGCAGCGTGTCGAGCAAATCGCCAAGATGGACCTCTCCGGCTACGTCCTCAAGAAGGATTCGCCCAGCTGCGGCATGGAGCGCGTCCGCGTCTACGACCAAAACGGCTCTCCCGGACGCGACGGTCGCGGCATTTTCGCCGAAATCCTTATGGAACGCCTGCCTCTGCTGCCCGTCGAAGAAGACGGCCGCCTCCACGACGCCAGGCTCCGCGAAAACTTCTTCGAACGCGCCTTTGCTTACGACCGCCTGCGTAAACTCTTCGTCAAAGGATGGACCGCAGGAGACGTCGTCCGCTTTCACTCCTCGGAAAAGCTTCTGCTGCTCTCGCACGATCCCAGGAGCTGCTCCGAACTCGGACGCCTCGTCGCCGCCGTCAAGAGCCACAACCGCGAAGAGTTCGCCGAACGCTACCAGCGCGTCTTCATGGGAGCGCTCGCCAAAAAAGCCTCTCCCGGACGGCAGGTCAACGTCCTCGAACACATCGCCGGCTACTTCAGCGAAAAAGTGGAAGCATCGGAGCGCGCCGAGATCGTCTCGATCCTTGAAGATTTCCGCAAAGGCCTCGTACCGCTCGCCGTCCCCGTGACGTTAATCCGTCACCAAGTCGAACGTTTCGAACTCGACTACATCGCCAGCCAAAGCTATCTCAGCCCTCATCCCAAGGAGTTGAGCCTGCGAAGCCACCTGTGATTCTTATGAACGCTAAGACCTCAGCAACCCCCGCCCCCGGATGGCTCCTGCGTTGGTTCGACAACCACGCCGACGACGCCGTTGCGGAATCAGGAGACCTCGATCGCATCGACTGGGCGCGTTGCATCCCGTTCATCGCTCTGCACGTTGCCTGCCTCGGCGTTCTATGGACCGGTTGGAGTTGGACCGCGCTATCCGTTGCCGCAGGGTTGTACGCGCTGAGAATGTTCGCCATCACCGGCTTCTATCACCGCTACTTCTCGCACCGCAGTTTCAAAACTTCTCGCTGGCTGCAAGCTCTGATGGCCTTGATCGGTTGCACCTCGGTACAGCGCGACCCCATCTGGTGGGCTTCTCATCACGCTCACCATCACGCCAACTCCGACGACCCCGCCGACCCGCATTCCCCTAGCCAGAAGGGCTTTTGGAAGAGTCACGTCGGTTGGTTCCTCACAGTCGAAGGCTTCCAGACGCGCTGGCGATACGTCGCGAAATGGCGTCGCTTTCCTGAACTGCGCTTCCTGAATCGTTTCGATGTCGTGCCGCCGATCATTCTCGCGCTGCTGTTGTTCGCCTTGGGAGCCGTTCTCGAGGGCTTTCCTCAAGCAAACACCGACCGTTGGCAGATGCTCTTCTGGGGCTTCTTCGTTTCGACCATCGCGCTCTATCACGGCACATTCACCGTCAACTCCATGGCCCACGGCTTCGGCTCGCGGCGCTACGCCACCAAAGACGACAGCCGCAATAACTTCTGGATTGCCCTCATCACCCTCGGCGAAGGTTGGCACAACAACCACCACCACTACCCGGGCTCAATCCGCCAAGGTTTCTATTGGTGGGAGGTTGACTTCACCTACTACGGACTGTTGACGTTCGAGAAGCTCGGCCTGATCTGGGACTTGCGCAGCGTCCCCCGAGAAATTCGCGAACGCAATTTGGTCGGGGCTCAATCATGAGGGTCGCCATAATCGGATCCGGCGTCTCCGGCCTCACCGCAGCTCGCGGCCTCCATCGCACCCACGAAATCACGGTCTTCGAAGCGGCTCCCTACGTCGGCGGACACGTCAACACGGTTGACGTCGACCTGGGCGACGAACGACACTCCATCGACACCGGATTCATCGTCTTCAACGAGAAGAACTACCCCAACTTCACGCAGCTGCTCAACGACCTCGACGTCGCATCCAAGCCCACCTCCATGAGCTTCAGCGTCCGCTGCGATCAAACCGGACTCGAGTACAACGGCACTTCGATCAATCACCTTTTCGCACAGCGCACCAACTTCCTCCGCCCGCGCTTCTACAAGATGGTCCGGGACATCCTGCGCTTCAACCGTGAGGCCGCCGAGTTGCTGGCCGGCAGCGGCGACGACCTCTCCGTCGCCGACTACTTAGAGACCAACCGCTACAGCGAAGCCTTTGCCGAGAAATACCTCATCCCGCTCGGCTCGTCCCTTTGGTCCTGCCCCGCCGGCACGTTCCGCAATTTCCCCATCCGCTTCGTCATCGAGTTTCTCTCCAACCACGCCATGATGCAGGTCGACGGACGCCCCACCTGGCGCGTCGTCGCGGGAGGCTCGCAGCGCTACGTCGAGAAGCTCATCGTTCCTTTTGAAAACCGTATCCGCCTCAACACGCCGGTGAAATCCGTGCAGCGCCACGCCAACCGCGTACGTATTGTCGACGCCTCCGGCGTCGCCGGCGACTTCGACCACGTCGTCTTTGCCTGCCATAGCGATCAAGCCTTGCGGCTGCTGCAAGCCCCGACCACTAAAGAGATTGAGCTACTCGCCGCGTTCCCCTATCAGCGCAACGAAGCGGTCTTGCACATGGACGCCTCCGTGCTGCCCAAACGTAAGCTCGCCTGGGCCGCCTGGAACTATCACATCCGCCGCGACGGAGCCGAGCAAGCCGCCGTCACCTACAACATGAACATCCTGCAAGGGATCCGTTCACGCCGCATGTTCAACGTCACTCTGAATGACGACGATGGCATCGACCCCGGCTTAATCATTCGCCGCATCATCTACGAGCACCCCATCTTTACCGACCGCCGCGGAGAAGCGCAGCAGCGTCACGGCGAACTCATCGGCCCCAATCGCACGTCCTATTGCGGGGCCTATTGGGGCTACGGTTTCCATGAAGACGGCGTCCGCAGCGGGCTCGCAGTGTGTAACGCGCTCGACCAAGCGAGGGCCGCATGATGCATTCAGCGATCTTCAAGGGCACGGTTCGGCACGCACGCCTGACGCCGCGCCGCCACGAGTTCAAGTACTCGCTCTTCCAGCTCTACTTAGATCTATCCGAGCTCGATCACGTTTTTCGCGGACGCTGGCTGTGGTCCGCCAAACGCCCAGCCCTGGCTTGGTTCCGGCGCGAAGACCACTTCGGCGACCCATCTCTATCCCTCGACACCTCCGTACGCGACCTCGTCGAGTCCGAAACCGGCGATCGCCCCGCAGGGCCGGTTCGCCTGCTCACGCATCTGCGCTACTTCGGCTACGTCATGAATCCGGTGAGCTTCTACTACTGCTTCGACCCAAGCGGCGAGCAAGTGGAATACGTCGTCTCCGAAGTCCACAACACTCCCTGGGGCGAACGCCATTGTTATGTCGCTCGCGGCCCGTTCGGCGAGCAGTTGTCCAACGCCCGCGAGTTCGCCAAAGAGTTTCACGTCTCGCCTTTCATGCCCATCAAGCAGACCTGCCGTTGGGGCTTCACCGCTCCCGCCCAGTCGTTGCTGGTGCGCATGAGCAACCACGAGGAAGGCCGCACTGTCTTCAGCGCCGCCGTGATCTTGGAACGTGAACCGATCACGGCACTTTCCCTGGCGAAGGTTCTCCTCAACTATCCGGCGATGACGCTCCAAGTGATCGCGGCAATCTACTGGCAGGCCCTCAAGCTTTGGATCAAAGGCGTCCCCTTCCATGACCACCCCAAGCATGCCGACCGCGGAGAGGTGAAAGCACTGTGAGCGAATTCATTATTCCATCTGAGTCGGCCGCCGCCGCCCCAACCAGCGGACTACTGACGGACTTCGCGCGCCGTCTCGTGATGCAACAACTCGAATCGTTGCAGCGCGGCCGCCTGACCCTCTTCGAGGACGACGAAATACGAGAGTTCGGCGAACCGGCCGACCTCGCAGCCAAAGTCTTCATCCACAACCCTGCAAGCTATGCCGACATCGCCTTCGGCGGCAGCCTCGGAGCCGCCGAAGCCTACATCCGCGGCGACTGGAGCGCCGACGACCTCACGCAGGTCTGCCGCATCTTCGCCCGCAACATCGACGCCTCCGACGAGTTGGAGAAAGGCTGGGCGATCCTCGCCGCTCCGGGGGCGAAGCTCCTTCACTGGCTTCACCGCAACTCCAAGTCAGGCAGCGGTCGCAATATCCGCGCTCACTACGACCTCGGCAACGACTTCTTCCAACTCTTCCTCGACCCAACGATGAACTACTCTGCCGCCATCTTCGAGCGGCCCCAGATGACTCTCGAAGAAGCCTCCATCGCCAAGATGGATCGCGCCTGCCGCAAGCTCCAACTGCAACCGTCCGATCACTTGCTTGAAATCGGAAGCGGGTGGGGGGCCATGGCCATCCATGCGGCCAAGAACTACGGCTGCCGCGTCACCACGACGACCATCTCGCGCGAGCAGTTCGAACTAGCCAAACAACGCGTCAAGGACGCGGGCGTCTCCGAGCGCGTCGAAATCCTGCTGCGCGACTACCGCGATCTGGAAGGCCAGTTCGACAAGATCGTCTCCATCGAAATGATCGAGGCCGTCGGACACGAATACCTCGAGACCTACTTCGGCGCTTGCAGTAGACTGCTCAAGCCCGACGGCATGATGCTCGTGCAAGGCATCACCATGGGCGACGACCGCTACGACAGCTACCGCAAGTCAGTCGACTTTATCCAAAAGTACGTCTTCCGCGGCAGCTGCCTCACCTCCGTGTCAGCCATGTGCGCGGCTGCCGGGCGTTCGGGCGACCTCCGCCCGGCACACCTCGAAGACATGACTCCGCACTACGCCAGAACCCTGCGTCTGTGGCGTGAGAACTTCTTCGCCCACATCCGCGACGTTCGCGCACTCGGCTACTCCGAGAGCTTCATTCGTCTGTGGAACTACTACCTCTGCTACTGCGAGGCCGGCTTCGAAGAGGGGCATTGCGGCTCTGTGCAGTTGTTGCTGACCAAGCCCCGCCGCCGCCGCGACACGGTTTGCTTCGAAACGGAGGCCGCTTGAACAAGGTCCTCAACTTCGCGGCCTTCCAAGCCGGATGGTTCGCCTGCATCCTCGGCGCCGCGAACGGCATGCCCTGGCTCGGCCCCATCGTGGTCGCCGCCTTCCTGGCAGCGATGCTCGTTACGCGTCGCGACCGAGGCGCATTCACGCTGCGCATGACCGGCGCTGCCGGCATCGGATTCATCGCCGACACCGTTCTTTTGCGTATGGGCATCCTGGATTTCGGCAACGACGCATTCAGCCCGCTTTGGATGACCGCCCTGTGGCCTAACCTCGCCGCGACGCTCGACTCGTCTCTCGGCTGGCTCTCGGGCCGCTACTTTCTCGCCGCGTTGTTCGGCGCCGTCGGCGGACCGCTGGCCTACTACGCGGGCGCTCGCCTCGGGGCCCTTCGCCTCGATCTGTCTCCCTCTGCGTTCGCCGCCATCGCCTGTGAATGGCTCGCTGCCTTCCCGTTGATGGTGCTGCTGGCCGACCGCACCGTCCCGAAGCAGGAGGCGCTGGCATGAGCGCCTGGACTCTGTTCGCCGTCGGCTGGCTCGCGGTCGCATTGTTCATGGCCGGGCTCTGGCTGGCCCAACGCCGTACCGGCAACGCGGGCATCGTCGACATCGCCTGGAGCGCCGGCGTTGGCCTACTCGCGGTTTGGTTTGCCTGGGGCGCCCCTGGTCTCGTCGAACGTCGCATCATCGTCGCCCTGCTAGCGGGCATCTGGGCCCTAAGACTCGCCGCCCATCTCGTACGCCGGCTCCTGCGTGAGCAAGAGGATGGACGCTACCGCAAGATGCGCGCCAGATGGGGCGACAAGACGCAGCTGTATCTCTTCTGGTTCTTCCAAATCCAAGCCCTCTGGGCCGTCCTGTTCGCTGTGCCCATGTGGCTCGCCTGCCGCAACGCCGCGCCGCTCGGCTGGCTCGATGCCTCAGGGATCGCAATGTGGATCATCGCGCTCACTGGCGAAGGCATCGCCGACCAACAACTCGCGGCCTTCAAGTTAAACCCGGAGAACCGCGGCAAGGTCTGCCGCGACGGCCTGTGGCGCTACTCGCGTCACCCCAACTACTTCTTTGAATGGCTGCACTGGTGGGCCTACGTGCTGCTCGGTTGGCAAGGACCCAGCGGCTGGCTTACGCTTTCTGGGCCAATCGTCATGTATTTGTTCCTCACCAAACTGACCGGCATCCCGCCGACGGAAGAGCACGCCGTCGAAAGCCGCGGAGAAGCCTACAAACAATATCAGCGGACGACCAGCGCGTTTTTTCCCTGGCCGCCGAAATCGGAGGCCCTATGAGTGAATTGTTGATGAATCTGGCGCTAAACGCCGCCGAGCGGGGTTACGCACCCGACGGCGCGATCCGCTGGGGCATCCGCCGGCTCTGCGCCCAACGCCGCGAAGAGTGCAATAACGGATCGTCCCCGCGAGACTTTGCGCAGTCGATGCGCCTCGGCCCCGTCGCTCCGGTCCCCAAGAAGGCCAACGAACAGCACTACGAAATACCGCCTGAGTTCTTCGAGGCCGCTCTTGGCTCGCGGCTCAAGTACAGCTGCTGCCTGTGGCCTGGGGGCGTCACCACGCTCGACCAAGCCGAAGAGGCAGCCCTCGTGACTACCTGTGAGCGCGCTGAGATCGCCGACGGCCACGAGATTCTCGAACTCGGTTGCGGCTGGGGCTCGCTGTCTCTGTGGATGGCCGAGAAGTTTCCCGCCAGTCGCATCCTGTCCGTATCGAATTCCGCCCCGCAACGCCGCTTCATCGAGAACCGCGCTGCAGAACGCGGACTGCACAATTTGGAGATCATCACCTGCGACATGAACGATTTCTCGACTGAGCGCCGCTTCGATCGTGTCGTCTCCGTCGAGATGTTCGAGCACATGCGCAACTACGAGCTGCTGCTGGGGCGTGTCGCATCGTGGCTGAACTACGACGGCAAGCTCTTCGTCCACATCTTCTGCCATAGAACGCATGCCTACGCCTTTGAGACCAACGGCGCCGCCGACTGGCTCGCCGAACACTTCTTTACCGGCGGCATCATGCCCAACTTCGACATCTTCGAGCAATTCCAGTGCGACATGAAGTCGGCGAAGTCCTGGCGCTGGAATGGAACGCACTACGAAAAGACCGCCAACGCCTGGCTCAAGAACATGGACGCGAAGCGTCACGAGCTGTTGCCTGTCTTTGAATCCGTTTACGGGAAGCGCGCTGCCGCGAAATGGTTCCAACGCTGGCGCATCTTCTTCATGTCCTGCGCCGAGTTATGGGGTTACGCAGACGGCAGCGAGTGGCTTGTGGGTCACTACCTGCTTGAACCTGTTAGACAGCGCTGCTCCATCGCAGCCAACCAGGGTCAACAGTACGCCGGAGTTTAGCAAGTTAGGTTCGCCTGAGCGTTACTGCTCCACTGGGATTGCAGTAAACGCCTGGCGAACAGGGTCGAAAGGGACAGAATGACCGAAGCCGAGACAGCAAAAAGCCCGTTCAAGATGCGCACGATTGCGCGCTTAACCGAGTTTTCCCCTGAACTACTCAGGGCTTGGGAACGCCGGCACGGTCTGCTGCGTCCCATGCGAGGCTCGGGCGGCCATCGCATGTACACCGACGAAGACTTGGCCGTTTTGCTGCGTGTCAAGAGTTTGATCGCGGAAGGCCGCTCAATCGGCGAGATCGCAGCCTCTGGACGCGAATCTATCTTGGAAGGCTCCCGGGAAGCAGGCCCTCCCCCGCCACCCGTTGAGCCGGCGCCCATCTACGTTGGTGAAGACTTCAATGCGCCGTCCAGCGAACTAGAGCGCGGCGCACGAATGATTGTCGACGGCGCGCTGAAAATGGACCCAGGCCCAATCAATCAGGCCTTGGACGATGCCTTCGCGAGAACCTCCCCTGAGCACGTGATCTCTGGGCTGATCCTACCCGCCTCCAGGGAGATTGGCGCTTACTGGATGGCGGGCCGCTGCAGCGTCGCCAGTGAGCACCTTGCAAGCGGCATCTTTGGCCATCGTCTGCGCAAGATGGTCGAAACAGCCGAGCCGGCGAACTCCGAGTGGCGCCCCGTGATCGTCGCTTGCTTCCCGGACGAGTATCACCAACTCGGAGCGTTGATCAGCGCCTACTGGCTATGCCGCAACGGAATCCGGGTGACCTTCTTGGGCGCCGCATTGCCGTTTGATGATCTACGATCGACGTGGCAAGTGTTTGAGCCGTCCGCGACGTTGCTCTCTGTTACGCGCCGCGCGGTCTACGACTTGCATCGCCTCTCGTTCCGCAAACTACTAGCAGAGATCCCCAAAGGAATGCTCCTCTATATTGGCGGACAAGGCGTCCCAACTGAAGACCCCGGTGCAGAGCGGCTCGGCGCGCGCATCTTCCCTTCCGGCCGCCACTTCTCTGAAGTCCTGAACGAAGTCGTAACCGAGATTCGCGAAAAAGGCCGCAAGACTCCAAACCGATACCGGCTCGGGTAGAGATTGCCACATGGCTCGCAGCTTCGGGCCCAAACTACCGACACCAGGATCGAATGGCTTCGTGGGATACCTTGATGCGCACTCAGTGAGCCTATCGTCCTCTACTTGCCTAAACGCAAAACGAGGGCAGATTGGCTCACGAGAACGAACTTTGTTTGTCGAAGTAGCGGCACACGGATGAATTGCAGGGCGGCTGTCCTGATCTGGAGTAGCTTCCTTCAGGTTCGGATGCCCAGACCTTCTCCGTGCATCCGCCCGTCCATTGGGCTCTCCGTTCGACGGCGAATGTATTTGTCATAATTGGTCCGCTGTCCAGGGGAGCGGAAGAATGAATTACCGGTTGGCATACTCACTGGGCTTCCACCCTTGGGAGGATGCGGCAAACGATCCGCCTTTCGTCAGGAAGGCCACCGAGCTATTCGCGCGAGAGGAGCGCGCCAAGGTGATCGGCGATCAAACGACGCGGCAGGGTCTCCGCCGATCCGACCTTTCGGCTGCTCGGCTCGAAGAAGAGCTGGGATCGCGCCACTCAATCAGGGGGTCGTCGCGGAGTTTGGCCGCCTTGCCTGCCTCTACAACTCGCAGAGGCGCTCACACGGATCGCCTTCACCGAGTCCTACAAGTCCTGGCGTGTAGGAATGACCCCTGAAACAGGCCGTTTCGACCCACTCGGGGAGCCCAGATTGCGTTGGTGCCGCGAAATTTCAATAGGAAGGGACTCAAGTCCACCGTAGCACGGGCTCTCGTGGCCAACCTCATCGAGAAGCCCAAAAGGGTTATTGCGAGTCAATGATGTCCTTTATGTAGTCAGCCTGACGGAGCCGGACGGCTTTCGTTAGTCCCTCCGCTCGGAAGCGGTCTAACGGGTCACGAGCCTCTAGTTCTTTGACCGCGTGATACTTGGTTGTTTATAGCCGAACTTGCGACGTGCGGTTTTGCGGTCGA
>JAQCLD010000016.1 GCA_027592785.1 Acidobacteriota bacterium
GTTGCGTGGCGGTGAACGAGCCGATGGTTGGAGTTGCTGAGGCGCACCTGGCGGGGCGAGTTGCGTGGCAGTGAACGAACCAGCGGTTGGAGTTGCTGGCGTGCGGGTTAGAGCAAGTCCCGGCGGCTGGGGCGCAGGCTGCTGAAGTCGGCGCCGGAGATCACGTAGTACCAGTCGGCGAAGCGGTTGCGAAGTTCTTCTTCCAACTCCTTTCCTTTGGCTGCGTCGCCGCCGTATTGGTCAGCGCGTGATTGGGCGAAAGAGACGGTGACGAAGACGTAGCGGCGTTCCCCGCCCTCAGGTTCGGCGGCTTGTTCGGTGGGGGAGGCTGAGGGAGTATTAGCGATCTCGCCGAAGCGCAGGGTGTACTGCAGGCCATCCGCCGTATCGACGATGATCTCGCCTTCGTTGGAGAGTAGCTGGCCGGTGTTCTGGTTGATGAAATAGCCCTTGGAGCGCAGCGACTGGAAACTTTCCATCGTGAGCTGGATTCCCTCTTGAGCCTTGAGGCTTGCCGTTAGGCCATCGGGCTTGTGCTCGGCATCGACGATGCGCAGGTCGTCGAGCGCGCCGCTGAGCTTGGCGATGGCCTCGTCCTTGGGCGTGCGTCCGCCAAGCTTCCAGTCGTCGCCGGTCTTGTTCAGAGTGAGTCGGTCGCCTTGTTCGATGCGTCCGAGGCGTTCGTTGATGGAATAGCTGTTGATGGCGATGCGACGCAGAGATGGCGTGTCGACTTTGAGCAGATCGGTCTCTATCCAATCTTGGAAGCGGGCGGAGACGTCAGCAGATGTCTCGACGGCGTAGACGCGCCGTTGCCCGGGGACGCGCATGTAGCGGAAGCCGTCTTTGTCGGGGACCTGCTCGCCGATGACGAAGTCGGCCAGGACCTCGCCGTCCGCGTCGCGAAGGGTAACGCGTTTGCCGCGACCGACGAGCGAGGCGGCCGCTTCGTCGAAGGGATCGATGACGCCGTACTCGGCGTGGTCTTCGACGTTCTCGGTGATGACGATGTCTTTCTTCAGCTCGATGAGCGCCGCGGCGGTCGAGGCGAGGCGATCTTGCGCATCAGCCGGATAGTCACGGTGCGAAGGCAAGATCCATTTGTTGCCGCGGTACTCGACTTTGAGAGGTGTGGCGGTAGCGGTCTCTTCGTTGTAGTCGATGACCTCGATCGACTTGGGCGCTTGCGGGTCGGCGAAGTCGGGATAGAACAGTTCACCCTGGTCGGAGAGGACGTCGGGCGTGCGTCCGCCCGGATCGACGACGACGGCAGCGGTGGCCAAGGCGGCGGCGGCCAGACAGAAGATAACGGTTTGACGCAGTTCGTTCGTCATAGATTTACACCTCCACCAAGCGGTCCCGGGAAACGGACGCTTCCTCTCGACGGCGACGCCGCAGAGAGACCGAAAGGAAAAGAAGGAAGGCGGGCACGGGGGACAAAGCTACGGCGGCGATCTTGATGGAGTTCTGAATGCCGCGTACGGAAGCCTCCATGTCGGAGCGGCTACGCTCGATGCGGCGTTGCTTGCCGTCCTCGATATTGCGCTGGGCGACGGTCAGCCGACGGCTCTCGATGTTCTGCTGGTTGGCGATCATGATGCGCTTGGTCTGCAAGTCGAGATCTTCGCGGGCTTCGAGCGTGGCCACGGAGTCATCGAGGCGTTTCTGGGCCGCGGTGAGCTGCTCTTCCGCGCTGGATTCGGCCTCGCGCGCATCGGCTACGCGGGCGTCTTCGTATTTCTTGGTCATCGCTTCCACAGTTTCAAGCGTTCGATGGCGCAGCCGGCGCTTACGCAAAGCAATAAAGGATTCGTCGCCGGCAAGTTGGTCGACAGCGTTCAATAGGAAGGTCACGTTGTCGAACTGCAGGTTCTCGATGCCCTGCGACCGCAGTTGGAAGAACTGCTCGCCCATGAGGTCGACGTCGGCGATGACGATGCCGTTAGGCGCGTTTTCCGCCTCGCCCTTAACGCGGGCGGCGATCGTATAGCGGGCTTCGTCGACATCGTGAGGCAGACCCGGCGTTATTTGCGGTCCGAAGATGCTGTTCTGCACCAGACGCTGCCAGAGCATCGTGCTGGATTCGAGGCCCGTTTGAAGGAGCGGCGTGAAGGTGGTCTCGGCGCCGTCGCGAGACAGCAGAACGCCCGGATACATGGCGACAACTTCTTGCAGGCCGCTGCTGACGGACGCTTCATTGTCGAAACCGCCCGCGCCGTTCTGGGCGCTGACGAAGACAACTTCGGGCGGCAGCGAACTAAATTGCGGATGCGGATTGTAGCGGTCCCAGGCGATGTCGTCGGTGGGCCACTCGATACCGAGCGCGTCCAGTACGGGCGTGATATTCGCCGGCGGGGCGGGCGGCGGCCCTTGTTGGAAGGGGCTGGCGGGCGCCTGCTGGGGCGCCTTGGTGATGTCGAAAGCCGGCAATGGATCGACAAGAATCAGCACGGGGCGGCCCGCTGACACGTAGTCGGTAAGGCGTTGGACATCGGGCTGCGGCATCGTGTGCGGCAGTACGACCATCAACACGTCGAGGTCGGCGGGATACTCTTCCCCGGACTGCACCGGCACGACTTCGTACTGCTTGCGGAGTTCAGGAACGATTGACCAAGGAGTCGACCGCTGCCGGGAAGCGAAGTCGAATCCTCCGAACATATCGACGCCGGGCGAGAGCACCCCGACCTTCTTACGATCGGCCTGCACGACAACCCGAATGGAGCGCATCAATTCGTATTCAACGGGAAGACCGGGGTCGAAGAACGGAATCACTTCCTCTTGGGATCCGTGACTCAGCGCAACACCCAGGAAGATCTCATCGGGGCTGCCGGAGCCGGCGGTTTCGAAAGGAGAAAGGGGGCGAGGCCGGATGTTGTAGCGATCCTGCGCTTCGCGCGCTTGGTCCGTGTACTTCTCGGTCTCGATGACCCGGGCATGCACGCGGTCGCCGCCGAGTGCGTCAAATTCACGCAGCATCGCGACGATGTTGTTGCGCGTCTGCAGGTAGTTTCGCGGAACGTTGCGGCTCAAGTAGGCCTGAATGAAAACCGGCTTGGCGGGGTCGAGGTTGCGGAGTAGTTCACGGGTGCTCGGAGACAGAGAGTGGATCTGCTCGGCGGTGACATCAACGCGCCCGCCGAGGCGTGAGGCGAGAACGGTCGCGCTGGCGACGACGATTACCAAGGCGGCCCCGCGCAGAGCGTAGTGGGCTCCAAGCCTGGGGGCCTTCTCGCCGGTTGGCCAGTGACGGCGTCCTAGCAGCGCAACGTTGAGATAGAGGATCGCCGCGGTAAATGCCGCAAAGTAGAGAACGCCGGATAGGGGGACGACCCCGGACGCGAAATCACGGAATTGGTCGACGAACGAGAGACTTTGGAACAGCCTTTCTAAACTGCCAGTGACGAGAACATTGGCGTGCTCGATGAATACCGGGATCGAGCAGAGCAGGGCTCCGGCGATGAAAGCGACGGTGAGGTTGGCGGTAAGCAAGGAGCCGAGCATGCCCAGCGAAAGCATGGCCCCACCCATCAGCCAGTAGCCGAAATAGGTGGAGAAGAGGAGACCGAAGTCGGGTGAACCCAACATAAGCAGGACGACGATGTGGCTGAGGGAGAACAGCAGGGCGACGGTATAGATCGCCAGCATCGCGCCAAACTTGCCGAGGACGATATCCGTGTCACTGGCAGGCAGGGTTAGCAGCAATTCGTCGGTGCCGTTGCGCCGCTCATCGGCCCAGGCGCTCATGGTGATGGCCGGGATGAAAACAACCAACAGGTACGGGATGAACTCGTTGAGCGCGTCGAGGTTGGCGAGGTTGTTCATAAAGAACTGGTCGCGCCAAAACGCCGCCACAGCGCTTAGGAAGACGAAAAGAGTAATGAAAACGTAGCCGGTCGGGCTAGAGAAATAGCCGATCAGCTCACGGCGCAGGATGGCCTTGGGCAGAGTCCAGTCGCGGTTCATTGCGCTGCCTCCCGTGCGGCGGCCCCGCCAGTGAGGCGGTAGAAGGATTTCTCCAAGCCGTCAACGCCGGCCATTTCGGCAGGGGAGCCGTCGAAGACGATATGCCCTTCAGAGATCATCACAACGCGATCGGCCATGGCCTCGACTTCTTGCAGGATGTGCGTGGAAAGGAGCACAGTCTTGGTCTCGGCTAGTTGGCGGATGAGTGCACGGGACTCGCGAATCTGATTGGGGTCAAGGCCGCTGGTCGGCTCATCCATGATCAATATCTCGGGTTCATGGAGTAGAGCTTGAGCCATGCCGACGCGCTGCCGATAGCCCTTCGAGAGCTTGTGGATGCTCTTTTCAAGAACTTCTTCGAGGCGGCACTGGGCGACGACGGCGTCGAGCCGGCTGCTGAGTAGGTTGTCGGCGAGACCGCGAGCTTGACCGAAGAATCGGAGCAGTTCAAGCGGGGTCATCTCAGGGTAGAGTGGGCCGTTTTCGGGGAGATAGCCGAGACGTCGGGCTGCTTGAATGCGCTCGGCGGCAACGTCGAAACCAGCGACGCGGGCTGTACCGGAGGTTGGCGACAGATATCCGGTAAGGATCTTGAGAGTCGTCGACTTTCCGGCGCCGTTGGGACCTAGGAAGGCCACAACCTGGCCGGCTGGAACGACGAAAGAAACGTCGCGAATCGCGGCGAAATTTCCGTAGAGCTTGGTGAGAGCAATAGCTTCGATGGCTACAGGGCCGATTGGATCCATAGTCTTGCTGCCTATTACGCGTCGCGCGGCGGATATGTGATTTGGGGCGATCCTCGACGGAGCGGGAAGAACCGCCCTTCAGTCGAATAGTTTAAACGAACCGGAGAAGCGGAGGTTAACCTCGGGGTGCTGCGGGTGGCACAGCAGATGCGCTATCGAGTCCGGCGTTGGAGCGGATGATGCGGACGGTTTCGTCGTCGAAATCGCCCAGGACGGCTTCGACCCTTTCGAGGTCGAGTTCGGCCTCTTTTAGCTCTTTGATGACCTGATTGCGCATTTCGGCGACGAGGTTGCGGCCGTCGGATCGAGCCGCGGACGCTTGCTGCATCAGACGCATCGTGGACGAAGCGCCAAACTCGGCGATCTCAGCGTTGACTTCGCGAAGCCGATAGCGGGCCCAGGCTATGTGCTGATTGGTGCGAACGAGCCGCGAGGCGGCGTCGACGCCGCGGGGCAGATCGGGGGCGGCTTCCCAATGCTCGTGTAGCCACTGGAGGCGGCGCTGATCGGAGGCGCGATAGGCGCGAGTGGCCTCGGACATGAACTCGTGGCGGCGCCGGCGCTCCTCGAAGTCGTCGGCGAGATCCGGGTGGATCTTGCGGGCGAGCGAACGGAACAGCCGACGGATTTCGTCTTCGGGCTTGAAGGCCTTTTGGGGGATCTCGTCGGGAGGCGTTTTGGTGTCGGCTTTGAGGGCCCCGGTTCGCGCGCGATTGACCTCTGCCCAGACGCGTCGTATCTGTTCGCGACGTTCCTCAAGCTGGTTGTAGCGAGAGCCGACGGCGGGACGGAATCGCTTCTCGAAATTGCGCAGTTCCTGACGTAGTCGATCGCGCTCCCCTTCCATCTCGGCGAGCCGGTCGCGCAATTCCGCCAACACGGTCAGTCGCCCGGCCAGCGCCTTGGTCGGAGGCGGTTCGTAACGGACTAGAGCGAGGGTCACGACGAGCGAATGGGATACGGCCGCCTCAGAGTGAGGGGCGGGCCGTTCCTTCGATTCTACCGTGCCTTCGGGAGGCTAAGCGCTACCTTTGCTGCGCCGGCGCATGACGATTGCAGCGAGTAACAAGATTGCGAAGCCGCCGCAAGCGAGCCGTACCATATCAGGTTCCATAATTTCCTCCTTAGACTCCCTCCATCATCGGGATCAGCTTGGTGAAGATGGTCACGATGACGGGACCGACTGTAACTACAAACAACGATGGCAGGATGCAGAAGAAGATCGGAAAGACGAGCTTGATGCCCATCTTGGCGGCCTTCTCTTCTGCCCGCTGCCGCGCGGTGAGCCGCATAAACTCCGAGTGGGTCCGTAACGTCTGAGCGATGCTGGTGCCGAAACGATCCGCTTGGATCAAGGTGCTGACCAGCTTCTTTACGTCGTCGACGTCGGTTCTCGTGCCGAGGTTTTTCAGGGCCTCGGCGCGGCGCTTGCCGTGGCGCATCTCGAGGTTCGTGACGGCAAACTCCTGGCTGAGCTCGGGGTAGCCGTCGCGCAGCTCGCGGCTGACTTGGGTGATCGCTTGATCGAGTCCGAGTCCGGATTCGACGCAGACGACGAGTAAGTCGAGAGCGTTCGGCAAGGCCTTCCCGATTCGCTTGCGACGCCGTTTAACTAGGTAGTTCAAGAACTCGCTAGGGCTCATGTAACCGAGGCCCGCGGCAAAGACGATCAACAGCAACTTGGAATCGGTGCCCACGGCGAACTCTGTACAGAGAATCCAGGCGAAGATGGGGAAAAGCAGTGTGCAAAGCACCTTAGCGCCGAGGAAGACTTTGAAAGCCTTCGGCGCCCGCAGCCCGGCAGCGTATAGCCGCTTCTCAATCGCGCCTAAATCCGCGGGGGATGCGGGCATCATCTCGCCGATCTTCATGAGGGCGTCGCGGAAGGCCATGCTTGGGTGACGGCCTTCGGAGTTACGCCCTTCGCCGATGACACGTTCCAACACGCTCTGCGGACTGACCCAGAATTTCATTCCAAGCAAGTACGAGAGGCTCGCGACGAATAGAAACATGAATGCGGAAAGTAATAGCGCCATCTCACACCTCGATCTTGACGATCTGCCTCATGATGAGAAACCCGAGGAAGACGAAAGCGACGGCGATTCCGGCCATCCATTGACCCATCTCGTCTTCGACGAAAAACATCATGTGCGCTCGATTGACGAAGTACAACATGATGGCGACAACGACCGGAATCCCGGTGAGGACCGCGCTCGACATCCGTCCGTGGGCGGAAATCGTGCGTATCTGGCCGCGCAACTTGAACCGTTCTCGGATGAGTCCAGCCAGTTTCTCGAGAATCTCGCCTAGGTTGCCGCCTGTTCGCTTTTGCAGGGTCACGGCGGCCACAAAGAATCGTACGTCCAACATCGGCATGCGCTTGGCGAGCTTATCGAGGGCGACATCGATGGGCAGGCCTAGGTTCTGTTCCTCGAAGACGATGTGAAACTCCGAGGAAAGCGGTTTGTCGAATTCCTTCTGCAACAGGTCTAGAGAAACGGAAAAAGCATGTCCGGCCCGCATCGCACGCGCGATGAACAAGAGCGCGTCGGGAAATTGCGCCTCGAAGGCCTCGATGCGCTTGCGTCGGGCCCGGCGCAGATACAGCAGGGGCAACGAGCCCCCGCCAACAGCGGCGATGAAGCCAACGTAGCGCATCCCCGGCGGTAGCATGTACCAGCAGAGATTAAAGGCCACAAATGCCAAACCTAGGCAGGCCATGACGATTTGCCCCGGCAGCCAAGCGACGCCTGCCTGCTCGGACATTTGGTGCAGACGGCGGTCGATATTGAACCGCGTCAGAATGCGTTCGCCGATGTTCTTGGGAGCAGCCTCACCTTCAAACAGAGACCCTTTTTGCGAAGGACGGGACGTACCGTCTTTGGGGAGTGATTTCGCGCTCTCTGCGAGCCGATTGTGGACTTCTCCGGCGTCGCGTTTGTCGAAGTAATGATGGACCCCGAGATAGATGCCCGTGCAGAGCACGAGGGCGAAAACGAAGATGATTAGGAGAGTCACAGTAGCTGGCGCTCCTTAGCGAACTTCGACAATGGATTCGAAGACTTCAGCCGGAAGATGAATGCCGCAGCCAACCATTCGTTCGTAGAAACGGGGACGAATGCCTGTAGCGGCGAAACGGCCAAGCACTCGGCCATCCTCGGCGAGGCCACGCTTCTCGAAGATGAAGAGATCCTGCAGCGTCACGGTATCGCCTTCCATGCCGCCAACTTCGGTGATGGACATGACCTTGCGCGTACCGTCGCTTAAACGGGCAGTCTGAACGATGACGTCGAGGGCGGCGGATACCTGTTGGCGTATCGAAGTCAGACCGAGATTGGAGTTGGCCATGGTGACCATGACTTCGAGACGAGTTAAGACGTCGCGCGGCGTGTTGGCGTGGACAGTCGTCATCGAACCGTCGTGGCCGGTATTCATGGCTTGAAGCATGTCCAAGGCTTCCTCGCCGCGACACTCACCGACGACAATACGGTCAGGCCGCATGCGCAGGGCGTTGATGAGAAGTTCGCGTTGGCGGACGGCGCCGTTGCCTTCGATATTCGGGGGACGTGTTTCTAGTCGCGCGATATGAGGTTGCTTGAGCTGAAGTTCAGCCGCGTCTTCGATGGTCACGACGCGCTCTCGCGGCGAGATGAACGCCGAAAGTGCATTGAGCAAGGTAGTCTTGCCCGAGCCGGTACCGCCGGAAACGACGATATTGAGGCGGGCTTTCACGCAGGCTTCGATCAACTGCAGCATGGAGTCGGTCATGGTCTGCTTGTCGACCAGGTCGGCGGGCATTAGCTTGTCGGTGCCGAAACGGCGAATGGACAACAACGGGCCGTCGACGGCCAGTGGCGGAATGATGGCGTTGACACGCGAGCCGTCGAGGAGACGTGCATCGACCATCGGAGAAGATTCATCGATGCGTCGGCCGACTTGAGAAACGATTTTGTCGATGATTCGGAGCAGATGGCTGTCGTCTTTGAAAGACACAGCAGTCAGCTCGAGCTTGCCTCGTTTCTCGATGTAGACCTGGTTGTAGCCGTTTACCAGGATGTCGGAGATGGTCGGATCTTGCAGCAAGGTTTCCAACGGTCCGAGCCCGAAGACTTCATCCAGCACTTCGCCGACGATCTGATTTCTCTCGACGGCGCTGAGCAGGGTCTGTTCGCCGTCGATGAGCTGGGATAACGCCCCGCGAACCTCCTCGCGCATGGTGTGCGTCTCAATGGTCGCGAGAGCTTCGAGGTTGATCTTGTCGAGCAGCTTGCGATGAAGCGTAAACTTCAGCTCTTGGTGGTGTTGAGAGAGGGGCCGCTGGCGCAGGGAGAGCGGGTTTGAGTTGGAGGCGTTAGAACGTTCGAGGTCGATGGCTGGCATTGTGTCGCGTACTCGGAAGACATATCGACCGCCTCCAGGGGAACTACAAGAAAAGGTTGAGCACGACCGAAGGAAACGAGCTAGGTTCCGCCCCACAGCTGCTTGAGCGCCCCAAGTCGGCTGCTGGACGGCGTCGGGGCGGTGGCCCCGAGGATGCCCTGGACATAGCTGCGGATTGTTTTTCCTAAGTCGGATGTTTCAGCCAGAGGTTCGCCTTCGCGCTGCGCCTTCTCGACGGCGATCGGGTCATCGGGGAAGGTCCGATGGATCGAAGCTCGGAATATTTTCTCCAGTTCCTCGGAGGAAAGCTCTCGCTTTCGTTCCCGGCGGTTGACCAGCACGTTGAGTTGATTCCGGCGGCGCCCCATCTCCTCAAGCACAGGAATCATACGGCGCATGAGGAACAAGGAAGTCATGTCCGTAGAACAAACGAGATTCGTCTCATCGGAAGCGTTGATTGCGGTCATCCCGAGAGGGTCGAGTACGCCGCCTAGGTCCACGACGACATGGTCGTAGAGCCCGCGCGTAAATTCCAGGAGTTCTTGGACTGGGTAGGGTTCGATCAGCGTCGGCTCGGGACGGTCGGGGGCCGCCAGGATGTCGACTCCGCCTTTATCCGACACCAGCGACTTCCAAACCGCTTCGTCGAGCTGGCTGGCATGTCTCAGGGCGTCCACTGCGCTGTAAGCAGGCCGGAGCTTGGCCAGGAACCCAATTACGCCGCCGGCCAAATGCAGATCAGCCAGAAGCACGCTGCCGCCCGTCTGTTTACGGATCTGGAAAGCCGTCGTGTAAGCCAGCGTTGTTGCGCCGGAGCCGCCTTTTACAGGTGCGAAGACGTGGATGCGGCCTCGGTTGGAAGCGGGACTGCTGGTGGCGACGTCGCTATGCTGCAGCATTCGCCGAACGGCATGGCGCACTTCTTCGAGGGGAAACGGGCTCGCCAAGAACTCCGTGGCGCCGCCTCTCAGGCACTGCAGAATCACTTCCGGATTGTTCGCCTCGTCAAGCCCGGCAACAGCCGCGTCGGAAGCGGCCTTCCCTAAGTGAGCAATGAGTTGGAGCGCCACGGCGCGGTCCGAGCCGACGTCGACAAAAATCGCCTCGATCTGCTGAGTCGCCAGCAACTGATCGAGCGTGGTGATCGACGGGTACTCGTTTAGCTCGGCGATGAAGCGGAGTTCGCGAATACTGGTGCAGGCCGCGTGAAAGGCACTGTAAAGTTCACGGTGCGGACAGATCAGCACTGCCGATAGGACCGCTGCTGCTGTCTCCCGACCCATTTATTGGCGTCTCTTCCCAGCGGGTGCGCCGGCGCTAAGGGCGCGCCTGCGCTGATTCAAAGCTCTGCGTCGATAGCTCCTTGCCGCGGAAGACTTCGATCTGAACCGGCGGAGGCGGAGCGGGGGCCGCGGCGACAAATGCGGCTCGTGGAGCGGGTTTCGACACGTTAATGGTTTTGGGCTCCGCACCGAATAGTTCGCTCTCGTTGACGCCCGTCGTGTCGGCTACTCCTTCGTCTTTGCCGTTGCGTAAGACGAGCTGGATGCGTCCTTGGGTCTGCGCCAGGGTCACCATTTCAGACTGTTCCGGCGTGAGCAACAAGGTCACGACGGGGACCCGCTGAGGGCGGCCCGTGGAGGCGGGCGCCAGATGCTCGCCGGCGGAAAGAACGCGCACATTGCCGAGGATGGTCTTGGTCATCCTTCCGCTTTGCGGATTATCTTGAGGAACGCCGGTGATCAGCACGTCGACTCGCGCCTCGGGCATGACGAATCCGGACACGCCGTTTACGTCATCGACCCGTATCGACATCGCTCGCATTCCGTCGGGAACCTTGGGGGCAAGGCCGACACCCGCGCCGGGCTCGGCCAAGCGCCGGTCGAGCACCGGCTCCTGGGCAAGAATGCGGCTCATCGGAACTCGGCCAATGACCAACTCGATATCTTCGTGAGACCCTTCGGGGAGTTGGCCTGTTGGCCAGGATTCAACGCGTAGGTCGTCTGCTTGAATCAGGGAGCCTACTTCCAGGTCCTTGGCCGCCATCACGACCTCCGACATCGGCAACTTTCCGCCGCCGGCGTCGCGCAAGGCCACCTGATAAAAGACGCCCGTAATCACCAGCGCCAATCCTGCAGAAATGGCTAGCGCCGCAATAATTCGTGAATTCATTACCTCTCCTATCGGCGCTGTCGGACCGCACGATTAGACCGGTGACTCGGACATCGCTACGAGGACGCCATTAGCTGGCCGCCTCAACAAGTTTCGATGCGAGCTTCGAGTAGACCGTCCCCATGCTTTCCGATAGGCTTGGGGCAAAAAGCCCCGTCGTGACGGCTACCAGTCCGGCCAGCAGCGCGTACTCGACCAAATCCTGGCCCCCTTCGTCATCCCAAAGGCGGCGCGTTGCAATTCGCTGTAGTATCCAGAACATACCCCTCTCCTTACGTTTCGAATATGGATAGGGATGGAGCGCTAGCTAAACTAGCGCTCCATCTCCGTCTCGCAATTAGGCTGCTGCAGCAGTGAGAACACTGCCCATGCGCGAGAAGATCGTGCTGATGGAGCTGCTGATCGCGGGCAAGAGCGCCCCAGCTGCCACCGCTACGAAGCCCGCCAACAGGGCGTATTCGACCAAGTCCTGGCCTTCCTTCTCTTCGATGAGGCCTCGTAGCCGAATCGCCATCCGAATTAAGTGATCATTCATGGAATCAAAATCCTCCTTCCTCGACAAAACATTCTGTTATCGCCCGGCAATGCCTGCTGCGCCGAAAGGGGGGAGCGCGCGCTACAGGCAACCGGACTTAGTGACAGAATTCTTATCGGCCGAGACCGAAGAGACTTTTGAAATTATCTTGAAGGACGCCTAGGAGGCCGGCGGCAACTCGGCAAGAGCTGCCTCCAACTCGCCGCGGGCATGGGAGTCACCGCCGGCGATCGAGACTTCAGCGCCTTTTTCGAAGATGGCGCGCGCCTCATCCATGCGGCCCAGGCGCTGGTAAGCTTTACCCGCATGGTAGTAGGCGGCCTGATAAGAGGCGTCGATTTCGAGGATTCGGACGAACTCGTCGAGAGCAGCCGAATCGTCGCCGGCCTTGATGTGCTCTTGAGCTAGGCCGTAGCGGACGAAGCAATCGTTGGGGCTAGCCTGAAGGATGGATCGGAGCGCTTCAATTCGTTTACTCATCGCGACCGAGGATCCCCTAATATAACAGCCAAGCGACCGATGGCGTGCCCCTACTTCCTGCCCAACGGGCCGTATCCTGCCGGCGAAGTGAACGCAAGACCGCGGCCCCCGCTGGGACGGTTCTATGACGGCAGCTGCATGTCGGGTCGAGGGGAAACGCCTCTGCCGCTGGAAAGCTGTAACCTCGGTTATGCGCGAGGCCTGGCGTGTTTCTCAGGAGATTGCGACGCCGACGCGAGCCGATTTAGCATCTCCAAAGATGACGGCGAGACGATCACGGTTCAGTGGTGTACTGAGCGAGACCACCGGCCCCTGAGTTGGGGAGAAGCAAATTGGAGCCGCAACAGCGTCGGGTTCGAGGAGCCGCTGGACGACCCCGTTCTTAACAGCCAAATGGCGGCGTACGTAGCAAGCTACTTGGCCGCTCGCGAGCCGCTGGCGAATGGTTGACACTCGCTGATTCTGTATGGGAACTTGAAGGTGTTCGCCCCGTTCCTCAGTAGCTCAATGGTAGAGCATCCGGCTGTTAACCGGAGGGTTGTAGGTTCGAGTCCTACCTGAGGAGCCAATCTCCCCGCCCTCGTAACTTGCTGATTCACAGCCGCTTACTATCGTTGTCCTTGGCATTCTAGTTCACGCCGTTAGCGCCACGGGTGCGCCCCAAGTGCGCCCCATCGCTTGATTCGGCCTCTTCGACCCATTCCAAAAACTCATGGACTCTCTGTCCAATACCCTTCAGCCGCTTTGCGCTCACGATGTCGTAGCGCCTGAGCATCGAGTCGGTCTTGTGCCCGCTGATTTGCATGGCGTCGTAAGGGCTAACCCCGGCGTCAATCAGGTTCGAGACCGCACAAGCCCGTAGGTCGTGGAAGCGCAACCAAGGCAGCCCAACTGCCGCCCTAGCCTTCCCCGGGCGCAGCCCGCTACAGGCTTCCGGTCGATTGTTTCAAGGTGGGCCAATTCAGGGCGCCGAAGTGGGCCAGTTCAGAATGCCAAAGTCACCCGGTCAGCTGACCGGGGCCCCATTGAAGCACCGCGACGGCACGATCACCTACTGGAGCGTGTACATTTCCCCGGTCAGCTGACCGGGGCCCCATTGAAGCAGGAGTTCGCGGCTCCGATCAGCGCGCTTCGTTCAACGCGGTTGCCACGCTCGGCACGCCGTAGGCGAAAAAGATCGCGAGGAACAGAGCGGCTAGGTTTGGCTTCAGAAGCCTCGCCGTTCACGCGACGGCAGTCAGACCGTGCTTTTCGACCAGCGACAGAAGCTTCGCCGCTGGCCCCGACGGCTTCTTTTCGCCGCGCTCCCACTTGCTTATCAGGTTCGGCGTCACGTTCAGGTAGTTCGCGAAAACCGTCTGGCTCACGTGCTCGCGCTCGCGCAGCGCCCTGATCTCCCGCGGCGTCAGCGGCGCGACCGGCGTCAGACAGGACTCGTCGAAGCCCCGCATCGTCTTCTTGTCGATCAGGCCGGCTTCGTAGAGATCGGTCGCGGTCTCGTGGAGAGCGGCCTTCACGTCGCTCTTGTAAGCCTTACTCCTGCTCATCGCATTCCACCTCCAGATACTTGCCTTCCTTGACGAGCGTCGCCAGGGTTTCATCGGAGGCGGCCAGCAGCGCCTTGGCGAGCGTCCTGAAGCCCTGCTCGTCGTTCGCGTCAATGTTGTCCTGCGCGCTCTTCGCGAACCCATAGACGAAAAACGCCCGCTCGCCTTGCCGGAAAAGGATGATCGTCCGGTATCCGCCGGACTTCCCTTGCCCCGGCCGCGCGACCCGCTGCTTGATGACGCTACCACCAAGGGTGGCGTCGATCAGGCCCTTTTCAGCCCGCGCCACCGCCTCCCGCAAGGCGGCGTCCGCGATCCCCTCCTTGTGGGCAAACCTTTGAAACCACTTCGATTTGTAGATCTTCGGCTGGCCCACGGCGATCTCGAACTTCTTTGATTCTATGGTACTAAGTACTAGATTGCAAGACCCTTCGCTTCGTCCGCCAAGAAGCGAATCGCTACGCATGGCTCGCGGTCGCGGCCTCCTGCGCCACGGGGAGGACGCGCACCGAAGCGTTCACCCAAATGTTCACCCAATTTTTCTTGGAACCCTGTGGAATGGCGGATCTTCGAACTATTAGTTTCAATCAGTTACAACCAGTTCCACCGTTTGCTTTGCCCTCATACCCCAAAGGTCGAAGGTTCAAATCCTTCCCACGCAACCAATCTTTTCAATAACTTAGCTGCTCCGTCTGGGTCGGGCGTTCACCCAAATGTTCACTCAATTTGGTGAACGCGGAATTCACTGGACCGGCTTGGCTGGTTTCGAGGGCGCATCGCTCCGCTTCGCCTCCAACCACTCGTCCATGGTCTTCGCCGCCCGCTTCACGTCCTTGACACTCACGATGTTGTAGCGGTCGAGCATGGCTCGCGTCCGATGGCCGACGATCTTCATCACAGAACTCTCGTCCAGGCCCGCATCGAGCAGGCTTCGGACTGCGGAACGGCGCAAGTCGTGGAACCGCAGGCCTTCGAGACCCGCCGGCTTGCACCCGGAGGCCCAGGCACTACGGTAATGCACCAGCTTCCGACCCCCGCGATTTATGAACAACCAACGTTCGGCCAGTCTCGATCCCGGACGAACTCAGCCTCACTAAGCGCTCGTTCGAGATCCGCATAGATCGGCCACGCCCCGACCCGCTTGTTGCGCTGCTGGGCCCCGGGAGGAAGAACGATTCCACCTTCGAGGTCGACCCGATCCCAACGTAGACCAAGGATCGCGCCCGCTCTGGCGCCCGTGTGGTACGCGATGACCATCATGAGCCGCACTGGCTCGGCGAGCGCGTCGCGCAAACGCTCGTAGTCCGCGTGCTCGAGGAAGCCCTCGCGGACATTGTCCACATCGATCAAGCGAAACTCAGGCGCGCTGAGAACACGCTCATTCTCAATTCCGATCTGGAACGCGCGGCGAAGCGTCCCAAGCTCCCGGTTTACCGTGGCCGGGCTTACCCCAACGAGCATGCGAGCGGCTTTGTACTCTTCGGCGTGCGTCACCCGAAAGCTCGCAGCCTTGAGTCGCCGTAGCCCGTCGAAATGCTTGAGGCGGCTCTTGAGTTGTGGTAGCGACTTGCGCCCGGATAGCTCGTAGTCGCGGAGCAGGTCATCCAGCAGATCTCCCACCGTCGGGCTCTCGACAGCGGCCCGTTCACGCTTCCTCAGTTTTTGAGCGTCAGCTCGTTGAGAAATAGCAGAGCGTCCTTCTTGGACTCGCACCCGGTCGGGATCTCCTTCCGCTGGCCGTTCGGCCACACGCGGGCGTAGAACTTTCTGCGACGCCTCACCAGGCTGCCGGTTCCGTATCGTCGCCGTGCAATGCACAGCATTCTAGGCTGCTTGATTCTTCCAGCCCTCGATCATCTGGTCGAGATGCGCACGGTCGAAGAGGATTCTCCGGTCCGGGCTTGCAATCGGGATACGCCAGGTCTTGGCGAACTTCCGAAAACCCTGCACTGGACGTCCCGGGGCGTCTACTCAGGTCTCTCGTCGGCCGCCAACTCTGGGTCGTAATTCGGATTCACCCGGTGGCGGATGAGAACGCTGTTTTCGATCCAGGCTCGCAGCCGGTCGAGTAGTTCGGACGCGTTTGCGGGATCGCGTTCGGCGAGATTCGTCTGTTCGGCGATATCGCTTTCAAGGTCGTAAAGCTCGACGCTTGGCGGGTCGTAGTACTCGATCAGTTTGTACTTGCCGGAGCGAATTGCGGCGCCGGGTTGCTTCGCTTGCGGGCTGTAGTGCGGGTAGTACCAATAGAGGTCTCGGCCGGGCCCGTCTTGGCGGCCTTCTAAGAGCGGGATTAGGCTGCGGCCATCGGTCTGGCCGGGCGTGGCTAACTCACCAGCGATTTCCGCGATCGTCGGATAGAGATCGGCGCCGCTGACGGGGGCGTCGGAGGTTGCATTGGGTTCAACTTGACCGGGCCAGGAAACGATAAGGGGCACGCGGATGCCGCCTTCGTACAGGTATCCTTTCCCTTCGCGAAGAGGAGCGTTGCGAGTCGCGGCCTGCGCTCCGCCGTTGTCGGACGTGAAGATGACAACTGTATCGTCTCCGAGGCCGAAACGCTCGAGGGTGTCGATGATGCGGCCGAGGCTCTGATCGACGCTCTCAATCATCGCTGCGTAGACGGCGCTGAACTGAGAATCGTCCTGCTCGAGCTTGGCTTCGTACTTGCGGACTAGCGCTTCAGGCGCCTGGAGCGGGGTATGTACGGCGTAGTGCGACATGTAAAGGAGGAAGGGCTGCTCGCGGCGATCCTCGATAAACTTGATCGCCTCGTCGGTGAGGCGGTCCGTGAGGTACTCCCCTGGCTTTCGATCTTCGAGCGTCGGGATGTCAGGGTTCCAATTGGGCGACGTATAGGGATCGAAGTAGCTCGGTGGGCTGCCGTGATCATAGCCGGCGACGTTGACGTCGAAGCCTTGCTCGTCGGGCCAGTAGGACTTCGACCCGAGATGCCATTTGCCCACGCTGGCCGAGACATATCCCGCTGGCTTGATCGCTTCGGCCAGGGTCGTCTCGCGATGGCGCAAGAACATGTAGTCGTCGGGCGGGATAATGCGCCCGTGTTTCTTGTAGCGATGCCGTAGGATCGCCGTGATGTGTCCGGTGAAGCCGAGGGAGCCGGGATACTTGCCGGTCATCAAGGCGGCGCGGCTGGGAGAGCAGACGGGGCAGGCCGAGTAGGCGTTGGTGAATCGCATGCCCTGGCGGGCCAGTTTGTCGACATTGGGCGTTTCGTAAAAGGTGCTTCCCTGGCAGCCCAGGTCCATCCAGCCGAGGTCGTCTACCAGAAACAGGACGATGTTCGGGGTGCGCGACTTAGCCTGCGCGGCGGCAGGGAGCGCGGACACCGCGGCGAGAAACTCGCGCCGGCTGAGTCGAGATTTCGGCACTGGGGTCTCCTACTTCCTCATCAGCCAGACCTCGGCGACTTGGTTCCCGCGGCCGTTGCCGCCCAGGCCGGGTTCACGTCGCCAGCGTAGCGTGAGTTCGCCATCTTGCGTGGCGGCCTTGGGGATGTCGAACTCGATCGGCTCGAACGGAATCGGGCTGGTGATCAAGCCATGGACCGGCTCGCCGTCGGCCTTGAGCTCGATCTTGACTTGCGGGCTGTCACCGGCGTAAACGACACGCACTCGGTAGGCGGCGGCGCGGTCGAGGTGTTCATAGTGCATCTCGAGCGCCCCTTCGTGCAGCGCCTCCGCGTGGCGCCACCAGGCCATCGGCATGTCCAGATGCTCGTCGAGAACGGCGAAGCTGCTGGCGAAGCCGACCAACGAGGAGTCCAGATGGGCCGGGTCGTCGCGGTAGCCGACGCCCCGCACCAGATGCGGTTGGCGGGTGAGGTTGCCGAGGTCGTCGTAGAAGCCGCCCGGCCCGGGGTTGGTGCGATTGACGAGAGCGTCGATTGCGTCGAGTTGGGATTGCTCCGAAGTGAGCGTCCTGATCTTTTCGAACTGGCGTGTGAGCCAGATGCGATCGTTGAGCGGCATGTCAACGGTATCCAAATTGGCGCCGCGACCGACCCGGATCGCCTGGTAGCGCGGGACGCTCAATTGGGCTCGGATGCTCTGGTAGAGGGCTTCGGCCAACTCGAAGATGCGGGCGCGCCAGTCCTGTGAGACGGGGTCGGTCAGCGAGCGGTCTAGCGCCGCCTGTGCGCCGTCAAGCGCGAGTCGCGCACCAGTCAACGGGGCGCGGCGTAGCTGGCTCATGGCCTCCTCTTCGAGCGCGGTCTCATAGATCAATCGTGAGCGGTTGTAGGCGTCGTAGTAGGCGCGGTAGAGCCCCTGCTGGAAGCGCCAGTTGAGTTTGAGCTGAGGCGATGCCGAAAGCTCCATCGATCGGAACTGGGTCAAGGTCGTGTAGACTCCGGCGTTCTGGGCTAACGGCCCGCGCCAGTTCTGCTCGAGGCTGAACATTCCCTGTGCCCAGGAGTCGGCGTAATCGGGGCCGATGAAGAAGCGTGAATAGTCGCGCAGGATCTCAACGACGCGTTGCTCCTGGTCCCAGCCAAGGCCGCTCCAGATAAATTTGTTGACGTCGTCATGGTTGCCTTCTGAATACGTCAAGAAGCCGATCGCGTGGCTCTCTAGCAAACGGTAGATGCGGGCCTGATCGACCGGCCGGGGGTTGATCACCTCGCGGGCTTCGGTGACGGCGTAGGCAAGATCCCAGTCCGGGACTGGGTACTGGCAGTGGCGACTGTGGGTGATATCGGGGTAGCGCCGGATGGGGTAGTTCTTTGGGGTACGACGGCGAAGCTCGGGAAGTCCGATCCGCTGCTGCGGGCCGAAGACGATTCCGCCGAGCCACTTGGGCTGTGCTTCCATCAGCTCGAAGAACTCTTCCATGCCCTTGCCGTCAAAGCTCTGAGGCGACATCCACATCTCGGCATCAGGATGGTATTTGTGCAGGTTCTCGGTTTGCTTTTCGAGCAAGGCGAACATGGGCTTGGGCGGGGTGTGGCCGGGGTCGCCGCCGGGCACGAAGATGTAGTCGATGTAGGGGACGCGCTTGAAGATCTCGCCCCATTCCTTGAGCGCAAACTCAACGTCGGCCGAGCGGGAGTAGTCTTCGTCGAGCGCCGGGTACCAGATCCAGATGTCTTGGCCGTAGGACTTACCGATACGCGACATGTGCTCCATCATGTCGATCTTCGGGATGGGGAGATGGGGGCTGAGGTCGTCGTCGTCCGAACGCGGCGGGATCAGCTCGATGGCGTTCGCGCCGAACAGGGCGAGCTCGCGGATGTACTGGTCCCACATCTCGACCGTCCAGGCGTCGTAGGTGTTGGTCTTAGGGCGGTAGCCGAGTTGGTGACCGCGCAGCCCGGTTTCCGGGGTTGTGGAAAGGTTGAGGGGCTTGGGCAGGTCGATGCTCGCCGAGCGCATTTCCAACTTGCGGAGCAGGTGACCGACGCCGTAGAGGACTCCTCGAGGGTCGGCGCCGGCGATGACGACCGCGTGATCGCCGGTGCGGAGGACGTAGCCTTCCGGGCCGGGTTGCTCGGCCGAGGTCACTTCTCCCGCCAGGGCGCCAGCGTAGTCGCGGACCTTCGCGATCGGGCCCACGGCGATCGTAGGCTGTCCGCCCGACGGCGCCGATTGTTGGACGGGTAGCCGAATGGCGGTGCGTTTCTCGATTTCCTCGACGAGGCTCTGGATGGCCTTCTGCTCGACCTCGCCAAGGCCGGAGGGAGTTACGACGACAGCATGTGAAAGGTCTAGAGCGGAGAGCTGCGCCGCAAAAGTGAACGACAGGAGAACGGTAATGATTCGGTTGAGTTTCATTGCGTTTCTTAGTTCTTAGGTGGTTCAGCCAAAGCGCGGGCGAGGCGTGGCTCGCCCCTACGGTTCGATCACTCGATTATTGCGGTGTAGGGGCTTGGCATGCCAAGCCCTTTCTGAATCCCGTGCGCTCCACTTCTGCTTACCCAGTGCGCATCATCTCTTCCCAGGTAACTTCGCCGCGGGCGTCCATGGCCATGCTGCCTAGGATTGCGGTCAAAGTGCTCTCGGCTCCGCGAACGATCGCGTTTTCGGGTTTGCCTTCGGCGATGCGTCTGACGAAAGAGTCGAGGGCGTCGGTCGTTACGTTGCGCGGAGACGCTTCTTCGAACACGTCGTCTCGCGACTTGTAGTGCTTCCAGTATGCACCGGCGGTCTCGATAACCCCGGTTTCGCCGAAGTATTGCTCGTGCACGTTGCGGTAGAACGACGGCGCGAGCGTAGTTCCGATTAGCGCACCCTGTACGCCGTTGTCGTACAAGAACGACACGTTGCCGTGGTCGCGCATGTCGCCGATCTTTGCAACCGTCCGTCCGCCCAGGCCGACCGCCAATTCGGGATGTCCGCCGACGAACCAGTTCATGACGTCGATCAGGTGGACGTTGTTCTCGACGATCAGGTCGCCCGCCAAGTCTCGCCAGGGGTGCCAGCCGCGGATCTTCTCGTCGATGGTTTGCGGCTCGCGGACCGCCGGCCGTTCGATCCAGCCCGAGCTCTTGATGAAGTGCAAGTGGACTAGGCGAATATCGCCAATGGCGCCGGAGTCGAGGCGTTCCTTGGCCTTGAGGTAGACCTGTCCGTAGTGACGCTGGAACCCCATTGTCAGATTGAGTTTCCGGTCGGCCGAGTCGGCGATCTTAATCATCCGCTTGCAGCCGGCGACATCGGGCATGGCGGGCTTTTCGATGTAGACGTGCTTGCCGGCCTTCACTGCCGCTTCGAGGTGATCGGCGTGCAAGAAGACCGGCGTCGCGATGATGACGGCGTCGACGTCGGACGCGAGGACGCGCTCGAAGCTGCCGTCCATGGCGGGCGCTCCGCCGCGTTCGGCGGCTTCGGCGCGGGCCTGCTCCATGCGCTCGGGACGTAGGTCGCACACCGCGCTAAGGCGCGCGTCGGTAGAGCTGACGAGGTCGCGCATGAGGCTGCGGCCGCGGCCGCCGCATCCGACTAGGGCGACCGAGACGGCCGAGTTGACTTTGGTCGACTGGGCGGAAGCCAACGGGGCCGCGGCGGCGGCCAGAAGGGCTCGGCGGGATAGTTCTTGTGCCATGAGTATGTTCCTTATCTGATCTCGCCCGACGCCCTGAGCAACGTCTCTTGCAGCGCCAATTCGTGGTCGTAAGAATCCTTGAGCGGGCGGTTCTCGAGGATCGCGGAGGCCAGCTCTTCCATGTCGCCGATATAGCGCGGCTGCGGCTGCGCCTCAATCTGTTGCCAGCCCGCCTTGTAAGGGCCGTGCGGCTCGCGCAGATAGACGTTCATTGTCGGGACCGGCTCCATCGGTTGGATGAAGAACGTGCCGTCGGTTCCGATCACTTCGAACGAGCGATGCCCGTCGCTGCCGCCCATCTTGGCGGAGCTCACAAGAATGGCGAGCGCGCTATCGTACTCGAGAACCGCCAGCGTATTGTCCTTGAGCGTGTCTTTGACGCTGGTGTCATGCCGCAGCCAAGTGCTCACTTTGTTCGGTTTGCCGAGGAAGGCTACGACCCGGTCGACAACGTGGCCGCCAAGCTCGAACATTGAGCCCCCGGGATAGCGCGCCTCGACGTCGCGCTGCTCCTGGTCTCGGTCGGAGTTGATCGTCGCGCGGATCATAAATACTTCGCCCAACCAGCCTTTCTTGTAGGCCTCTAACGCGGCTTCGACCCCTTTGTGGAATCGCCACATATAGCCGAGCTGAATCTTTTTATCGCGTGACCGAGCCAACTCGACCAACTTGCGGAAGGGCTCGAGCTTGTTCGTCGGGGGCTTCTCGAGATGCAAGTGCTTGCCGGCCTCGATGATCTTCGTCCCCCACGGGATCGCGTCGCGCACCTCGCCCTCGAACAGAATCAAGTCGAGCGACGGGTCGCCGAGCAACTCGTCCATCGACACCCACTTCGGCTTGAAGCCTTCCGCTCGAAAGCCTTCGCGGGTCGCCCGATCCGGCTCGCAGAATGGACCGACATCGTACTTGGGGTTGTCGAGCATCGCTTGAAGCTTGCCCTTGAGGTGACCGTGTTGTACGCCGAGTACGCCGGCACGAACTTTCTTGCCATTCGTGGCAGCGAGCGCGGGCGCGGCAGTGGACGCAGCAAGAAAAGTGCGGCGGGTCATGTGGTCCTCCCTCTAGGCAAGCATCTTGGTGACGACGTTGCCGTGAACGTCGGTAAGCCTGAAATCGCGTCCCATGTGGCGATAGGTAAGGCGCTCGTGGTCGAGGCCCATCGCATGCAGAATCGTCGCTTGCAAGTCGTGTACGTGGACGGGGTCGTCGGCCGCGTGCAGGGCCAAGTCGTCGGTCGATCCGATGACCTGACCGCCCTTGATTCCGCCGCCGGCGAGCCACATCGAGTAGCCGTCGGGGTGGTGGTCGCGGCCGACCTTGTCGCCGAGGTGCTTCAACTGACCGAGCGAAGTGCGCCCGAACTCGCCGCCCCAAACGACCAGCGTGTCGTCAAGCAAGCCGCGCTGTTTGAGGTCTTTGATCAAGGCGGCGACCGGCTTGTCGGTCTTGTCGCAGTTCTCCTTGAGGCCTTCGTCGAGGTTCGTATGGTCGTCCCACGAGGCATGGATCAGTGACACGACGCGGACACCACGTTCGACCAGCCGGCGTGCCAGCAGACAGTTCTTCGCGTAAGCATCGGTTGGCTCTTCGCCTACTCCGTAGCTCTCAAGCGTGTTCTTCGATTCGCCGGAAAAATCGAGCAGTTCAGGACCCGAAGTCTGCATCCGGTAGGCCAACTCGTAACTGGCGATCCTTGAAGCAATTTGTTCGTCACCGGAGCGCTCGTAGTTTTCTTCGTTCAACCGCCGCAAGGTGTCGAGGCTCAGCCGTTGGGCTTGCTCAGTCACTCCCTCGGGATTCGACAGGTAGAGAATCGGGTCGCCGGACTTGCGGAACGGCACGCCCGCATAGGTCGCAGGCAAGAAGCCGCTGGAAAAATTCGTCGAACCGCCGCTTGCGCCCCTGCCGGAGCTAAGCACCACGAATCCCGGGAGGTTCTGGGATTCGCTTCCCAGGCCGTAGGTCGCCCAGGCGCCAATCGTGGGACGCCCGACGAGCGGGCTCCCACTCATCAGCAGCGATTGACCGGGATGGTGGTTGACCTGGTCGCTTCGCATCGAGCGGACCAGGCAGATGTTGTCAGCGATGGTCTGCGTGTGCGGCAGGTAGTCGCTGATTTCGATGCCGCTTTGGCCGGATCTGGTGAACGTGCGGGAACTGGCCAGCACCTTGGCGGAGGGCTTGATGAAGGCTAGCTTCATATCCTTCGTCATCGAAGGCGGCAGGGGTTGCCCGTGCCACTTCCGGAGGCCCGGCTTCGGGTCGAACAGATCCATCTGGCTCGGCGCGCCGGCCATAAACAGAAAGATCAAATTCTTAGCCGTGGGCTTGAAGTGCGGCTCACGCGGCGCTAGCGGATTGTTGCCGAGTTCGGCCGACCGGCCTTCGACGCCCAGCAAATGGGCTAGCGCAATCGAACCGGCGCCGCCCACACAAGTATCCAAAAAGCTCCGGCGCGATTGAATCTGTTGAAACTGTCGGAAAGTCATGATTCACTCGCGTGTGATGAACTCGTCAAGATTGAGCAGAATGCGGATAACGCCAACCCAAGCGGCGGCCTCGGTGCGCTCGATGCCGTCGAGCTGAGGCGGAAACCACGCTTTCGCCATTTCAGCGTCGGCCTCGACCAGCTCTCGCTGCTTCACGAAGTAGCCCAGTAACTCCTCTTTCTCTGTGACCCGCGGCTCGCGCGCTACGCATAGCTTGTAGGCGTGCCCGAGGCGGCTGTCAAACGACGTCCTCGGCGCTTCGCTCAAGGTGCGTAGGGCCAGCCCTTGCGCCATCTCGAAGAACACCGGGTCGTTGAGCAGGTTGAGCGCCTGCAGGGGAGTGTTCGACCGCTCGCGGGTGCAGTCGGTGACGTTGCGTTCCCCGAGGTCGAAATTCGCCAGGAACGGGTACGGCGTCATACGCTGATAGTGAACGTAGACGCCGCGTCGATACTTGTCGCTTCCGGCGCTTTCGTGCCACCTCACGGAGCCGGCGTAGCCTAGCTCGGCGACGCCCTCGGGCTGGCGCGGGCGGACGCTCTTTCCGCCGATCTTCGGGTCCAGCAGACCAGCCGCTGATAGCGCGGCGTCCCGCAGGATCTCGGCCGGTAAGCGAAGTCGGATTTGCCTCGCCAGCAGACGGTTCCCTGGGTCTTTCTCGGTGAGATCCTCGCGGGTGGCTGAAGACTGCCGGTAGGTCGCTGAAGTCGCGATGAGGCGGTGGATGTGTTTGAGGCTCCAGCCGGAGTCGATCAGCTCAGCCGCCAGCCAATCGAGCAACTCGGGATGACTCGGCGGCTCGCCTTGCAGGCCGAAGTTGTTGGCTGTGGGAGATAGCCCGGCGCCGAAGTATTCTTGCCATAGACGGTTGACGACCACGCGTGCCGTCAAGGGATTCTTGTCGGAGACGAGCCAACGCGCGAGGTCGAGGCGCGTCGGCGTTTCGTCGGTGTGATCCAAGGCCGGCAACACGGTCAACGCGCCCGGGCTCACCCATTCGCCGAGCTCGTTCCATTCGCCCGCCTCGTGGATGTGGCTCGGCCGCGGTTCGCGCGAAACTTCGATGGCCCGTGCGCGGCTGACGTCCGGGAAGGCGTCCACGATCTCATGGAGCTCCTTAACCGCCTGCTTGAACCCGGTCGCTGCGTACTCGTCCTTAGTTGTGACGCGGCTGTAATTGCGCATGAACCATTCGGTCACCGCGTAGTTTTCGCGGCCGGTACGGCTCTCGGGCGGAGTTCGCAAAATGCGTTGGCCGTGGTCGAGATACAAGTCGATGATGTCCCAGCTCGTATCCCATTGATGTTCGACGCCGGGGTTGTCGCCGGCCCAGAGCATCTTGGCTTCCCACGGCCGCTGTAGCTCGCGCACTTTGTACTTCCGGTAGAGCTGCTCGATCTTGGCGTCGAGATCAGGTTTCGCCTGAAGGTAGGGTCCAATCTCGCCCTGGAGCGGCGCGTCGATATCGACTTCGTCAAGCTCGTTGAAGAACGCAAAAAGCCGGTAGTAGTCCTTATGCGAGATGGGGTCGAACTTGTGGTCGTGACAGCGGGCGCACTCGACCGACAAGCCCAGCCACACGGTGGCGACGGTGTTGGTACGGTCCACGACTTCTTCGAACCGGAACTGCTCGACGTCGACGCCTCCCTCGCGATTCTTCAGCGTGTTGCGGTAGAAGCCGGTCGCGACGCGCTGCTCGGTTGTCGCGCCGGGAAGCAGGTCGCCGGCCAGTTGTTCAATCGTGAACTGATCGAACGGCATGTCGGCGTTGAGGGCGTTGATCACCCAGTGCCGATAGCGCCAGGCGTGCGGTCGAACCGAGTCCTTTTCGTACCCGTCGGAGTCGGCGTAGCGCACCTGGTCCAGCCACGGCGCCGCCCAGCGCTCGCCGAAATGGTCGGAGTCTAAGAGCGACTCCACAACCTGTTCGTGGTTAGCTGGACCGGCAAGATCCCGCGGCGAGGGCGGAAGGCCGACCAAGTCGAGCCATGTCCGTCGCAGCAGGGTGCTAGGCGCAGCTTCCGGGGACGGCTCGACCCCCTCGGCCTCGAGCCGCGCCAAGATGAAAGCGTCAATCGGATTGCGCACCCAACCTTCTCTGCTTACCTCCGGAACGCTGGGACGGCGAATAGGATGAAACGACCAGTGGCCGTTGTCGGGCGTACTCGTCTCGCTCGAAGTTCCCCATTCGGCGCCTTGGTCAATCCATGCGTGAAATAGCTCAATCTGCCCGGCCGGAAGGGGCTGCCCTGGGGGCATCCGTTGTAGGTCGTCGAGCCCCTCGAGTCTTTTGATCAGCACGCTCGCCGAGCTATTGCCGGGTCGAATAACGGCGCCGGACTTGCCGCCTTTCATTGCGTCGTTTTGGTTGTCGAGCCTCAGGCCGCTCTGTTGTAGCGCCGGCCCGTGGCAAACCGTGCACTTCTGGCTCAGGATTGGCTGGATGTCTCTGGAGAAGTCGACCTTGCTTTGCGCTGTCGCAGGCAGCGGTGCTAGGGATGCCAGGAGCAAGGCCCAAGACAGGCTGCTAACGCCAGGGCTAGTTTGGTTTAACACAAGAAAGCCCACCATACCTACGACCCTTCGATCTCTTTCATCTTCCCGCGCAACGCTCGGTCGAGCCGGCTGATTGCTTTGCGGACATCCGGATCCGGGTCGTTGATCAAGTTTCGCTGCTCCTGAGGATCTTCGCTTAGATGGTATAGCTCGTCCATACCGTCACGGCTATTGCGGATAAGTTTCCATTCCGGCGTACGCCACATACGCTGGTCGACTTGTTCGACATGCTTCTGGTCGTACTCTCCATAGAATTCGGTGCGCCACTGGATGGGATTGCCTTCCAACAAGGGCAGAAAGCTCTTCCCGCGGATCATGACGTCGGGCGGCATCCCGACGTCGGCCATTGCCAATAGAGTCGGGAACCAATCGATGTTCAGCACAATCTCGTCCACCTTCGCGGCGGCAGCCAGCCGGTCCGGCCAACGAACCACGGCCGGCACGCGAAGCGACCCATCGTACATGTTCGCCCGTGGACCCTGGTTGTCCGTGAGCAGCCAACGTCCGTTGCCTTTGTGCCAGATCCCGTGATGGCCAAGGTTATAACCGTGGTCGCTGCTGAAGACAACAATCGTGTTGCCGGCGATATCGAGTTCATCCAGCACCTCAAGAATGCGTCCGACATTACGGTCGACGCTGGCGACGGCCCCGAGGTACTCCCGCATCATTCGCTTATTTCGTGGCACATCAAGCTTCGGGTAATCGGGCCGGGGCAAGATTGGGTCGATGTCGCGGAAGGGTTTCCAGTCGGTGTCACTCAACGGGAGCCAGGTGCGGTCGCCGTCGGGAGTTCGCTTCGCGGTATTGGCGTGCGGCGCCCAATAGTGGACGTTGATGAGGAATGGTTTACGTTTGTCCCGCTCGCGAATCAACCGGATCGCTTCGGCGGTCAGGATATCCGGCGTATAGCCGTTCACTATCCGAGTTCCGCCGGCCGACTCCACCGCTGGGTCTTTCGAAATTCCGGCGCCACTCCGAAAACCATAAAACCAGTCGTAACCGTTACGAGTGGGCAGAAATCTGTCGAGACTTCCCAGATGCCACTTGCCAACGAACGATGTGGCGTAGCCGGCACGCTGCAGGATCTTCGGCCAGGTCGGCACGGCTGGGTCCAGGCCCTTGTCCGGCTCGCGGTTGGGATCGAGATAGTCCTTGATTCCTAGTTCCGTTCCATAGCGGCTGGCGAACAGGCTGGCTCTCGAAGGACTGCACACGGGAGTCGTCGTAAAGGCATTGGCCAGCGTGACGCCTTCGCGGTAGAGCCGGTCAATATTGGGTGTACGAGATTGTCTATTGCCCAAGGCACCGATGGTCCAAGCGGCCTGGTCGTCGGTGTAGAGGAAGACGATGTTCGGTTTGGTGGCGGCGCCAAACGCGACTGAAGCTGTAATCGCGGCGAGACATGGCCAAGCCGGCCAAGTGCCTTTCGAAAAGGCGTTTCGCAAGGAACTGACCACATGCCGCCGGCACTTCATGAGCCACACGGGAATACAGCGGTGATTGTCCAACTTTGCCACTTCGACCAACGAAGAATCAAAGGTAGGCCAGCCACATAGTGACTGGCCCGCGTTTGAGTTTAGGGTTTGCATTTGCTAGCTAGAAGTCGTAGCGTACGCTCAACTGAGTCTCCCTGCCTGGTCGAGTGCCCGTAATGCGACCGAACTGACCGCTTCGCGTGTTCGTCTGAACACTCCCGAAGTTGGTGTGGTTGGTTGCGTTGAAGAGCTCCACCCGAAACTGCACGCGATGCTTCTCGGTGATGAAGACGTTCTTCTGGATTGATGCGTCCAGCCCCGCGAAGCCGGGGCCGTAGAGCGCGTTGCGGCTGAGCGTTCCCTGCCGTAGCGATTGTGACTGGGCGCCGTCCCTGGGCACTTCCTGGAACGCACTTCTATTGAGGTACTGGTAGGTTCCATTGTCGAGGGGCGTGCCGAAGTCGCTCATGAGTCCTGCTTCATGATTCGATCCCACGAAGTCGGGCCGCTGCGCTGGGCCGCTGCTGCCTTGGTTGATGTTTAGCGGGTTGCCGCCCCGCACCGTCAGGATTCCACCGAGTTGCCAGCCGCCCAGAATGTGCTTCGCCGCCCCTTGAAAATTCCCCGGTGTCGGAATCTCGTACAAGAAGTCGAACAGAAACGAGTGGCGGACGTGGAAGCCCGTCGGCGCCCGGTTGTTGGCCAGGTTGTTCAGATCCCACGGCTCGTTCAAGCAGCAGCTAAGGTCGCCGCTCGAGTAGGCCATATTGCTCGCGTAGGTGTAGTTCATGTTGAACGACAGGTTTCTCGAGAACCTTTTCTTGAGCGAAGTCTGCAGGCTGTGATAAAGGGTCGAGTCGTTGCTCTGATAGAAGCGGAATCTGCTGGTGAAGTCCGGCCGCGGCAACGTTCCGGTGACCCGATCCAGGCGATTGACTGTCGGACTGGTGGTGACTTTGACGCCGTGATTGCCGACATAGGCAACGTCGAGAACCATGGTGTCGGTAAGCTGCCGTTGCACGCCCAAGTTGAACTGCAGGCTGTAGGCGTTCCGCCAATTAGGGTCTACAACCGTTCCGCCGGTGATTGACGAGGACTGCGCGAACGCCTTTGCCATTTGGGTATCAAACGGATAAGTGACGCCGGCGTCCGTGATTTGGCTGCCCGCGAAACCAACTTCGGCCGGCGAGTCAGGACCATTGCGGATGATCTCGACCGGACCGGAGAAGAAGTTGTGGGGCATGGTAAACATCCCGGCTCCGCCGCGAATGACGGTCTTCCCGGAGTCACCCACCTTGTAGGCGAAGCCGGCGCGCGGCGAAAACGAGTTGTACTGGGCGTTCCAGGCCCTATCCGCCGGCAAGGTTTCGCCAAACGGAGTGATGCGGTTGGAGAATCGGTCGTCGCGTTCACGCGGCACCGAGTCGTAGTCCCAACGAACGCCGAGATTCAGGGTCAAGTTCTTGGAGACGCGGATATCGTCTTGGAAGAAGAATCCGGTCTGCCAGCGCGTCATCTCAAACGGGTCGAGACCAAAATTAAACCTGGCCGAGATCGGCCGATTGGCCAACAAGTCGGCCACCGTCGCGAAGCTGAAGTCCGGAGTGTCGTCAATGGCGCGGCGGACGAATACGAGTTGGTAGAGACCGCCCACCTTCATGGCATGCTTGCCCCGATTGAAGGCAAAGTTTTGTTCCAAAGTGGAAGTCGACCCCTTCTTGGCGAACAAGCGCCCTTGCGAGGGCGAAGGCAGACCGGCCCCGCTGATCTGCGCGATGCCCGCCAGCAACATTTCGTCGACGCGGTCGAGGTCGGCGCGGTTATAGCCGAAGCGCGTTTCCGAGGTCACAGTGGGGCTCCATACGCGGTTGTATGTCGCCGAGAGGTTCTCTGTCAAACCCACGTGACGCCGGGAGTTGCCCATGGCGAGACGCGGACTGCGTTGGAAAGGCCGGCCGCGCGTATAGCGGACCGTCAACAGGTCGTTGTCGCTGATGGAGTAGTCGGTTCGGACTGAAGCCGTGTTGTCTTTGTTCATACGAGCGTCTGCACCGGTGAAGAACGCGACGACATCGCCAGGATTCTCCGGCGCTGAGGTGGCGCGCGGCCACAGGTCCCAGTAGCCTCTCGATTCAGGGATCGCGGCGATGGTCTGCTCCACGATCGAATTTGAAGGCACGAATCCAGTCAGAGCCTGTTGCGCGTTACGCCGGTAGCCTTCAAACGTTCCGAAGACGAACAGCTTGTTCTTAATGATCGGCCCGCCTAGGGAACCGCCGTATTGATGGAAGACCAACGAGGTCTTGCGCGCGAGGAGATGGTTGTTGGCGTTGAGGCCGCCGGCTTGATACTGCTCAAACGCGCTGCCGTGGAGCTGGTTGGTGCCGCCCTTGGTGATGATGTTGACGTTGCCGGCGAGAGTGTTGGCGATCTCGGCCGAGAAGATGTTCTTCGAGACCTCGACGCCTTGCACCGCTTCGACGCTCACGCCCTTGACGAAGTTGTAGTTCTGGTACGCCGCCAAGGATGCGAACTCCGAATCCGGTACTGCGTTTACGCCGTCGACCGCAAACGTAAAGCCACGCGGGGGCAGCCCGTTCAACGAGATCGTCAACCCGTCGCTTGCCGCGCCCGTACCGAGGGCGATGATCGAGGTGATGTCGCGATTGCGCATTGGCAGCTCGTCCACTTGATCGGCGCTCAGGTTGATGTCTTGCTCGGCGCTGATCGTATTGAGCAGCGGCGCTTCGGCGGTGACCGTGACTCTTTCGGTTGTGGCCCCGATCTTGAGCACGTAAGTCAGGTCGACTTTCTGCCCCGAGGTGAGGTTCAGCCCGGTTTGCTCGTGAACGTTGAAGCCGTCGGCCGCAACGGTAACGGTGTACGGGCCAACCGGCACGTACGGAATCGCGAATTCGCCGCGCTCGTTGGACGAGGCGGTCTTCGAGACGCCCGTCGCTGTGTTGATGGCATCAATTACGGCCCCGGGGATGACGCCCCCGGACTGATCTTCGACGCGACCGTAGATCGTTGCGGTCGTTACCTGTGCGAATAAGGGGGCCGCGAGCGCTACAATTAGCAGCCCAACGGGCAGAACCCCGAGGCGCCGATTTCTTTTGGCATCAGTCATTTGCGTGTCCTTGTGCTGTTAGAGGGATTGATGGGCGACACCGGGGATCCCCCCGGGAGAAACCTTACTTGATCGAGTCAATCATATCCCTCGCTAATTCTCGATGTCAAGTAAAACATAAACCGGTTTCATAATTTTTCTTCTCCGGGTTCTGAGTGGGTAGCGGGTGGTCCGATGGCAGCCGATCCCCTTTCCCTGATGGACCTCGGTTCCAGATCGGTCCTCGCCGTCAAGGGTTCGCTACGCCGGGCTTGAGCCCGCCCTTGACCGCTCCGGGCCGATCTAAACACGTTAACTTATAGGAGTGAAAGGGGATAGCCGGAACTCGAAGCTCCTGTTCCGGGCTGCCTCACTGCCTCACATCGACTGCAATCGCGCCCTTCGATCCCACGGCGCGGAGATCCGATGGCCCTCGCCGCCCGCCAGCCGCCCACTACAAACCGTGAAGAGCCCACAATTGGTTGAACCATTGCATGCCGTCTGGATCCCGCTTGATGTGTTCTCATACCGAGAGAGGGCGATGGCGATCCTCCGGAATTCGACTCGATGAAGAAGAATACGACCAAGAACGAGCCCTACGCCTCTCAAGCGGTGCTGCGGGCCTTGAGATTGCTGGAGGCTCTGAACCGGGCAGTTGACCCCCAACCGTTACAGACGCTTTGTGATCTGCTGAAGCTCCCAAAAGCATCGGCGTTTCGGCTGGTGCGTACGCTCGAGGAGGCCGGCTATGTCGTCAAGGACCCCGCCGGCGGGTACTGTTCGGTTGCTCAACAGGGGCTACAGCACTCCTGCTACAGGACTCTGCTCCCCGAAGCCGCCGGCGCCACGATGCTCGGCCTCAGGCGCCGCTTTCGCGAGACTGTCAGCCTCGCGGCTCTTTTTGACAACCACATTGAAGTCGTGGAAGTCTTTGAGAGCCCAGAGTTTATTCGCATGAGCAACACCGTGGGACGCATCCTGCCGCCGCATGCCAGCTCGTTGGGAAAGGCAATCACGGCGTTTCAGACCGAGCAGCGCCGCGAACGGCTCGTCCGCAGCTACGGGATCTATGGCTACACCTCCAAGACGATTACTGACGAACCCGAGTTGCAGCGAGAGTTCGACAAGATACTGTCCCAAGGTCATGCGCTCGATGCCGAAGAGAACGTCGAGCATGGCTACTGCATCGGCGTTCCGCTGCGTGACACCGCGGGGGCCACGTTCGCGGCGCTGAGCGTGTCGATGCCGATCAGCCGGCGGCGTTCGGACAAAGAACAGAAGCGGATGATCGTTGAGATCACGGAAGCTGCCGCCGAAATCGTGAAGACTTTTGGAGCAGCGGTCGAATCCGAGCGTCACCTAGATCGCCGGCCGGAGCCGTCGATTTCACGATAGTGAAACCTAGTGCGCTAAACTGAAACTACGTCAACGCGAGTTTCGCTCGCGGGCACGTCGCCTTCCAACTGCAGGCGGTGAGTAAGTCGAATGGCATCCAAGAGCTTATCGCTGTCCGCCGCGCTCCTGACTCCCGTCACGCGCAGCGGTTCGCTCGACGCCGAGGCCCTGCGAAAGAACGTCGAGTTCGTCCTCGCTGCGGGAGTGGAGGGCATTTGCGTGAACGGCGCTACCGGCGAGTACCCTCGCTGGGGCCGCGATGTACGGGAAGCGGCGGCAGAGACGGCGCGCGACGCCCTCGATGGCCGTGGCCGGCTTATCGTCGGCATCGGCGCCGTATCTCTTGCGGAGTCGATCGCCCTTGGTCAACATGCCCTCGATCATGGCGCCGATCTGCTGCTGCTTCCTCCTCCTCACTATTTTCGTTACGAGCCCGAAGACATCGGAGCTTTCTACCATGCCGCGGCACACAGCCTCGATGGCGAGATTCTGATCTACAACTTGCCGGTGTTCACAAATCCCGTGGAAGCCGGCTGGACCGCTCGATTGGTTGCGGAAGTCCCCAATATCACCGGGGCGAAAGACAGCAGCGGCAGCCTAGCTTCGCTGACGGCGCTGGAGAGAGTCGGCGCCCCTGTCCGCTGGATGGGACATGACTCCGAGATTACAAGGGCGCTCTCGCTTGGCGTGGCGAACGGCGCTATTTCTGGAGTCGCGGGAGTATTCCCGGAAACGCTCCGACTCCTGCTCGACGCCCACCGAGACGGATCAGACCCCGCCGAGGCCGACGCCGCGCTGCAAGAAATTGTCAAGCAGATCAGCGTGCTGCCGACCCCATGGGCGCTGAAGCAGCTTGCGGAGTGCCGCGGATTGTGCGCCACTACTGATTACGCTTCAGCGGTCTCACGCCAACGGAGAAAGCAGCTTGACGATCTCAAGCGGTGGTTCGAAGATTGGGCGGAGCGCCACTAACTTCGTTCGGTGGCTTAGCGCTACAGACAGGCGGGTGGGATGATGCGGGATGGCGGATATCCCCAGCGCGCAGACGCGATGATGAATCGATCATTCGCTGGCGCTCTCCTCTGCGCGGCGCCGGCGGCAAGTTGGGCTTGTGCGCCACTGGGCCCCCCGGCCGCCGAGATCAAGAGTCCCGAGGCGCCCGTTAGCTTCGAACAGGGTGATGATCAGATCGGGGTCTCGGTCAACGGCAAAGCCTTCACCTCGTTCCGCTACGAGGAACGATGGGACAAGCCATTCCTATATCCCCTCACGACTGCGTCAGGGAGGGTGATCTCGCGCGGCTACCCGGTAGAGCCGCGGGAGGTGAGAACGGCGCTGCAAAACTAGACCACGAGGCGGCGGTTGAAGGCGCCCTCAGGGCGCCGGGAAACTAGACCGCCAGGTGGTCCGCGAGCATCCCTGGGGTGCGGTGTGGAACACCGGGAGGGATGTATCGCGAGGAGTTGTACGCCCAAGTCCGTCGCAGCGTCTTCGTAGAAGGGATCAGCGAGCGGGAAGCGGCAAGTCTGTTCGGGATCGCGCGCGAGACGGTGCGCAAGATCGTGCGCTACGCGACGCAGCCGGGCTACCAACGCTCGAAGCCGGTGAAGCGGCCGAAGCTGCGGCCCTACACCGGGATCATCGACCAGATCCTCGCCGGCGACCGCGATCAACCGCGCAAGCAACGTCACACCGCCAAGCGGATCGGATCTCCAGGTCGATCCCAAGGTGACGGCCGGCCAGCCCGGCCATTCCGTAGACGTCAACCAGAACGTCTACACACAAGCCAACCTGAATCGCCGCTTGGAGGCGGTGAAGCGGTGAGAGAACGCTTGTGTGGCCGCTGACGCGGCTTATCAGACTACCAACGGACTACGGATATCTGGCCTGACTGTAAGCTACTGAAAAAATGGAGCAGGAGACGGGGATCGAACCCGCGACATTCAGCTCGGGAAGTCACGAATCTGCTGTAAATAAAGAACTTAGAGTCAAACGGCGTTGATCTCTGCCACCCTAAGTCCTGTAGTTTCAACTCGGTCGTTTCGACCTCCCGCTAACGGAGCCAGATTGGAGCCAATCAGGATCACTTCGGCTCGATCCGGCAAGTGCCCCCTCCCGCTCGTTTAGATCGCTCCCAGTTGTCGCATCCTGGCTACGACAGTATTGACGAATCAAAACGCATTGTTTAGCATGAATATCGTTGTCGTAGCTGAGCTACGATTCTGATGAGCAAACTAAACGATCTCTTCCAAGAGGCGAAGTCCGGGCGTCCCGTAACCTCCGATGAATTGAACGCCCTTGGCATCTCAGCGGACCTTGCAGTTCACTACGTCCGTGCGGGCTGGCTCAAGCGCTTGGCTCGAGGCGTCTACGTTCGACCCGACAGCCCTGTTGAACTCTATCCCAGTCTACAGCAGCTCGAGCGCCGACTCGAAGGGCTGCACGTCGGCGGGAAGACAGCGCTCGACTGGCACGGCGTTCGGCACAATCTTGCGCAACGCCCTCAGCTACAGCTCTACGGCTGGGCGTCCGGTCGGCTGCCGGCATGGTTCACCGAGCGATTTCCAGCGAGCTACCACCGGCTCCGCCTATTCGACGAACCGTCGGACACGCCGCTCCGAGTCGCTCGTTTCCAACGTCAATCTGACGGGCCGCTTGTGTCCGAGCCCGAAAGAGCGGTCTTGGAGTTACTGAGCGACGTCGGGGTACGGCAACCGCTCCAGGAGGCGCGGGATGTTCTCGAAGGAGCGACATCTCTGCGAGCGGCCGTTCTGCAGGAGCTGCTGCTGCGCTGCAGGCAGGTCAAGACCGTTCGGCTCTGCCTGACCCTCGGCCGAGAGCTGGGGCTTCCCTGGGCCACGAAACTCGACCCGGAGCACCTTCCGACCGGAAGCGACAAGCGCTGGGTGGGCCGTTCGAAAGAGGGCCTACTGGTACTCGAGCCATGAACCCGACTTACCTGGCGACCGCTCGGCTGCTGGTGGAGGCTGCGCCTCTGGTCTTCGAAGGCGGCGGCTTCGCGTTGAAAGGCGGCACGGCGATCAACTTGTTTCTGCGTGAGATGCCGCGCCTCTCTGTCGATCTCGATCTGGTCTTTACGAATCACCACATGCCCCGAGCTGAAGCGCTGGCAGCGATCAACGGGGCGCTGCGCGCGAGCCGGGACCGCCTCGTGAAGCGAGGACTCAAGGTGCAGGCCCTGTCGACAGGTGATCTGGGAGAAACCAAGCTGCTCGTACGCCGCGATGACCTCGCCGTAAAGATCGAGGTCAACACGGTGATTCGTGGCACGATCCACCCGACGAGAACGATGTCGCTGAGCTTGGCGGCGAGCGACGCGTTGATGGCCGACCTGGAACTGCCGCTGCTCTCGCCGGAGGAGATCTACGGCGGCAAGCTGGTCGCCGCCATGGATCGCCAGCACCCGCGTGACCTCTTCGACGTCATGGAGCTGTTCGGGCATGGTGGCGTCACGCCGGAGATCCGGCGGGCGTTTGTGGTGTACCTCGCCAGCCACAACCGGCCGCTGTATGAGGTCTTATTTCCAAAGCCCAAGGACATCCGCCTGGCCTACGAAGGATCGTTCGCCGGAATGACGAGGGAGCCGGTCTCTCTCGATGCACTAATGGCGACTAGCGAGAAGCTATTGCGCGAGCTGCCCGACTCGCTCGACACGTACGAGCGAGACTTCCTGCGAACGCTGGCGCGCTCCCAACCAGACTGGTCGAGGCTGGGGATTCCCCACCTGGCGGAGCTCCCGGCGATCCGTTGGCGTATCCAGAACGTCGAGGCGCTGGGACGAACGCAACCAGCAAGACTCCGCACTCTCGCTGATGCGCTGGACGCGAGGCTCGGCTAGCCAACCCTATATGAACAAATCTACGTCAGCCTCCTGCCGCAGGAGGCCGAAGCCGCGGAACGCTGGCATTGACAGCTACGGGCTTATCTATCAGTGGGCGAGGAGATCGAGCGCTTCCATTGCACCCTGGACGTCCCAGCCCTCGACTGGCGTAGTCGCGTGCGAGCCGATCCAGTCGGGCAGTTGCTGCGTCCAGCTGGCCTCGGCGTAGGTGTAGGAGCTCGCGCCCAGCACGGCGACGAAGATCTGCGCCTGACGCAGCTCGCCCGTACGCGGGTTCTCGACCGGAACCGTCGCCCCGGCATAGTCGACGAACAGCTTCTCGCCGGCGCGATGCCGTTGCCGCAGCACGACGTCGAGCTTGCGCCGCCAGCGCCAGGTACAGCTCGCAGAACTGGCTGTAGCGGTAACCGCCGGGCTGCTGCTCGAAGTACTCCTCCCACAGCAACTGCAACGTGACGTGCTTGTGCGTGGTGAGCTGCTCGTGGACGGCGGCGAAGTCCGGCGCCGCCTTGTGGTAGCGCTCCGGCGCGGCTCGCCTCGGCCCGCCTCACACAGTAGTGGACGTTGCTCTGGCCGATCGAACAGAAGCGTGATCGGGCGCTGTCCGAACCCCAGCTCGCTCGGATTCAGCCTGCCGGCTACAACTCTCGCGAATAGGGCCTCGCGCCTGGAGCCGGCGGCAGTCTACTCGAGCAGCCTCTGGGTGGGCGACCACAAATCTACGCCGAACTGCATGGTTGGACTACCTGCTTCGTGCGCTCCAACGTCCGGAGCCGCACCTTCATATCCGTCGTTGAAGTTGGGCAAGACCTGGCCGGCGTCATGTCCGAGCGAGCCCGGAATCAACTGGTAGTTGCCGGCGCCGCCTGGGCCGTGACCCGGCCGAAAGCGCGGCACTCCCTGGATCGCGTGCGGACCGCGAGCGTGCGCCGAGTCGAAGCGCCCATTGTGTAGATCGTAGTCCTCGGACAGATATCTACCCCGAATCCCGGAGAACGTGAACACATCGCGGAGCGCCCATTGCTCCGTCTGCCAAATGTTGTTGCGAGAGACCATGCGCACGAGCGAATCGGAATCGTAAAGGTCATAGCCGTTTCCAGCGGCGAGGGAGTCGCACTGGCCACCGTCGCACAAGACCGTGTTGTGGTAGACGAACAAGACGCTGGACCAAGCCGCCTCTTTCTTTTCTTGACTCGGCATGAGAAAGGCGGCTACGAGCCGGTCCATCGTGTCCTCGCCCCGCCCGCTCACCTTGTGCGGCTCCAGCGTTCTCTCGCTTACGTTGCGCCAAATATAGACGGGGCCTTCCCAATCGTAACCGGCGGAGATCGCCTTGAACACGCGGGTGAAATAGTTATTCCAGATGCGAACGTTCCTGTCGCCCCGTTCCACCTCGATCGCGTCGTCCCAACAATCGGAGAAGCTATTCCCGTATATATCGGAATCGCGAACCAGACCGTTGCCCGGCGAGGGCTTCGTACCGAGAGACTCGAACAAGATGTCGTTGAACATGTGTTCCCGGTCAGAAAAGAAGTCGTTGTAGCGGATCACGTGATTCCCGGCCGACGGCGGCCCCAGAACGATCGCCTTCGGCCCTTGCGGATGCGACGAGCTGAAAAACGGACTCCATTCGGTCCAGTTGCTCGATCGGTAGGCGGGATGGTGGATCCGGTTTCCCTGGATCACGAGGCGTTCGACGTCCCGCCCTTCAGACCGGATCGCGGCATCGAGGTGCACGCCCAGATCGGGAGGATAGGGCCGCGCGCTCTTCCGCGTTTCACGCCTTCCCCAGCCGCTGATATCGCAGCCCTCGATGACGACGTCACGGTGGTTTCCGATCAGGATTCCTTGTTTGCGGGCTCCGCGGCACACGATTCCCCTTACAATTACGTAGTCGGCGGCGACGACGACGCAGGAGTCGGCCTTCCGCTCGAGGTCGATGACCGTGCCGTCCGGATGGGCTTGGTAAAGAACCCAGGCCCCGGGTTTCCTTCCCCGTGCGATGGTATACGTCTTCGAGGACACGCCGCGTTCCAGGGTCACGACCTCGCCCACCGGAAAGGCTTCGTCCCAGGTGGCCGCCTCGACGATGTCCGAATAGCCGGTATCTAGAGTCAGCTCGAATTGGTATTTCGTCGCGGGGAGCAGTCCGACGACGCTCCCTCGATACTGTCTCGTTTGGGGGTCGAACCAGAGGGGTTGCGCCGTACGCTACTCCTCCCCAGCCTGGCGATACCGAACGCGACAGTTCTGGTCCCCGGCGCCGTGACCGGGAACATGCCAGTAGAGACTCATGCTGTGGAAAGTAGGAACCGCCGACGCCCGGGCCGGAGGATCGGCTGCCTGGAGGGCGAGATCGGCCGAGAGCGCCAGTATTGCCAGCCAGGCGAATACCGTGGCGGACATTCGGCAGGCCCTAGGCAGGATCCCCATCGCTAGCGAAAGCTCTATGCGGGAACACGGGGCTACAGGACGCTCGGCGTCCCCCAGTGCCGTCGATAGCGGCGCTCGACGTGGAGGTTCGCGGCCGCGTCGCCCGCTATCGTCTCGGTCTCCGCGTCGAACTGGAGGGTCCGGCCGGTCCGCGCGACGATGTTCGCCAAGTGACAATGCAAAGCCGATAGGTGGCCGATCCCGATATCGGCGTTGGGGAGGTCTCGGGACTTGATGGAGTCGATGAAGTCCTGAGCGTGAATGGACATCTCGTTCTCGCGTTCTTCGTCGTGGAGGATCTGCTCGCCCTTGGCGTCCAGGACCTTGAAGCCCCACTTGCGATTCCAACGGCCGATGACGACTTGACCGTCGGAGCCATAGATGGCGACGCCGTTGTCGACACCCTCCATCGGATAAGGCGTCCAGATGCGCATCTCCCAGATCATGGCCTTGTCGCCGTAATCGAAGGTGACGTTCATCGTATCGGGTGTTTGCTGGTCGTCGTCGAAGAAGACTTTGCGGCCCATGCCCGAGATGGTCTTCGGGTAGTTGACGCCCAGCGCCCAGCGCGCGATGTCCATTTGGTGGGCGCCGTCGTTACCGGCGTCACCGGTGCCGAAGTGCCAGTGCCAATGCCATTTGTAGTGGAAGCGGTTCGGATTGAACGGAATCCAGGGCGCGGGGCCGAGCCACGTTTCGTAGTCGACGCCCTCGGGCACGGGACCGTCCTCGGCATGACCGATGTCGTCGCGGAGCTGAATGTTCCACGCCTTGGCCATCAGCACTTTGCCGATCTTGCCGGATCTGGCGTAGTCGATGGCTCGAATGGTGGACGGGCGGTTGCGGGACTGCGTGCCGTGCTGGACGATCCGGCCGTGGTAGCGCGCGCAATTGACGAGCAGGCGGCCTTCGCGGATGTTGTGCGAGCAGGGCTTTTCCACGTAGACGTCCTTCCCTGCCTCGCAGGCGAGCAGGGCGGCCGGCGTGTGCCAATGGTCGGGGGTGGCGATGACGACGGCGTCCACATCCTTCAGGTCGAAGGCTCGACGCATGTCGGCGCTGGTGGGCGGCTGAGCGACGCCCAGTTTCTTGAGGGAGGCCGCGGCGCGCTCGAGGGACGCCTCATCCGCATCGACGAGATGGGCGATGTTGACTTCGGGCAATTGGGCATACGTATCCAGAAGTCCCCTTCCACGGCCGCCTACACCGACGAAGGCGAGATTCACTTTCTCGTTGGCGGCGACGGCGCGGCGCGCCGTTAGAGCGGAGAGCGCGGCGGCTCCCAGGAAGAAATGACGTCGGTTCATAGCGTTCGAGCCTCTCCTGACTCTACCGTAGGCACACCTCAAGCTAACCGAGGCGCCGTGCGCGAGAGTAGTTCCAGGTGGTCTGACAGCCGGCTCGACCCGAAATTCGAGTTCCGGAACGTTCCCAAAGGCAAGCCGGCGTGCGCTCAACCGACTGATCTTTAGCGACTTGGCGGCTTGGCGTCACGGCGCGATCCAGAACTCCGTTGACTCTTCAGCGCTGTGATACACTCCGGTCGGCCGTGAGGGCATTCGAGCTGAATCGAATGGACGCCGGAAATGAATCTCGTTAGCCCCTTCCGCGGGATTTTGCCCGCTCTGCAATTACCTTATCGTGACGGCGGTGAGATCGACGAAGTCGAGCTTCGCCGTTTCGCCGGGTGGCTGGCCGGCCACGAGGGGATCGGCGGGTTGGTCACGAACGGCCATACCGGCGAGGTGTTCGCCCTGAGCGCCGCCGAGCGCGCGGAGGTTACTCGCATCGTGGCGGATGAGGCCGGCGGACGCGTTCCCGTGATCTCCGGGATCTGCTGCGAGTCGCTCGCCGAAGCGGTCGAACACGCCGGGATGGCCGAGGAGGCGGGGGCGCGGGGACTGCTGGTGATGCCCCCGCACTACTGGTTGCGCTTCGGGATGCGGCCCGAGCACGTGTTGGAGCACTTCACGGCGGTGGGCCAAGCCGTGAGCATCAACCTGATCGTACACATCTACCCGGCCTGGACGCGGGCCGCCTACTCGTCGGAGTTGCTGGCTGAGCTGGCACAACTGCCAACGGTGACGACCTTCAAGATCGGGACGCGGGAGATGTCGAAGTACCAGCGCGATATCTCGGCCATTCGGCGGGCAAACGCCGCCTGCACGATCCTCACCTGCCACGACGAGTACGTTCTGGCGTCGATGGTGCAAGGAGTGGACGGCGCCCTGGTTGGGTTTGCGTCCTTCATCCCGGAGTTGCTCACCGCTCTGTACCGCGCGGTATGCGAAGGCGATTTACGGACCGCGCAGGAGATTCAGCGGAGAATCGACGGACTGAAGGAAGTGGTCTACGCGAATGAGGAGCCTTCGGGCGAGGCGCACGCGCGGATGAAGACAGCAATGATGTTGTCGGGGCGCTTGAAGTCCGATGCCGTGCGGGCGCCGTTTCGGCCTCCGGGGCCGGAAGTACAAAAACGCATCCAGGCTGCGCTGGAAGCGGCGAATCTGGAACCAGGTCCGCTGTCGGCGGGTGATCGGTGAGCGGGCGATCCAATATCCGGACGGGAGCCGCGGTGCTTGCCACCGTATTGTCGTTCTCCACGGTGTTGTCGCTCTCCTGCTCGGACCCTTCCAAGACCGGCACGGAATCCGCGACACCCGACTGGACCTCGATTTCGATCGGAGCGATGCCTCCGGGCACCTCTTGGTACGTATTTGGCGCCACGTTGGCAACCTTGCTCGAGAAGGAACTGCCGGCGGGAACGCGCGTGGAGGTGGTCGCCCGGGGAGGAGCGATCGGCAACCCGATTCTGGTGGACCGCGGGACGGAGACGATCGCCCTGGCCCAAGCGGCGACCGCGGCATGGGCGATGGAAGGGGACGAACGAGCCTACGGCGGAAAGAAATACACAAACATCCGCGCGCTCGCGGGAGGGCTCAACGCCGTTTGGCAAATGGCTCTCCTGCGGGAAAGCTACATCGAGCGCACGGGCAACGACACGCTCGAGAAGGCGTTGCTGTCGAACAAGCCGATTCGTATCGTGATGAAGCCCAACGGTAGCGTCGTTCCGATCTTGGCGGATCGCATTTTCGAGGCGGTCGGAACGAGCCGCGAGGAGATCGTCGCGAAGGGCGGCGAGATCATCCAAGTCTCGGCAAACCAGATCCCGACCCTGTTGCGCGACGGCAGAGCCGATCTCTACTTCGAATCCGCTATCCGTGGACACCCGACGATCACGGAGGTGACGGCGACGGAGAGGATTCGATTTATGGATCTGCCCGCGCGCGTGCTCACCGCTCTCAGCGGTCCTGGTCTGACTCCGGTTCCAATGCCGAAATGGTTCGAAGGACAAACTGGGCCAACGGACGGCGTGGATATGGGCACGGTGTTGATCGCGCACAAGGATCTCCCCGACGATTTGGCGTACGCGATCGCGCGGACCGTTTGCGAGAACAAGGACGACATGGCGAGCTCCCACAAGGCATGGCTCGACTTCGATCCCCGTCTGGCGGGACAACCGGCGCAGACCGGAATTCCTTTGCACCCGGGCGCCGAACTGTACTACAGGGAAAAGGGATGGTATCCGTAGACCGCGCGCGGCCCGCTCCGATTCCCCCATCGTCAGTCCCCATGGCCGCACAACTCCTCGCCGCGGCGTGGATTGCGTTTCAGGGCTACATCCTCTTCTACCCCGCTCCGCCGATGGTTCAGCGTCCGGCGCACTTGATCTTCGCCATGTTGCTCGTGCTGTTGTGCCGGCCTCTGGAGTGCCGCTGGGGAGCGGCAGCGGGGCGGGCCATCGACGCCGTTCTGATTCTCGCAACCCTGGCTTCGGGAGTCTACTACATGGCGGCGTCGACGCGTCTAACGGAGCGGATGGAAGGGGTGGACCCCGTGCTGGGCTACGACGCCGTGTTCGGAGCTCTTACCGTGGCCGTCCTTCTCGAATGCGTCCGGCGGACGGTGGGATGGTCGCTGCTCGGGGTGATCCTCCTATTCCTAGCATACGGCGTGGGCGGCGGATGGGCTCCGGGATGGCTGGCCCACTCGGGTTTCGAGATCGAGCCGCTGATCGAGCTCTTGGCCATGTCGCAGAACGGCTTCTTGGGAATTACGACCGAGACGTCGCTCCAGTTCGTGTTCTATTTCGTCATGTTCGGCGCGGTGTACTCCGCGGTGGGCGGAGGACAACTGTTTATCGACATCGGGCTACGGATCAGCGGCTCCATGCACGGAGGCGCGGCGAAAGCAGCGACCATCTCCAGCAGTTTGATGGGCAGCATCAGCGGCAGCGCCGTGGCCAACGTCGCCACGACGGGAGTGTTTACGATTCCGCTGATGCGACGCGCCGGATATTCGGCGGAATCCGCGGCCGCAATCGAAGCGATCGCGTCGACCGGAGGACAGTTGATGCCGCCGATCATGGGCGTCGCGGCGTTCGTGGCGGCGGAGATGTTGCAGGTCGAGTATGCGCGCATCGCGGTGGCTGGACTGATACCGGCGGCGGCCTTCTATTTGGCGCTGTTGCTGATCGTCGACTTGCTGGCCCGCAAGACCGGTCAGGGGACGTTGCCGCCGGAGGAGGCGGCGGCGAGTCGCGTCGTGCCGTTGCTGAGTCGTGCGCATCTATTGATTCCGCCGGTGGTCCTGGTGGCGGCGCTGGCGGCGGCGTACTCGGCGACGATGGCCGCCGTCTACGGCAGCTTGGCTTGCGTAGCGGTATCGGCGGTTTGGCCCAAGCAGCGCCTGACGTTCTCCGAGTGGCGCGATTGTCTGAGTGGCGGAGCGCGCCAAGCGGCGGAGGTAGCCGCGCCGATCGCAGCGATCGGCATCATCATCGCCGTGGCCATCCAGTCCAACTTGGCCCTGAAGTTTTCATCCCAAATCGTAGCAGCGGGAGGCAGTTCGCTCTACGGCGCCATGCTCCTAATCGTGGTGGGCTGCATCGTGATGGGCATGGGGCTTCCGACGGTCGCGGCCTACATCATCGGCGCCATCCTCTTCGCTCCGGCGTTGCAGAAGCTGGGGATCGGCGAGCTCTCGGCTCACTTTTTCGTGATGTACTACTGCGTGCTGTCGATGGTGACGCCGCCGGTCGCCCTTGCCTCGTTCACTGCCGCGGGGATCGCGAACGCTCACCCGCTGCGGACGAGCATGGAGGCGTTGCGCCTGAGCTTCGTTTGCTTCTTGATACCGTTTGCGTTCGCGGTCGATCCCCATCTTCTGGGCGAAGGATCGTTGGATATGGTCGCCCTCGCGGTGATCTCGTTGTGCCTGGCGACGGCGCTGTGGGCGATCGCGCTGGCGGGCTATCTGCGCGGCCCAGTGCCGGTCTGGTTGCGTGGGCTGGCGGGCTTGTGTTCCGTCGCCCTGATACTTGCCCCCTCGGGCACGCCCGCATGGATGGCGGCGCTCGGATGCGCGCTCGCCGCGCTGTTCGTCGTGGCCTGGGCGTCTGGCAAGACTCGGGTACAGACCGGCTGAGGCGCCGGCTCGTACGGCCGGCATGGCCTCGATCAAAGCGTCGATTCTATCTCGCGAAGGATTTGGGCGGACCTGCGCGCGACGGTCTCGCCGTCGGGCTCGAACTGGAAGACTTCGAGGGAAATCCAGCCATCGTAGCCGACTTCTTTCAGCGCCCTCAGCGGGACGGCGAAGTCGTAGCTCCCCGTACCGGGGCCGCGGCCGTCCATTTCGTTGATGTGGACGTGCTTGATGGCCGAGATGTATTTCTCGATGAGCTGATCGTGAGGCATGCGTTCGGCGACTGCATTGTGCGTGTCGAACATCGTCTGGACGGCGGAGTTGCCGATCTGTCTGACGACTTCCATGGTGTCGTCCATCGACGTCAACACGTCGCACAGATGCGGCGCGAGGGTTTCGATCATGATCGTCACGTCTTGGGACCGTGCATGAGGAGCAGCCGACGCGAGTCCGTCCGTGAGACGCTTCACGGCGTCGTCCACGCTCGATCCTTCGACGGCGGAGCGCTGCTTGCCCGAGCCGAGGATCATCAGGCGATCGCCTTCGAGATCGGCGCATAGGTCGATCAGCTTTCTGAAGTACTCCCAACTGCGCGTGCGGACGGCGTCGTCCGGCGTCGTGATGTGAAGCTGTCCGGCCGGGGCCGTCAGGAGACTGTGCAGGCCCACGCAGCGGATTCCTTCGGCGCCCATGGCGGCGCGGCAAGCCGCGCGGACTTCGGCGGAGACGGCTGCGGGATCGTCCGAGAGCGTCCAGGGCGCAATCTCGAGACCGGTGTATCCGGTCTCGCGCGCCAAGCGGCAACCCTCGTCGAACGGCGAGCCTTGAAACGTCTCGTTGCAGACGGCGAGCCGGAAGGGATCTTCGTTGGAGGCCGGCGCCGGGGAGGGGACGCTCCGCGAGCAAGCGGCCCCGGCGAGGACGCCGAGAAGAGACCGCCGCGTCAGGCCCGCGGCCGTGGCGGCCGGCTGTCCGGATCGATCGAGCATCACAGCTTGAAGAGTTGCCTCGCATTGCCGCCGAAGATTTTCGCTTCGTCGGCGGGCGGGAGGCCGAGGCTTTGGAGGTGACCGCCGATGGTTTTGGGGTCGACCCAGGGGTGGTCGCTCGAGTAGAGCATGCGGTCGACGCCCACGAAGTCGATACCGTATTGGATCGCCATCGGGATGGGAGAAACGGCGTCGAGATAGATGTGGCGCAGGTATTCGCTCGGCGCCCGTGTGATGTTTTCCGCTCCGCGCTTCAAGACCAGCGCTTGGTGATCGAGGCGGCCGACCAAGTAGGGCAGCGTGCCGCCGACGTGGGGACAGACGAGCTTCAGCTTCGGATATTGATCCAAGATACCCGCCATGATGATGCGCGCGAGGGCGATCGACGTATCGAACATGAGGCCGAGGCCGGCCATGAGGCTGCGCCCTTTTGTCTGCTCAAACGTGACTGGATGCGCAGGGTGCAGCAGGATGGGGATATCCATCCGCTCGGCTTCAGCGAACAGCTCGCGAAACTCGTCCTCGTCGGGAAACTTTTCGGCGAGATTCGAATAGAGCAGTATCCCTTTCATCCCGAGCCGGTTGACACATCGATCCAGCTCTTTCAGGGATTCGTTCATGTTCTGCAGCGGAAGTACGATGAGGCCAGCGAAGCGCTTGGGATGCTTCCGGCCGAGGTCTCCAATCCAGTCGTTGCAGATGCGCGCCGCGGTCATCCCGTCCTTGCCAAATACATCGGGGCCTGGATCGTTGATGCTGATCAGAGTCAGATCGATGCCGGCCTCATCCATGTCGGCGAGCTTCGCGTCGACGTCCATGTGGCTCTTTCGCAGGCGCCGATGCCACTCGCCGGGAGGGCCAGTAACCACGTAGGTATCGCCGTCCTTCTGGTAGGCGTAAGGCGGCTCCTTCCGCTTCATCATCATTTCCACCAGCTCGGGAACGAACAGGTGGCTCTGACAATCTACAGTGAAGTGTCCCGGCTTTTGGTATGTTTGCGCCGCCGCCTCCGATGCCAAGGCTGCCGCCGCCGCGCTGCCGTGGAAGAACTTCCTGCGTGTCGTATCGCCCATCGAAGTTCCTATTCTACATTCCGGAGGCGGCTATGACCGCCTCTTGCACGATGAGGTCCTCACGCTGGGTAACGCCAAGCGGACGCTCGCCGCCAACGGCGCTCACGAACTCCGCGAGGTCATCAACGTAGCGCTCGTATTTGGGCAAGTCGACCCTGTGGGGACCTTTGGGATAGGGGCCGGACGCACCCGCCAGGTCGACTTCAAGAGTCGGGCTATCAATCGAGGAGAGGGTCATCGTCCCTTCTGTCCCATAGACGACGAACTCACGATAGCGTGCCGAGTTCGGCTGGATTGAGGTTCCCACGACGACTCCGACCGCGTCGGGGAATTCAAAAACCGCTACCGTCGTGTCCGCGAAGTTGTCGTCGTACTGACCGAACTTCTTGAGATACGGCGTAACGCGCTCTGGCCGTCCGAGGAGGCGAACCATCGGGTCGATCACATGCGGGCCCAGCTCAAACATGTGGCCTCCGCGGAACTCGCCCCATTCCGGGCGTCGATCGACCGCCAGGGTCTTGTTCATTTCCGCGCGCACCATGTAGACTTGGCCGAGCCAGCCGGATTGCACGGCTTCAAATATCCGCAAGAAGCCGGGATGATGCCGCCACATGTACCCAATTTGTACGACGAGTCCCTTTTTCGCGGCGACGTCTTGGATCGCGCGGAAGGATTCAACGTCGGTGGCGGGCGTCTTCTCGAGGTGGAGGTGCTTGTCGGCCTGAACGACGCGCAGCCCGAGACGAGCGTGATCGCGCACAGCGGTCTCGACGAAGACGGCTTCAATGGAAGCGTCGTCGAGAATCGACTGGACGGAAGTAAGCTTCACTCCCTTCCCCCGGTACTTGGCCTGTAGCTCGGGGTCGTCCTCCCACATCGCCGCGAGTTCGTAGTCTGGCGACGCCAGGACCTGGCTGATTTTCTCGGAGGCGTGCGAATGGCTAGCGCCGATGAACCCTACCTTCACAGCGCCGGTACGAGTCCGAGTTGCTGCGGCAAGAGGTGCGGCGGAAACCGCTGCTAAGAAGTGTCTACGTTGCATGGGGCGAGATTTCTCCAACTCAAACCACTATTGGACGTAGTCGCGATAGAGTTCTTCGACGTTCACTTCGCCGGGAAAGCCTTCATGGATCACGACTCGATATCGGAACGTCAAGGACTCCCCTTCCGGGATCGTATGGCTGCCGTCGGCGCTCGGGTCGCCCGTAAAGCTTCTTGTGGCGAACGGATTTGCCGCGTTCAAACTATAGCCGCGCGCGTGCCATGTAGTTGGATAGCGCAAGTTGCTGGGATGGTCGAAGATCGCAACGCCGACGGCCTTGCCACCGACTTCGGCGGAGTAGTTCGTCCATCTGCTGGCTTTGCCCCAGATGTTTTCGGAAGTCTCCAAGCCCTCCGCGTTTGCCGTAACACCGCCGTTGTCCTCGCGAAATGCGTCGGACAAACGGATTCCGAAGCCCCCGTCGTCGGTATCCCCGAACCGCAAGGCGACGCCCTCGTCCGCCCGGATCCGGATCGTGGCGTCGATGACTCGTAGATTGCGCGCTCCGGAGAACGTGAACGATTTCTCTATGGAACCGATGGTCCCGTCGGTCGGCGTCTGCATCGCCAGCTCCACCGACAGGGCGTCTCCGCTGACGGCAGGCTTTGCCTGCGGGACGAGAATGCTGGTGACCTCGCGGCCCTTCTCGCGCCAGAAGTCCTGACCGTTGATGTCTCCGTGGCCATACCAGATGCCTCGATGCCAAGCGTGATCGGCAGTTTCGCCGGCGCGTGGCTCGATCGGATAGCCGCGGGAGATCACCGTCCCCGATGCGGTGGTCAACGGATATAGGAACGGTTTGTCCCACTTCTCCTCGTAGTGAAAGGCTGTGAACGGCCGGCCGTCAACGGCTACCTCCACCCTCTCGTCGTGTGGGGTCAGCGTGACGCCGTCCGGGGGGGATGCCGCTTCTTCCTTCTGGAGGTCCGAGGCGCCGCCGCCGCAGCCGAGCATCAGCACGACGACGGTTATGGATAGAAACTTGCTCATCCCTGTTTAGCTTACCTTGGCGAACGGCGGCAGAGGTTTGGGCGTCTTGGTGGATCGCCCAATTCCCTGCCGCGCTGGGGCGAGGTTCTTCTAGAACGTAAACCTCAGGTAGAGTTGAACGACGCGAGCGCCGCGTGTGCCGGTGATCCGTCCAAAATTGCTGTTGGTGATCGCCGTGACGGGATTCTGGTAGTTGGTGTGGTTGAAGGCGTTCAACATATCGACGCGGAACTGAAGGTTGGAGCCTTCGGTCACCATCGTGTTCTTCGCCAACGACAGATCGATCGTGTTTAGGCCGGGTCCCCGGATCGCATTGCGGCCCAGGTTGCCGGGCCGTAGCACGACACGGCTGTCGGCGCCGATCGGCACCTGGCTGAAGGAGTCGCGGCTAAGGTAGACCAACGTGTCGCGGTAGTTGTCGAGGACGGGATTGCCGGCGCGGGCGAGATCCACTCTCGCTTGGCCCAAGCCTCCGTTGTTCTGAAACACAGTAAACGGGCTTCCTGTCTCAGCCGTCAAAATGCCGGAGACGGCCCAGCCGCCAAGAACTCGCTTCGCGAGCCCGTTCGCAGAGTCAACCGCACGAAGGAAGGGCAACTCATACGTAAAGTCCGCGATGAACCGATGGGTGATGTCGAACGGGGCCGGCCCTCGGTCGGCCCGAATATTGAAGAAGTCTTGCGGTACCGCGGAGAGCAGCAGATTGGAGTCGCTATAGGAAATGACCTTGGCCCATGTGTGATTGAAGCCAACCGCGAGGCCGTTCGACATGCGCTTCCGGGCGGTAGTCTGCCAGGATGCATACGTGGACGCGTCCGAGGTGTCGTAGTACCGGAACGTGCCGAAGTCGCTGAAGGGGCGAACTCCGGTTATGCGATCCGGTTGGTTGACGTCGCGAACGACGTTGAGTTTGAGACCGCGATTGCCCACGAAGCCGGTCTCGAACACCCACGTGTCGCCCAACTGACGTTGGATCTGAAGATTCCATTGCAGGGAGTACGGCGACGGGAAATTCGTGTTGATGGTCGTCCCGCTGACAACTCCGCCGGGCTTGTCGACGAACGGAAGGACGGCGGCGTTGGTTACCGGGTAGCGAAGGGAGTCGCCGAATTCGCCGCTCAACACATCGGCTTGCGAGAGTCTCACTCGGTTGGGCTGCGTTAGGCTATTGCGGACGAGCTCAACCGGACCGCCGAATAGCGGGTGGGGGTTGTGGAAGGCGCCGAATCCGCCTCGGAGCACGGTCTTTTGGTTCTCACCGAGCGAGTACGCGAAACCTATGCGGGGCGAGAAGTTATTGAAGTCGCCGTCATATACCGATTCGGGATCGATGAAGTTGCCAAGCCCGAAAGGACCGTCGCGGTTGAACATGCGACCATCCCGCTCGGTGGGTACTGCGAAATAGTCCCATCGAAGACCGATGTTCACGACTAGGTTGCGCGAGACCTTGATGTCGTCCTGGACAAAGAAGCCGAGATCGACAGAGCGCATCTGGAACTCGTCAATCCCGAACGTCACCTGAAGAGAGTTCGGGAGGTTGTTGAAGAAGTCTTCCGTGTTCGCATAGCTGACTTCAGGCAGCTCGACATTGTCTCGCCCAGTGACGCGCTGGAGGAAGTTGCCGCCAAACTTGATCGAATGCTTGCCGCGACTGGTGGCGATGATCTGCTCGAACGATTTCGTTGATCCGCCCTTGAATAGGCTCTCGCCGCAGGTGTTGCCGAATGGCAGCCCTCTTATGCAAGCGGCCCCGGTCGAGAACGCGCCGTCCAGTCTCAGTACGTCGTTGAGGTTGTATCCGATGCGGGACTCTGACGACCATCCTGCGCGGAAATGCGTAATCGTCATCGAACCGGCTTCGGTCAACCCGTTGAAGGTCCGGTTGTTGACCTCGGCAAACCGAGGGTTGAGGCGGAAGGGCCTGCCTCGGGTATACCGGAAGTTCGCAACGGTATCAGGCAAAGCGTGAAGTCGACAATGCCCGGTCTGCGCAGGGACCCAGAGGCTTGAGCATAGATCTGCCGACCAACCTCGGGATCAGCCCGCGTCTGTATCGAACTGCCATCGGCTTTGAAGAGGATACCTATCGTTTGGACGTCATGGAACTGGGTAGTCCATCTCCGATCGGACGATTTCCCGGAGTAGGCGAACTAGGTATTCCGTCGTTGACCAGAGTAGTCGGAGATGAGGCGCTGATCTACGTCCAGGATAAACTCGATCCGAATACCTTGATGTACCGAAGGTCCGTCCAGCTTGCGCCCCACTGGCGCTCGCTGACGGAGTGGTACGACGCTCCCAGTTCCCCAGGCTTGCGGGAGTCGAGGCGGTATGAGGGCAGCTTTCGCGGGAGTAGGGGTAGGAATGCCGCTCCGGGCCGCAGATCGGCCCGGTAGCTCCGGAGACCCTCCCCTTCCGCACTGCTTCCAACAGTGCTCGGTGCGGGCGGCCAATGACCGAGACGCCGCAATCGCGTCTCAAGTCTGCCCCACTCTAAGAATTTCCCCAAAAGCCGACTCGTAGGGAGCTATGGAAGGCCAGGATGGATTAGGAGTTCCGACTATGAAATGACCCATTCCGGCACCATGAGAGCGACGAAACGCCCCGCTTCCAGGGGTTATTGCCTGCGGGGGTATAGGAAATGGCTCGCATGGGTAGTCCGGCACGAAACTCAGTGGTTGCGAATCACACCTAGGCTCGGGCTCGCAGCACGCGGTTGCTTGGCGATCTTCTATCATGTCGTTTCGCGCGCGGACTTGCCGTGGCTCGACGAGGTGCACGATGGAGAAGCTAGGATTTTTGGGGCTGGGCATCATGGGGACCCCTATGAGCCGCAATCTACTGCGCGCGGGATTCGATCTCACCGTCTTCGATGTGGACGCCGCCAAAGTCTCTGCATTGGTCAGCGAAGGCGCTAAGGCGGCGGCCGATCCAGCAGCGATGGCGCGGCAAGTCGACGTCCTGATCGCCTGCCTGCCCAACGCGGACATTGTCGATCAAGTCGTCAGCGGCGACGAGGGCATCCTCGACGGTTGCCAGGCGGGACAGGTCTTCATCGACATGACGACCAATTACCCGGAAGCGTCGATCGCAACATCCGAGAAACTGGCGGGCAAAGGTGTGCAGATGCTCGATGCACCCGTCAGCGGCGGCAACGCGGGCGCTGAACAAGGCACGTTGTCGATCATGTGCGGCGGACCGCTCGACGCCTATGAACGTTGCCTGCCGGTGTTCGAGGCGATGGGCAAACGCATCACGCTGATGGGCGAGCAAGTCGGCGCAGGCGGCTACGCCAAGCTGACTAATCAGATCATGGTCAGCATCCATCTCGCCAGCGTTGCCGAGGCCTTCGTATTCGCCAAGAAGGCCGGCCTCGATCTGCAAAAGCTTGTACCCGCATTGGAAGCCGGTTGGGCCAACAGCATGGTGCTCAACGTCAAGGCGCCGAAAATCCTCAACAACGACTACTCGCCCGTGGGCACCGTGCGGGTCCAGCACAAAGATCTCAGCTACATTCTGCGGACGATGGAATCGTTGGACATGAAGCTGCCCCTTTGCCCGCAAATTCACGCCATGTACCAGCAGCTGATCGACGCCGGCGAGGACGGTCTCGACCAGATGGCCCTGATCCAAATCTTTGAGCAACTGGGCGGCGTCCAGATGAACGACTGACCTGCAGCGCCCCATGAACGAACAACCAATCCTAAAGGAAGAACTCTTCGCGAAGCTGCCGCCTGTTTGGCCCGATTCGCTGCTGGGGCAGATCCGCGCCCGCGTCCAAGCACACGGCCAGCGCTTCGTCGTGCTCGACGACGACCCGACAGGCACGCAATCCGTCCACGGCTTGCCGGTGCTTACCGAATGGACCGTCGAATCGCTCGTCAAAGAGCTGAAGCGCAGCCCCGTTTTCTACGTACTCACGAACTCCCGCGCGTTGACCGAAGACGCCGCAGTCGCCCTGGCCCACGAAATCGGCGCCAACCTCACCGAGGCGGGACGCATCAGCGGATGCGGTTTCGCCGTCGGCAGCCGCAGCGACTCCACCCTGCGCGGCCACTTTCCCGCGGAAGTCGATGCGATGGCTGAAACTATCGCTGGCGGCGCGGCGGACGCCTTTGCCGGTTACGTCATCGCGCCTTACTTCGCCGAGGGCGGACGCTTCACGGTAGGCGACGTGCACTACGTTCAGCAGGGCGACACGCTGCAGCCCGCCGCGAACACGGAGTTCGCCCAAGACCGCGTTTTTGGTTATTCGCATTCGGCGCTGCCCGAGTGGGTAGAGGAAAAAACCAAGGGTCGCGTCAAGGCCGCAGATGTCGTCAGCATCACGCTCGATGACTTGCGCCGCGGAGGTCCAAGCGTAGTAGCGGACAAATTGATGGCCATGCCGACTGGCGGCGCGGCCATCGTCAACTCGACCGACGATCGCGACCAGGAAGTTTTCGTGATGGGCCTACTCGATGCCGAGGAGGCTGGGCGCCGCTTTCTCTACCGCACGGCTGCTTCTTTTGTTCGCGTACGCGGAGGCATTGCGAAGAAACCGTTATTGGCGTTGCAAGAGACGCGCAGCGAGGGAACGCAAGGCGGCCTCGTCGTCGTCGGCTCCTATGTGGCTAAGTCGAGCGATCAACTGCAACACGCCCTGAAGACTCCGGGCGTCACCGGCGTCGAATTGAGCGTTGACGCCTTGCTCACTGCCGGTCGCGGAGATCAAGAACTTGCCCGCGCACAGGATGAAATTCGCCGCAGGTTAGAGGCTGGCGAGGACGTCATCCTTTACACCAGCCGCACTCTGCGCACGGGCGCTACGGACGAAGAGAATCTCGCGATCGGCAAGACGGTATCGGCCGCACTTTGCGATATCGTCAGCAGCCTGTCGGCGCGTCCCCGCTTCCTCATTGCCAAAGGCGGCATTACCTCCAGCGATGTAGCGACGCGCGGCCTTGGCGTTCGGCGCGCCATGGTGCTTGGTCAACTGCTGGCCGGCATACCGGTTTGGGAGTTGGGCGATGAGAGCAAGTTTCCGGGCATGCCTTACGTTGTGTTCCCCGGCAACGTGGGCCAGCCGGAAAGTCTAGCCGAGGCGATTCGCCTCTTCAGGAGGCAATAACGATGCTCGTCTCGGGGCAAACATTGCTGGACGAAGCGGTGCGCGGCGGATACGCGATCGGCTCGTTCAACACTTATAACCTGGAGATCACCCGCGCGATCTTGGCCGCCGCCGAGGCGCGCCGCTCGGCGGTTTTCTTGGCTGTCGGCAGCGGTGCGCTCGATTACGGCGGCTTCGCTCCGCTCACTCAACTCGTCTTGGCTGCCGCCCGCGAAGCGACCGTCCCCGTCGCCGTTCACCTCGATCACAGCCCCACCGTCGCTGACTGCGAACGCTGTCTTAGCGAAGGTTTCACCTCGCTGATGATCGACGGCTCCAACCTTCCCTTCGACGAGAACGTGGCGCTAACGTGGCAGACCGTGAAGCGCGCGGGGGAGATTCCCGTCGAAGGCGAGTTAGGCGGAGTCGGCGGCGATGAGGATTCCAGCGGCGCGCAGGAAACCGCCATCCCGATGACTGATCCGGCTCAAGCGCGCGCTTTTGTCGAACAGACCGGCGTCGCCAGCTTGGCCATCGCCATTGGTAACGCACATGGCATATACAAGGGCGAACCGAAACTCGATTTCGATCGGCTCGCCGCTTTGCGCGACGCCGTGCCCGCTCCCCTCGTACTTCACGGCGCCTCGGGCTTGAGCGACGACGATCTGCGCAGAGCGATCTCTCTGGGGGTTCGCAAGATCAACGTCAACACCGAAATTCGTCAGACTCTTTTCGGGTCGCTCGATCGGTCTCTTGAGCAAGGCGTTAAAGGCTATGACGTCACACGGCTGTTCGGCGTCGCGATGGAGGCGATGCAGCGCACGGTTGAAGAAAAGATTGAAGTGTTTAGCGGCTCGCCATCTTTTTCGTCCTGAGGGTGTTCGCCGCGATAGCCATGCCTCGCATCGTTGGACGGTCGGACAAAGCGGTGCATGGTGGCCTCAAGATTGGTCTGAATCTGTCCCGGTACGGCCCGCGGATGGAACCGTAAACGTCGGTGGTGTCCGCGTGTTGGTAGCGAATGTCCGCGGATGTCCGCGTTTGCCGGAGTAAAACTGGCCTAAGTTATTGACAACGTGAGGAGATCCCGGATTCGCGGCGGGGTGTTGGGACATTCGTGGCCAAAGAGCCTGCAGTCGCTCCCTCACAGTCGCGGCTCTGCTGCGGTGGTCCATGGGTATTGAGGTTGGGGCGAGGTTTGGGTTTAGGTGCTGAGTAAATCCGCCGTCCGACGGGCTTTCTTGCCGTAATAGCAAGAAAA
>JAQCLD010000017.1 GCA_027592785.1 Acidobacteriota bacterium
GTCTTCTCTTTGAAGGGGATCTTTCTACTTTGCGCTCATGGGGATCTTTTCACATTGCGCCGACACACGGTGTCAACACGGTTGACACGCCCCGGTCGGCCAGCTATTCTCAAAGAAGCGATATTGAGCGCGACGGGCGGGCCCGGAGTAACATTCGGGCCCTCTTTGCGTACAGAATTAGACAGCCATGGCGAATCATAAATCAGCAATCAAGCGCATCAAGCAGAACGAGAAGCGCGCCGCCGCGAACCGCGATAACCGCGGGCGGATGCGCACGCAGCTGAGAAAGTTCGGCACGGCAGCCGAGGGCGGAGATCATGCCGAAGTCGCCGGCCTGCTCGGAGCCACTGTTGGCGCGCTCGACAGGGCCGTTCAGAAGGGCCTCATTAAGAAGGGTCGCGCCGATCGCCTCAAATCGCGTCTCACGATCCGCAGCAACAAGCTGAAAACCGCCTAAGCGAGTGTCAGCACAGGACTGAGAACCGCGCCCTTGGGCGCGGTTTCCTTTTTTAGGCCGTCAATTCGATGATCAACCGCTCCATGATGAAGCGGTCATCGGGCCGTTCTCGCCGCAGATCCCGATCCGCCTCGAAAAAGCAGGTCAGCGCTTTTTCCAACTCCTGCTTCGAAAACTTTCCGGCAACCGCCAACAGCTGCTGCGCCCGGCTCGGCCAAATCCGCACGCCAAGGCGGCCCAGCGCCGAAACCACTTGTCGCGAATCTCTGGCGTTCAATTCCCGCACCGCCAGCGCCTGCCGGAACAATCCCGCCAACAGCGTTAGCTGCATCGGCCAATACGCCCCGCCCGCGGCCAGCGTGTCGACGATCTCCAGCGCGCGGCTGCGGTCCTTGTGGGCCAGCGCGTCGGACAACTCAAACACGCCTCCCTGCCTTGCTTCCGGCGTCAACAGTTCTACGTCAGCGCGCGTGATCACGCCGCTCTCCCCGGCGTAGAGCGACAACTTCTCCAACTCGCTATCCAGCCGTGCGAGATCGCCGCCCAACATGTCCGCCAGTTCCGCCAACACGTCCGATTCCGGCTTTAGGCCGCGCCGCTCCGCCAGCGCTTGCACCGCACGAAGCGTATCGCTGGCGCCCAACCGGTCCAGCTCTACTGCCACCGGGACGGCATCGAAAAACTTTGCCACACGGTCGGCTTTGGCTTTGTCGTCTCGCTCCCGCACATTGAACTTGGTGCACTCGAATACCACCACGACGCCCGGCGTCGGGTCCGCGAAGTAGCGCTTCATTTCTTCTTTCGCCTCGTCGGCGGCCGCCGAGCGCGCCCGCGGCAGCACCGCCTCCGCGTTGAAACCGACAATCAACCGAGCGGTCGAGAACAACGACAAACTGCGCGTCTCGTCCCACAGCCTGGTCAACGATTCTTTCTTTAGATCGATTTCGACAAAAGCCTCCGCGTCGTCGCCGATGACAGCCTTCTTCAACGCTTGCCGGCAACGATCCCGGAAGAACGCCTCGTTCCCCAGAAACAAGTACCCCGATTCCGTCTTGCCGTCTTGAATCGACTTAGTAAAGGCTTTCGGCTTCATCGGCGATCAGAATCCTTCCAAAACCGCCGATACCAGTTCGCGGGCCATCGCCTCGCTCGATCGCGACAACGCCGCCTGGCGCTCCTCAATGTAGGCGCGCGGATCCGCCGCCACTTCATAACGCTCGCGATGTTGCAAGTTCGGGTTCTGATACAACACCCGCCCCGAGCCGCTTTCCGATAACGTCACATGGAGCTGGGTCCAGGTGTTAATCGTGCTGGCGCGGTTTGTGTTCGGGTCATAGTTGGCCGGTTGAGCGAAAAACGTCAGCACGGTCGCCCGCAGCGTCGCATCCGCTCCGTTTTCCCCATTGACCACGCGAAATCGCGTTCGCGTCTGGAACTCGCGCGTAACCGCTTCGGCAAGAAACTGCTCGATCTTGAACTCCGTCGTCTGATTCACAAACGGCGGAATGGCAATCGTACGCACCTCGTCCGGAATCGTATCCGCTTGTCCGGCTACTCGGTAGCCGCACCCGGCAATCGCCAGCAGCGCGACGGCGACGCACCACGCGCCCCAACACCTCACGTCGACGACTCGGCTTCGCGGCCGCCTTCAGCCTGACCGCCCTTGTTCCGTTTGAATAGCCAAACGGCCCGCGACCACACGCCGCTGAACACAAACACCGTGGAAATCGTCAGCAGCACCGGCTGCGAGAAGTTCCAGATCAGGTAAATGATCGTGGCGAAGAAGATCACCCCCATCCAGGGGACCCTCATGAAGTTCACGTCTTTGAAACTCGAATAACGCCAATTCGAGATCATCAGGAAAGACAGGAAGCCCACCAACGCAAGCCAAAGAATCCCGCCTGGCCACCAGCTCACGATCGGCTGCCCGCTCAAGGCGTGAATCACCGCTGCCAACATGCCGGCAGCCGCCGGAATCGGCAAGCCCACAAAATACCGTCTGCCCGGCCGCCCTGGATTCTTGGGCAGCGGGTTCTTCTGCACGTTGAAGCGCGCCAACCGTGCAGCGCCGCAAGTCAGAAACAGAAACGTTACGAAGTAGCCCAGCCCCGGGAAGTAATCCGCCAGCCATAGGTCCGGCAGCAACTCCGGCGACCGCACGCCCCAGGCGAAGGCCAACGTCGCCGGCGCAGCGCCAAAGGTAATACAGTCCGCCAGTGAATCAATCTCTTTGCCGAAGTCGCTCACCGCGCCGGTTGCCCGGGCAATGCGCCCGTCCATGCCGTCGGTGAAAACGGCGAACCCGATCGCCATCGCCGCGTGATTGTAGTAACGCGCCGCCAACTCCACCGACTCCGGCGGCAACGAAATCGCCTGCACCGTCTTCATCAGACAGTAGTAGCCGCAGAAGATCGTCCCAACGGTAAATATTGTCGGCAGCGCGTACGGCGGCCGTTCTCCCTGTATGGACTTACGCATGATCTACTCCGCCTGAGGCGTCTTCGTCGAGCCGGGCCAATATGGAGCTGCCTCCAGCCACATGATCCCCCTCCGCGATCAGCAAGCGCCACTCAGGACCCAGGAAAACGTCCATCCGGGAACTGAACTTCATCATCCCGATCCGCTCTCCCTTGGCAACCCGGTCGCCGGCTTTCTTGTAGCACACAATCCTGCGAGCGATAAGCCCGGCGATCTGCTTCACAACCACTTCTCCACCCCGAGCGTCATCGGGGTCGACGACCAGAGTATTCTGCTCATTCTCCTCCGAAGCCGCCTCGCGATGCGCCATCACGAACGTGCCGGGCCGGTACTCGATCGAGCGAATCACCCCAGCCACTGGAATCCGGTTCACGTGCACGTTGAAGATGTTCAAGAAAATGCTGATCCGTTTGCCGCCGTTCGGCAGGGGACGAATGTGCACGACCTTGCCGTCCGCCGGTGATACCGCCACCGGCCCCGCAGGAATCTCTCGATCCGGGTCGCGGAAGAAGTTCATGCAAAAAACGGCCAACACAAACAGCGGCGCCGCCCAAAGCAGATCGAACACCAAACTGATGAGGAGGCCGGCAATCGTGAACCCGACGCCGTAGTAAATCCCGTCTTTGACCATGTACAGAGCGGACGCCGCCAGTATATCAGCGCGGCGCCGGCTGCTACTCAGGCAGAGCCCAGGAGAACAGCACTCCGCCGATGCCGGTCACCACGTATTGCCGCCCGTCGAGCATGTAGGTCACCGGCTGGCTTTGCATGCGCCCGCCGCCCGAGGTGTGCCACAGCGTCTTGCCATCACTCGACCGCAGCGCCAACAAGTTGCCCGGAATATCTGCCGTGAAGGTTAGTCCCGATGCGGTCGTCAGCACGCCCGCGGAGGGCGTACCTTCTCCCAGCTCGTGCGTCCAGCGAATGTCGCCCGTCTTATAGTCGATCGCCTTGAGCACTCCCGTCCCCCAGACGCTGTAGTCCGCGCCCGCCCAGCCAAACGCGCCGTCAGCCTCTTTGTTGAAGTAAACCGCGTAGCTAGGATGCGTGCTCACGATCAGCAGCCCCGTCGCCGGATCGAAGCTGGGCGAACGATAGTTAGTCAGCCCGGCCTCGTCCGGTGCGATGATCCTGCCGTCTGGGGCAGGTTCCTTCTCCGGATTCGGAATCGGTTGCCCCTTCGCATCCAGCCCAGTCGCCCAATTCACCGGACCGAATGGCTTGGTCAGCAGATTCTCGCCCGTTAGACGGTCCAGCACAAAAAAATACCCGTTACGCGACGCCTGCAACAGCAACTTGCGCTGCCGTCCGCCGAATTCCGCATCGACCAAGACCGGCACCTCGGCCGCATCCCAATCGTGCGTATCGTGCGGTGACGCCTGGAAGGCCCAAGCCAACTTGCCCGTGTCTGGGTTCAGCGCCACAATGCTGCCGGTGTGCCGGTTGTCCCCAGGACGCACCCGGCCATTCAGCACCGGCGTTGGGTTCCCTGTTCCCCAATAGACGAGATTCGCCTCCGGGTCGTACGTGCCGCTCATCCACATCATGCCGCCTGTCGTCCCACCAGGCGTGCCCGCCGGAGGCGTGCTGTCCCAACGCCACTGCGTCTCGCCCGTTTCCGGATCGATGGCCTTCAAGAATCCCGTCAGGTTGTCGAAATCGCCCGAGGGTCCAACCATCACATGATTGCCAACGACCAACGGCGAGAGCGTCATCCAGTAGCCGCGCTTAGCGTCGGCAACCTCCACATCCCAGCGGACGCTGCCGTCCTTCGCGTTCAGCGAAATCAGATGCGAGTCCGGCGTCACGAAGAACAGCCAGTCCTTGTAGATCGACACGCCGCGCGAACCGATGTGAAAACCCTTGTTCTCCGGATATTGATACTTCCAAATCTCTTTGCCCGAGCGCGCATCCACCGCCCAAACAATGTCTGGGACGCTGAAATAAATCACGCCGTCCACGACCAACGGCGAAGCCTTAATCGATGTCGCCGCGCCGGTCTGAAAGGCCCATGCCAATCCCAAATTGCCGACGTTCTCAGGTGTAATCTGCTTGAGCGGACTATGCCTCTTGCCCGAGTAATCGCCGTGGTACATCGGCCACGATTCGGCGGACGGATTTACCAGCGCCTCGTGGGTCACATCTTGTGCAACGAGCGATCCTGCAAGAATCGCGGCAATCCCCAGCGGCTTCACAAACAAATCTAGATACTTCATGGCTTCGTCTCGTCTCCGGGCTACTGCAGCGTCAGCAGATAGGTCATCAGGTCGTGCAAATTGTCGTCCGTATACTGCGGCAACATAGCCACGTGAGCTTCGGCCGGCGCATCCGCCTCAACCTTCACCTTCGACATCGCAAACGAGCGGTAGGTCCCGCTCCCATCCCGCAGCGCAACAGTAAACTCGTCCTGGTATTCGCGCTCACCGGTCAGCTTTTCGCCCGAAGCCAAAGTCACCGTCAGCATGACCTTCGCGCCGCGCGGATAAAGTGTTCTGCGCATCAACTCCAGCCCTTGGTACTTCGACGCAACGCCAGCTAAGTCCCCTGTCGGCGAATGGCAAGTCGCACACTTCCCCGTGCCGTTAAATAACGCCCGGCCCCTGCCGACATCGCCCGTCTTCAGATCTTCGGTGTCCACTCCGCGACGGCTGCCTACCTGCGACTCCGCCTTAGCCTTCTGGGTGTGGATGAACGCGACTAGATTGGCCAATTCCTGCTCCGAAACAGGAAACCGCGGCATCGCACCCTTACCGTTGCGGATCACCGGCCCTATCTTGTCGCCATCGACGTCCTCGGTGACTAGCGTCGAGCGAGTTAGATCCGGGCCGGACTCGCCGCCGCCCGTATCGCGTCCATGGCAAAAAGCGCAGTTCTGCACGAAGGCCGACTCGCCCGCCGCAGCCGCCTCAGCCGAATACGCCTTCTGCACCACGGACTTTGGAATTGGCACGTCGGCCTGCGCCCAAACCGCGGGCGCGCAGCCAATCAACAAGGCAGCGAATAAGAACACTCTGGAATGTGACATGTGGAGCAACCTCCCAAATTATGGGCGAAACCGCCCCAAAACGGAAACCGACTCCTTCGCCCTCTCTCGTCTCTATCATCCCCATCCCCTACCCACGCACCTCCGCAACCCGAGCCCAGGCGCGTGAGCGGCGGGTCCCAGCGCCGCAACCTGCTCGCCTGCCGCCTCTACCCGCGCTTCCTGCCCTGTCGACGCCCCCTCTTTCTTCTTCGCGTGTTCAGGCCCGTTCGCGGGCCTCATGATTAGGCCTGGCAACCGAAGTGCCGCCCGATCCGAGCCGCCAAGCTTTAGCTGGCGGTCTCCCGCGTTAGCGTCCTCCTCCATCCGAACCCCAAACGCCAGTGAGGGGCCTGTTTGCCCCCTTACACCCTCCGTCGCCGCCCCGAGGGGCCACAACCGGCGAAGGCCGGCGAGGCACCGCGATAGCGGCCTCTTCCGCGCTACAATCCCCCCATCTTGGTCATCGGCTCAACAATCAGCCACTACAAGATCGTCGAGAAGCTCGGCGAGGGCGGTATGGGCGTCGTCTACAAAGCGGAGGACACCACGCTTGAGCGCACCGTCGCTCTGAAGTTCTTGGCGGACCACCTGCTCAACGACGAAGAGGCCAAGGAGCGCTGCTTGCGCGAAGCCAAAGCCGCTGCCGCACTCGACCACCCGAACATTTGCACCGTTCACGAGATCGGCGAAGTCGATGGCAAGACGTTCTTGGCGATGGCCTTTCTCAAGGGAGAAACCCTCGAAGACCGCATTACCCAGGGGCCTCTTTCGCTCAAGGATGCTCTCGATGTCGCTCGCCAAGTCGCCGACGGGCTAGAGGCGGCTCACGAAGCAGCCATCGTTCACCGCGACATCAAGCCCGCCAACATCATGGTCGACAGCAAAGGCCGCGCCACGATCATGGACTTCGGCCTGGCCCGACTGACCGAGGCGTCGCGCCTCACCAAAGTCGATACCGCGATGGGTACGGTCGCCTACATGTCGCCCGAACAGGCCCAAGGGATGGAGGTCGATCATCGCAGCGACCTCTGGTCATTGGGCTGCGTGCTCCATGAGATGGTCTCGGGCCAACGCCCGTTTAAAGGCGAATACGATCAGGCGCTGCTATACGAGATCTGCCACGAAGAACCAGCGGCGCTCACGGGTCTCCGCACTGGCGTGCCGATCGAGTTAGAACTGCTTGCCTCAAAGTGCCTCGCCAAAGACCGCGACGACCGCTACCAATACGCCAAAGAGATCGCCGTCGACCTACGCACCCTCGCCGAAAAACTCAAGTCGGGCCGCTCGACGATATTGCGACCGGCGCCGATGACGGCTGCGGTCACAGCCATGGCGGGGCAGACGCTGAATCCTGTCGTGGCGCCGCCGCATCGGAGTTCGTCTCGTATCTGGCAAGCATTGGCTGGCGTGCTTGGTGTTGCGCTACTGGCGGTGTCGTTGGCCTACTTCTCAACTCCTGCACCGGACGGCGAGCCTCAGGCCCTGCGTCGCTTCTCGTTCTCGCACGAAGGCGTTGGTGCGGCGAGTATCTCTCCCGATGGACGCAACGTCGTTTTCACCGTCCCGCGCGAGGATGGCTCCTCCAGCTTATGGCTGCGGGCGATGGGCAGCGAGACGGCCCGAGAGTTGCCAGGTACGGCGGACGCGGTTCGCGCGAACCGCGCAGGCTCGTGGGTGCCGGGGTGGTCGCCCGACAGCCGATCGATTGTCTTCGGAACGAACGACCAACTCAAACGTATTGACCTAGATGGTGGCGACCCCGTCGTTCTGTGCTCGCTGTCCCGCCCAGTAGGCCGCCGACGCGGACTCGCATTTCTGGGAGCTTCCTTCAGTCCCGACGGCGATCGGATCGTCTATTCTTCTTGGCTTCAGCTATGGGAAGTGTCCGCCCTGGGCGGCGAGCCCAAGCTCCTGTTCCAGCCTGCCCCGGGTGTAGACTACTGGTCCCCCCACTTCCTCCCGACGGGCGACGGTTCACAGCGTCTTGTCTTTTCGGTGGAGGATCAAGGCTCCAACATTTGGCGCACGGAAGCGCTGGATCTCCAGACGGGCGAGCCCCACGAGGTCGGGCCGCTCAGTGATGCGGTGTATGCCCCCAGCGGCTACCTCATCCACGGCCTGAGCGAGCCATGGGGCGTCGGGTTGTCAGCAACCCCGTTTTCCATAGAAACGCTCGCTACCGTCGGCGAGACCTTCCCGCTAGAGACTTCAGGCATCGCCGCGTCGGTTTCTAGAGACGGGACCTTGGTCTACACCAGTAGCGCGTCATCAGCGGGTGCACAAATCGTCGTCAGGGATCGTTCGGGCGATGTCTTGCGATCGGTAGGTGACCCGATCTTACAAGGCCAGGGACCCGACGTCGCCCCGAACGGCAGCCGTGTGGTGGTTAGCGTGGACGGAGACATCTGGGTTTACGATCTCGAACGGGACATCGGAACGCGACTCACCTTCACCCAGGCGGAGAATCTTCACCCCACTTGGATGCCGTCCAGTCTGGAGGTCTCTTACCAATCGGCGGATGGCGTTGTGGTCCACGTTGCAGATGGCAGCCAGGCCGCAAAGGCGGCTCTTACGCGCGCGAACGGAGTGGGTTCGGGACCCGTGTCGTGGTCCGCGGACGGACGCTATGTCGCCTACGCGGCGGCCGATCCTGCGGGCGGTGAGGGCGGCATCTGGTACCGGGAAATTGGCTCAGGAGGATCGCTATCGGAGCCCATTTCCTATCTGCGCACCCCGTTCTCGGAGGACCAACCGCAAATTTCTCCCGACCGCCGCTATTTGGCCTACCGCTCGAACGAGTCGGGCAGGCCAGAGGTTTACGTGCGACCCTTCCCAGAAGGATCAGGCAAGTGGCAGGTTTCGACGAATGGAGGTGTCGATCCACGTTGGGCAGTTGACGGAAGAGAACTCTTCTACTCGGAGGGGACCACGCTAATGGCTGTTGATGTCTCGACGTCGGGGACCTTCACCGTTGAGCGACCACAACGTCTCTTTGAGTCGAACAGCCTGCAGCAAGGAGGTCCCACGCATAGATACGACGTATTCCCCGACGGTCAGCGCTTCTTGATGATCGATCGCGACACCGACGCCGCCCAAGACACCATTCGCATCGTTGAGAACTGGGACGAACCGTTCCGCGATCGTGAGCAGTAGGGAATACCCTCCTTCACCGCCAGCCCCCCGCAGGGCCGCACCTCGCGAAGGCGAGCCCCGCGCCGCTGAAGCGGCCGAACCGCGAACGCAAGTGAGCGGCCCCGCTTGCATACCCGTGCTAGCCTCGAATTAAAGGAGCCCGCCCTGGACAGGAGCGCGGCTCCTCTCCAACTGGCAAAGGCCGGAGCTTCGTCTCCGGCTTTTACCTTGACGAACAGCGCGAAACTCGAAGTGCGCCCAAAAGACGCTCCAAGCAACCCTGAAAACCTTGCCAAAAGTTGCCAACACCGCTCTCCAAGCCCCTGAATACAGGCTTTCCCGCTCAGCCCGAAATACCCGAAACAACGCTATCCAAGCTGTTTTGGCGCAAAAATAGGGATAGATGGAGACGATCAGCGAAACACTGGCGGCCGCCGAAGAGGATTTTCGCGACAGATTCCCGGCGTACACGACAACCGCCAAGGTCGATGAGCTGCGGGCGAGTGAGTACAGCCAACTCGACGAACGCGACCACGTCTACCTCGACTACACCGGCGGCGGTCTCTACGCGGCAAGCCAGCTGCGCCGTCACATGAAGATGCTGGAGGGCGGCATCTTCGGCAACCCCCATTCGCAGAACCCCAGCTCCTCGGCAATGACCGAGATCGTCGAAGGCGTCCGCGCAAAGGTGCTCGGCTACTTCAACGCTTCGCCGGATGAGTACGCGGTGATCTTCACCGCCAACGCATCGACAGCACTGAAGCTGGTCGGCGAGTCGTACCCCTTTGGGCCGGGCGACCGCTATGTGCTGACTTTCGACAATCACAACTCGGTCAACGGCATCCGCGAGTTCGCCCGCTCGAAGGGCGCCGGGATCGCCTATGTGCCGCTGGCTCTGCCGGCAATGACCGTTGACGAAACTATCCTCCAAAGCTTTCTCGAAGACCGCCAAGAGGGCGCCCACAACTTATTCGCCTATCCGGCGCAATCGAATTTCTCCGGCGTGCAACATCCGCTTGAGTGGATTGAGCGAGCCCAGAAGCTTGGCTGGGACGTCTTGCTCGACGCAGCCGCCTTCGTCCCGACGAACCGCTTGGACCTGAGCCAGTGGCATCCCGATTTCGTGTCCATCTCGTTCTATAAAATGTTCGGTTACCCAACGGGCGTCGGCTGCTTGCTGGCACGGCGGCAAGCGCTGGCCAAATTAAGCAGGCCGTGGTTCTCGGGCGGCACCATTACCGTGGCATCGGTGCAAGGCGACAAGCACTACTTCGCCGAAGGCGCGACAGCGTTTGAGGACGGCACGGTCGACTATCTCAACATCCCCGCAGTGAAGATTGGCCTCGAACATCTCGAAGCAATCGGCATCGAGACGATCCACGAGCGCTGCCGCTGCCTCACCGGCTGGCTGCTGGAGCAGATCATCGCGTTGAAGCACGCCAATGGTCGCAGGCTGATCCGGCTCTACGGCCCGGCGACGGCAGAATGCCGCGGCGGCGCGGTCACGATGAACTTCTACGACGCTCAGGACCAAGTCATCAACCACCTGGATATCGAAGAGGCCGCGACTCGCTCCAACATCTCGTTGCGCACCGGCTGCTTTTGCAACCCCGGCGGTGGTGAGGTTGCGCTCGAACTATCAAAAACCTAATTGATCGGCTGCTTCAGAAATACTGCCGAAGCGAAGGTCCCGCGCTTCACGCCCGAAGACTTTCGCCTTTGCGTCGACGGCAAAAGCACTGGCGCGGTGCGCGTTTCGGTGGGGTTGGCGAGCAATTTCCGCGACGTTTATCGCTTCGTCGAGTTCGCCAAGGGATTCGCCGAATAATACTTGTCGCCAGGCGAGCGCTCGCCTATCATGGACGCCTACGAAGCGGGCGAATCGGCGGTCCACCCGGCGATGATGCTCACTTGAAAACAACCGAGGAGCATTTTCGTCATGCCGAACTTCTGCAGAGCGGCCCTACTGGCTTGCCTTCTATTCGCGGCCACTGCCTCGGCAGTCCCGACTATTCCGGCTGGCGGCGTCGTCAACAGTGCCAGTTTTGTGGCGGTCGGACTGCCCGGCGACGGAATCGCTCGCGGTTCGATGTTCGCCGTCTTTGGCATAGATCTTGGGCCGGCGGAATTTACTGGAGCGCCATCGCTGCCGTTGGGAACGACGCTAGGCGGCACTTCGATCTCGGTTACGGTGAACGGCGTCACACGCTCGGCCTTCATGCTTTTCAGCGTCGCCGGGCAGCTGGCGGCGGTCTTGCCGTCGGACCTTCCTGCGGGGACCGGTACGCTAACGGTTACCTACGACGGTATGGCTTCCGCACCGGTCGTGATCGAGGTCGTGGACAGCACGTTCGGGATTTTCACGCGCAACCAGGCGGGCTTTGGGCCAGCCATCCTGCAGAATTTCGTGTCGCAAGTCTCGCAACCCGTCAACGCGATCACAGACGCCGCGCATCCCGGACAGGTCGTCATCCTTTGGGGCACCGGGCTTGGGCCGATTGTGGGAGACGACTCAAATATCCCTCCCGTCGGCAATCTGCCGGTGACGGTGGAAGTCTGGGTCGGCGGCAAGGCAGCGGTGGTGCAATACGCGGGCAGATCGTCGCAGTTTCCGGCCATCGACCAGATCAACTTTGTCATTCCGCCGGGCGTCGTGGGCTGCTACGTACCGGTGGTCGTCGTGGTCAACGGCGTCGCCAGCAACTACGTGTCGATCGCGATTACCCAGAGCGGCGCTTACTGCTCGGACTTCCAAACTTTCTTGCCCGGCGAACTCGAGACGATCGTTCAGAATGGCCAGGGCGGGGTCGGCTTTGCGAAGTTGGACCGCTTTCGCGGGACGATCGAGACCTCGCAAGGGTCCATGCCCGTCTTGGTTGATAACGCTGAAGGCGAATTCATCTCCTTTACCGCCCAACAGATCGTCAGCATGACGCCGAGGCGGGATGCCGTCGCACCCCTGGGCGGCTGCATCAGCAATCGGGGCCCGACCGAAGGGGACGGCCGCGTCGATCCGATTCAAGGATTGCCCCTGAGTGCCGGCTCCGAACTAGAGTTGGTGGGCCCCGAGGGCACGGCGGCGGTTCCGCCAAACGGAACGTATTACGAGGCCGGAGTCGGCGGCGGGTTTGGAGGCGATGCACTGCCGGAGTTTTACACTCCGGGCACACTGACGTTGCGCGGCGGCTCGCCGGCGGATGACATCGGCATGTTTGAGGCAAGCGTCGACCTGCCTGCGAGCCCGCAGTGGATCGACCAGGCGTCGTTCGATACGGTCCGCCGCGATCAAGATCTGACGATACAGTGGTCGGGCGTCGACCCGGACACGGAATATGTGGTGATCTCCGTACAGTCCGTTAACAACGAAATAGGAGTCGCAGGGTTCATCGTCTGTTCGGTGGACCCCGCAGCCGGGAGTTTCACGGTGCCCCAGCGAGCCATGGGCACGCTGCCGCCGAGTTCGCCATGGGACGGCGAGGGCGATCCAACGGGCGTCCTCTCCGTTAGCGGAGACTCGCGCTCATCTTCCGGGAAGATTGAGGCGACCGGTTTGACGACCGGCCGACTTTATTACTCCAACCGCGCAGTGCGCACGACGGTCATCGAATAGCCGCCAGGCCTATTTCAGTTCGACGACCACAGTTTCGGAGGCGCGCAGCGCATTGGCGTGGTGGCGAACCTTCCGGACACTCCAGGAGACGTCCCCCGCTTCGTGGGCGTTGTGGGTTAGCTTGCCGGCATCGTCGATATCGTTCGTCTCGCTCGCGGTGATGTAGGTCGAGATGCGCGGGTTGAGGTGCTCGTGGATCGGGATGTCGGCGCCGGCTTCGTAGGTCGTCCGATAGACGCGGACCTGGTCATTCTCGAACTCGAACTTGTTGTGCTTGGGATCGGCGTTGAGCGGATGCAGCGGGCTCATCGCGGCGGGCGTGGACGGAGCGGGTTGCTTCAACTCGATCTCAACGATCGTGATCGGCTCTGTCGCTGAGAGTTCCACGCGATGCATGCCGATGGCCGGACTCCACAGCGGCTGGCCCGCTTTCCACTCTTGAACCATCGTCGGACCGTCTTGGCGGATGACCGACTGGCCCCCCTTGTTCAGATAGACCATGACGCGGTTGGTCTTGTGCTCGTGGATGCCGGTCGTGTGATCGGCGGGCACGGTGACCTTGAGGATGCGCACTTGGTCGTTTTCAAGGACGACGTTGGTCTGGGCGACCGCGGCAGCTGCGCAGACTAAGAACGGCAAAGCGAACACTATCAGGCGCTTCATTACGGCTCCTCGTGGGGTCTACTTTTCGGCTTCTACTAGTTCGAGAAACTTCTCTTCGTACTCGGCGACGGCTTCTTCGTAGCCTTCGGGATCGACGAAGCGTTCCGGGTCGTAGTCGTCTCCAGGCGAGTACTTATCGTGCATGCCGTACTGCGAGGCGTGTGCAGCGACCCAAATGTCGACATCGAGCCGCTTCTCCACTTCAAAGCCGTGGGTGTAGTCGTCGACGATGTTGGGGTACTTCTCGTTGTTGATGAACTTAGTGCCTGGGTTGACGCTATTCATATTGGCGATGAGCACGCTGTAACTCTCGTCGCCCTCTTTGACGGTGAGCGCGTAACTGGAGCTGCCAAAGGTGTGGCCAGGGGTGAAGATGACCTTGAGTTCGAGTTCGCCGAGTCTGAGAATCTCGCCGTCCTTGAGCCGGCGATCGACGCGCACCGGAACGAAAGTGGGCTTGGGGCCTAGCAAATAGTCGGTGGCGCCGCCGCTTTCGAGCAGCTTGGCGTCTTCGGGCGTGGCCCACACTTGTGCGCCGGTTTCTTGCTGGATGCTCGCCATGGCCGCGACGTGGTCGTAGTGGGCTTGCATGGTCAGCAGCACCTTGACGTCTTCGTACTCGAATCCGAGGTCTTCGATGCTTTGCCTGATCAGCGGCGCGGAGTCCTTGAGGCCAGTGTTGATCAGCATGTGGCCCTCGTCCGAAGTCAGCAGGAAGACTCCGAGGTCGTAGGTGCCGACGTAGTACAGCGGACCAATGACGCGATGGGCTTCAAAGGGCCTAACCCAGTCTTCACGCTGCGCCTCGACGGCGGGCGCGATAGCGAACAGGACGGCGAGCAGTACAGCGGCGTAGATGCGTTTCATGTGAGTTTCAGCTGAGACAGGACGGCGTCGACTTTTGCTCGATTTTCCGTCGAAATGGACGCCATGGGAAGCCGATAGTTCGCTTCGAGCAAGCCCATTTGCGACATGGCGTACTTTACAGGACCCGGGCTGGATTCCGAGAAGTTGACGTCCATGAGCGCATACCATTCGCGGTGAATCGCGCGAGCAGCAACGAAATCGCCTTCCAATGCCAAGCTGCAGATCTGGGCCATCTGGGCCGGTATCTGATTGGCAGCGACGGAAATGAGGCCGTGGCCGCCGAGCGACATCAGCGGCAGCGTCACGGCGTCGTCACCGGACAGGACGAGGAAGTCGTCGGGCGTGTGCTGGCAGACTTCGGCGACTTGCGAGATGCTGCCGGAAGCCTCTTTGACGCCGATGATGTTGTCGATCTCGGCGAGACGCAGCAGCTCCGCAGTCGGGATGTTGCGCGCGGTGCGTCCGGCGATGTTGTAGAGAATGACCGGCAGCGGCGTCGCATCGGCGATGGCTTGGTAATGCGCCAACAGACCGGCCGGCGCGGGCTTGGAGTAGTAGGGCGTGACCGAGAGCAGGCCGTCCACCTTGAGGGCGTGCAGATCCTTAGCGAGGTGCACAAGTTCAGCGGTATTGTAGCCGCCGCAACCGGCCAGCACGGGAGTCGTGCCGGCGGCTTCTTCGACAGTGATCTCAACGACGCGGCGATGCTCGTCTCCGGAGAGCGTGGGGCTCTCGCCGGTGGTGCCGCAAGGGACGAGGAAATGGATTCCGGCGTCGATCTGGCGGCGGACCAGTTTGCGCAGGGTGGCCTCGTCGAGCGAACCATCCGCGTGGAACGGGGTAACGAGCGCGGTACCGCAACCTGTAAACATCACATCATCCTCAAATCATCTGATCCCAAACTTGGGAGAAATCATGAAAACCTTGCCGTGACGAGATCCAGCGTGCGGCTCCGAGCGCGCCTTTGGCGAAACCGGCGCGCCCGCGAGCGGTGTGGCTGATACGAATGGTATCGGCTTCGGAGTCAAAACCAAACTCATGCGTACCGGGGATGTGGCCTACACGGTTGGTCGCGACGTCGATGGGCCGCCCGTAGCCGGACTCGCGCATGACTTCGAGCAAGCGCAGCATGGTGCCCGAGGGGGCGTCTTTCTTGAACTTGTGGTGGGCTTCGTAACCCCAGCAGTCGTAGTCTTCAGCGTGGGCGAAGGCGCGGGCGGCGGCTTCAACGACACGGTAAAAAGCGTTGACGCCGACGGAAAAATTAGCGCCGTAGATGACGCCGGCTTTGGACCTCTCGGCGAGAGCGCGAACTTCGTCGATATGCTTGTACCAGCCGGTCGTGCCTACGGCGGTCGGGACGCCGAGTTCGCAGAGGCGCTCGATGTTACCGACCACAGTGTCGGGCGTGGAGAACTCGATGGCGGCGTCGACATCGGCGAAGGCCTCAGCGGTCATACCGGCGCGATCGGCGTTGTTGTACTCGTCGAGACGCAGCACGATTTCGCAGTTGGCTTCGGCCGCAAGGCTCTCAATCATGCGGCCCATCTTGCCGTAGCCGACCAGGGCGATGCGCAGCGGCTGGTTTGGGTTGTCGGAGCTCACGCGAATACTTCCTTGTCGACGTCGGAAAAGAAGGCCTTGTGCAGACGGCGAACCACTTCTTCGAGGTCGTTCTCGTCGACGACGAAGCTAATGTTGCGGCGAGAAGCGCCGACCGAGACCATCTCGATCAGAATGCCGTCCAACGCAGAAAAGATCTTAGCGGAAACGCCCGGGGTGTAGCGAATGCCGTCGCCGACGACGCAAACGATGGCGTTGCCGTCGCGGCGCTCCACATCGGCGACGCCTTTGAGCTCAGCGATGATCTCATCGAGACGATCGGTACGATCGACGGTGAGTGAAACGCTTACCTCGGAGGTGGCGACCATGTCGACGGACGTCTTGAAGCGTTCGAAGGCGGCGAACAAACGAGCGAGATAGCCGTGGGCCATCAGCATGCGCGTCGAGCGGACGTCGACGATGGTGATGCCTTCCTTGTAGGCGATCGACTTGACCAGGGCGTTTTGCGGGGCCTCGACGACGATCAGCGTACCTTCATTCTCGGGCCGTCGAGAGTTGAGGACGCGGATGGGGATGTTCTTCTCAAGAGCCGGCGCCATAGTGGCCGGGTGCAGCACCCTGGCGCCGAAGTAAGCGAGCTCGGAGGCTTCGCCGAAGGACATGATTTTTAGGCGATGGGCGTCGGCGACCAGCGAGGGATCGGCGGTCATGACGCCATCGACGTCGGTCCAAATCTGCACCTCTTCTGCACCGAGCGCGGCGCCGACGATGGCGGCGCTGTAGTCCGAACCGCCGCGTCCGAAGGTGGTGGTGACGCCGTCGACGGTGGAGGCGATGAAGCCGCCCATGACCACGACGCTGTGCTCCATGTGCGGCACGACGTGCTCGGCGAGAGCGGCGGCGGTCTCGTCAACCAAGAGTTGGGCGGCGCCGTGACTAGCGTCGGTCTTGATCGCCGTCCGTGAGTCGAGGCCGACGGCGTGAAAGCCGCAGCGGTAGAAGGCCTCGGCAACGATTGTGCTGGACAAGCGTTCGCCGAAACTGAGCAACAGGTCCGTCTCGGCAGCAGACAGGCGCTGCCCGAGCGGATAGACACGCAGCATCTTGTCCATGTGCTCGAAGGTTCCCTTGAGGAATGTTTCAAGGCCCGCGCGGCGCTCGTCGGCTGCGGCCGGGAGCGCTTCACGCAGGTGATGGTCAGCCATCTTGTTGAGTTCGGCAAGCGCCGCGGCGAGATCGCCGACCTCGATGGCGCGGGCCATGGCGACGAGCCGGTCCGTCGTCTTGCCCATGGCCGACACGACGACCAAGGGCTTGCGGTCAAGCCGGCCGGCGACGATGCCGGAGATGCGTTCTAGGGCTTGTGCGCTTTCGACGGAGGTACCGCCGAACTTCATCACGATCATCTAGTCCAACCAGCCTTCGCTATGCAGCAACTCAGCGTTCAAGACGGCGGCGCCGGCGGCGCCGCGAATCGTGTTGTGTCCCAGGGAGACGAATTTGTAGCCCAGGATGGAGCACTTGCGGATGCGTCCCACCGAGACGGCCATGCCATTCTCGCGCATCGCGTCGCGGCGCGGTTGAGGACGGTCGGGCTCTTCCATCAGGTGGATGGGATGTAGCGGGGCGGTGTGCAGCTTCTTCTGCTGCGGTAGGCCGCTGAAGGAGCTGAAGGCGGCCTTGATCTCGTCGATGGACGGCTTGCTTGCGAGGTCAACCGAGATGCAAACGGTGTGCCCGTCGACGACCTGGACGCGATTGCAGTGGGCACTCATGGGGGCATCGAGCTCCTGGATGGCGCCGCCGGTGAAGGACCCAAGGATTTTGTGGGTCTCGACTTCCATCTTTTCTTCTTCGCCTCCGATAAGCGGAATCACGTTGGCGACGATGTCCATCGAGGGCAGCCCAGGGTAACCGGCGCCGGATATGGCCTGCAGCGTCGTAGCCAGGATGCGCTTGATGCCGAAAGGCATCAGCGGGGCGAGTCCCATGGTGAGAGCGATCGTCGAGCAGTTGGGATTGGTGACGATCGCGCCGGACCAGCCGCGGTTCTTGCGCTGGGCGGTGATTAAGCCGAGATGATCGGGATTGATCTCGGGCACGAGCAGCGGCACGTCGGGGAGCATGCGGTGGTTTTTGGAGTTGGAGACGACGAGGTGTCCGGCCTTGGCGAAGGCTTGCTCGATTTCGCCGGCGACGGAGGCGTCCATGGCGGAGAAGACGAGCTTGGGTGCGGTAGCAGAGGGGACCGCTGCTTGGACCGTTTGGGAGGCGATCGACGCAGGGACGGGGCGGTCCTGCACCCAACGCGCAGCTTCGGCGTAAGTCTTGCCGGCGGAGCGTTCGCTGGCGCCGAGCCAAGTCAGCTCAAACAGCGGGTGGCCCTGCAACTGGCAAATAAACTGCTGGCCCACCATGCCGGTGGCGCCCAGTACTCCAACTTCGATCTTGTTTGGCATAGGAATCCCCTTGCGAGCCGGGCGCTCGTCTGAAATCAGCGAGGACGCCCGAGTCGGGTCTAGTTCTTCGTCTCCGTTTTGAGTTGTTTCGCGAGCCGCACGTACAGCTCGATGGCTTCGGCGATCTGCTTCTTCGGCACGCGCTCGTCGAGCGTGTGGGCGACGTGGATCGTCCCCGGGCCCAGCAGGAGGGGCTGGCCCCAGTTGGTTAGTTTCGGAATATCGGTCGTGTACTTGACGACTGAAGTCTCAAAGCCATCGACGGCCTTGAGATGGACGGCCGGGCTGTAGGCGACAACTTCGACGCCGACGCGATCGTCAAAGGCCGCCAGGGCCTGCGCCTTGATGGCCGCCAGGTCGGAGACGACGCGAATCATCAGCGTAGCGGAGGCCTGGTCGGGAATGACGTTTGCGGCGATGCCGCCCTGGATCGTGCCGATGTTCAGCGTCGTCTCGCCGAGGATCGGATCGCTGGGCCAGATAACGGAACGCAACGACTGCAGATTGTCGAGGAGCTTGTCGATGGCCGAATCGCCCAACTCTTCGTAGGCGGAATGGGCGGCGGCGCCTTCTGCCGTCAGCCTGAGTCCCAGGGCGCCCTTGGAGCCAAGCGCCAGCAAGTTTTCAGTGGGCTCGCCGTTGATGAGATAGCGAACGCCGGCGGGGGGCGTCTTATTGGCGAAGGCGGCGCCCCGGCCGTCAACCTCTTCGCCAACGACAAGCAGCAGGCCCAGATCTCTGACGCCCTCTTCGAGCAGCCGCTCGATGGACTTGATCATGGCCGCGCACAGGCCGTGGGTATCGCAGGCGCCGCGGCCCCAGATGAACTCGTCGTCCTCTTTGGAAGGGATGAAAGGCGGGACGGTGTCCATGTGGGTGGAGAAGACGATTTCGGGCGTCCCCCACCAGGCCCAGACGTTATTGCGGCCGGGCTCGACCTGGATCTTTTCGATGCGGCCGTTGAAACGCTCCGCCAGCGGACGCAGGTGATCGAAGAGCCAATCGCCGATTCGCTCTTCGTGGGGCGTGACCGAATCGATGTCGATTAGGGCCCTGGTTATTTGAAATGCGTCCATGGAGAGCGGGAAGGCCCAAACTCCAAGGATATCGGACAGGCCGGACGGCTGTAAACGATTGGCGGCGTTAAACCCCGAACTGCCGCGCTCTCCAATACACTCTGTTGAAGGATGGGAGACGAGCTTCGAGTTTGGATTGGGGCCGGCCGCCGCCGCTGGCTAGCCGGGGCTGCTGCAATCGTGGCCGCGGCGTGGGTTGTGAGCGACTATTGGCCCCGACCGCGGGCGGAGGCCGCGCCCAAGGTGTTGGCTATGGGCTGGAGCCCCGTCTTTGCCCAGTCGGGTCGAGGAGGCGCGCAGACCGAATCGTTCGAGATCGACACGGGCCAATGGCGTATCAAGTGGACCGTCGAGAGTGGAGAAGGGCTAGATGCGCAGGAGAGAAAGTTTCAGGTTGGCGTGCACAGCACGGTGAGTGGAAGGTTGATGAAGGTGGTGGTCGATCAGCGGGGGTCGGGCGACGGCATCGCCTATCTGGCGGAAGAACCGCGTCCGTTTTTCTTATCCATCGAGTCGTCAGGCGCGGAATGGACGGTGCTGGTTGAGGAAGGCGTTTTCGGTGAAAGGATGCAAATGCACTAGACGATGCCCGATTTAAGGTTGAACTGGGGAGCCCAGGGCGGTATGATATGTCCGGCTTACTGGCTCACACGGCACAGCTATATCTGAGGTGCTTTTATGTCCGACGAACATGATCCGCAATCGAAATACGTTCCCACAAGGCGCGACCTGATCAAGGGCGTGATCGCCGCTGGCGCTGTCTCCTCCACCGGCTATCTCTTCCGAGGCTCGATTACACGTGCTTTTGCAGCGGCGCCGGGATCAGTCGAGCGAATGCTCACGCTGGACGTGAACGGCCAGCAACGGCGCGTCGATGTGATGAAGCAGGAGACGCTGGCAATGACCCTGCGCTACAAGCTGGGTCTTACCGGGACCAAGCTCGGCTGCGACCGGGCCGAGTGCGGCGCATGTTCCGTGCTGATTGACGATGTCCCACATTACAGCTGCTCGGTGCTCACCCATAGCACCCGCGGCAAGAAGATTCAGACAGTGGAGGGACTGGCAAGCCCCGATGGAACGCTGCACCCGGTGCAACAGGCCGTTGTCGAACAGCAGGGATTTCAGTGCGCGTTTTGCATGTCGGGTTTCTTGATGGCGACGGTTGGATTTCTTAAGACGAATCCCAATCCTACGCGCCAGGAGCTGGCCCACGGCATTTCGGGCAACCTATGCCGCTGCCAGGATTACGACAAGATTTTGACTTCTTTGATGCGCGGCGCGGAATTGTCTCGGGAGGTGAACAATGCCTGAATTCACGAATGGCAATATTCCGGTCGTGACCGGTGATACGCCCCCGGTGCGAGGAAAGCTGGTCGGCCAGGATTACGCGACGCCGGACATGGTGGCTAAGGTCACCGGCAAGTCGAAGTACTCAGAAGATTTCCGAGCAGATGGAATGCTGTTCGCAAAGCTGCTGCTCAGCCCGTATCCTCATGCGCGCATTGTGAACATCGACGCCAGCGAGGCCCTGGCCATGCCGGGCGTCAAGTGCATCGTCACAAAGGATGAACTGCCGGGCGCCGCCGATTACATCACAGACCTGGGCGAGAAGATCGAGGCCGATAAACGCTCTGACGTGGGCCTGGCCATGGAACCGATGTATCAGGGGGAACCGATCCTGGCCTTAGCGGCAGTGGACGAACTGACGGCCGCTGATGCCATCGAAAAGATTCGTGTGACCTACGAACGGCTGCCCTTCGTTGTGGACCCATTCGTCAGCTTGCGGCCTGGCGGCCCCAACGCGCGCACGGACGGCAACACTTGGGCACGCCCCGAGGCGGCGCCGGGCGAGGAGCCGGGACCTCTGGATGTGGTGGAGGTCAAGTGGACCGAGGAAGACTTCAAGGAGTACGCGGAAGGCAAGATGCCGATGGGGAAACCCACCGACGAGTGGTCGTTCGGGGATGTCGAGGAAGGCTTCAAGAACGCCGCTCTCGTGCTCGATGAAACCTTCGCGACCCCGAACACCAGCCACCAGGCGCTGGAGCCGCGCACCTGCATGGCCTACTGGCAGGGGGGCAAGTTATTCGTTCACGTGGGCTCGCAAAGCACCATCCAGACGGTACCCGCTGTTGCCCGCTGGATGAACATGTCTGAGGACGACATTGTGGTCATCAGCGAGTACACCGGCGGCGGGTTTGGGGCCAAGATCAGAGGGACTGTCCAGATCGTGATCCCAGCCATTCTCGCGCGCAAGTGCAACGCGCCGGTCATGCTGCGCGCTTCCCGGGAAGACGAGCACAACATCGGCGGAGCAAGACCCAGCGTCACTGGTCGTGTGAAATGCGGATTCGACAAGGATGGCCGGATCACCGCACTGGACATGTACACGGTTGCGGACAACGGCCCCTACGCTCGGAACGGCGATTACAGCAACGCCGCAACGATGGTATCGCTGCTGTACCAGCCGCCTGCGATGCGCTGGCGGGGAATTACTGTTCTAACCAACACTCCTCCCCGAACGGCGCAGAGTCAGCCGGGGGGCATGCAGGGGATCACCCTGATGGAGCCGCTGCTGGCCAAGGCGGCGCGCCAGCTCAACATCGATCAAGTGGAAATTCACAAGATCAACGCGCCCGAGGGCAAGGCGAGGTTCGGCCCGCCTTCTGGGGCTGGCGCACAGGCCTACACGACCAGTTGCTTCATGAAGGAGGCCCTGGATAGCGGCGCTGCGATGTTCAACTGGAAGGAACGAGCCGCCGCTAGCGGAACGCGCAACGGCTCGAAAGTTCGCGGCGTGGGCGTTGCCAGCAGTACGTTTGTCGGCGGTTCCAGAGGCTTTGACGGCCTTTTAGTCATCAAGCCGGACGGAAAACTTTATATCCAGACGGGCGTCGGCAATCTAGGTACGGGGAACTACAGCGACTCCCAACGGGTGGCCGCGGAGATGATGGGAGTTCCCTGGGAGAAGGTCGTTGTTACCTGGGGCGGGACGAATAAGAATCTTCCTTGGAGCTGCGCCTCCGGCGGCAGCCAGACGACGCATGCCACGACCCGGGCGGCCCACGCTGCCGCAACCGACGCCATAGCGAAATTGCGGGAGATTGCGGCTAGAGCATTGGGCGGGCGCCCCGCGGATTACCTTGTGGGCGGGGAGCGCGTCTACCGCAGGGGCGGCGGCGCTAGCATGAGCCTGGCCCAGGCGGCGCAGCGCGCTATCGCGATGGGCGGTCGTTACGACGGGCACGAACTACCCGAGGACATCAATAAGATTACGGCGACTTCGGCCAAGAACATGGCCGGCCAGGGACTGATGGGCGTCGCCCGCGATAACTATGACCAAGACGGCCGGGCGTTTTCGTTCGTGGCCGCATTCGCGGAAGTGGAGATCGATGTCGAGACGGGCAGTTATCAAATTCTCGACTTCCTAGCCGTGGCCGACGTCGGCACGGTCATTCATCCCAGCGCCTTGGGAGGCCAGATTCTGGGGCGTTCGATGCTGGGCATCGGCCATGCTCTGGGCCAAAAGTGGGTCTATGACCAGCACTTGGGGATCCCTCTGGCCAAACGTTTCTACCAGAACCGGCCGCCAACGATTCTGGATGCGCCGGTCAAGATGCAATGGGGCGCACTGAATATTCCCGATCCCGAGACTCCCGTAGGGGCCCGCGGGATTGGAGAGCCGCCGGTCGCCTCAGGTTGTTGCGCCATTCTCAATGCCATCTCCGATGCGCTCGGGGATGAGATCTTCCGCCGTGCGCCGGTGTCTTTGGATATGATTCTGACTTCGTTGGAAGCCGGAAAGCCCGTAACCGAGCCAATGACGGCTCACGTTTAATTGGGTTTACAAGATCAGGAGAACGAACATGGCTGTATTTCGTGATGTCATGCCGGCCTTCGAGCTGTTTCAGCCGACCTCCGCCAGTGACGCCGTGACGCTGCTGGCGGAGCACGGTTCGGATGCGTGGGTGATGGCCGGCGGTCAGGACAGCTTCGACTGGTTGAAGGATCGCATCAAGCGTCCAAAGGTGGTCGTCGACCTGAGCCAGGTGAGCGGGATGAGCGGCGTGCGCGATCTGGACGGCGGCGTTGAGATCGGCGCAATGACCACGCTGACCACGCTGGTCGGCGATCCGCTGATTCGCGAGAGGTTCCCGATTTTGAGCGAGGCGGCTGGTGTCGTCGCTTCGCCGCAGATCCGCAACCAGGGTACGATTGGCGGCAATATTTCCCAGGACACCCGTTGTTGGTACTACCGCGGCGGAATGCCTTGTTACCGTGCCGGCGGCAACGTTTGCTATGCAGACACGCCGACCGCTATCAACCGCGAGCACGCCATCCTGGGGGCCGACCGTTGCGTAGCCGTTAGCCCTTCAGATACAGCGCCGGCTCTTGTCGCACTAGACGCGAAGATAGTGATCCAAGGGCCGAGCGGCGAGCGCGTGGTCGACGCCGAAGACTACTTCATTGGTCCGGGAATCGATATCACGCGCATGCACGTGCTGAAACCCGGTGAACTCCTGGTCGCGATCCGTATCCCTGCCACTTGGGCCGGCACGGATTACTACTTCGAGAAAGTCCGCGACCGTCCGGTGTGGGATTTCCCGTTGGTCAATATCGCAGCGGTCAAAGTCGTCAACGGCGGCACGATCGAGCGCATTCGCATCGTATTGAACGGCGTGGCCGCACATCCTTGGCGTCTGGCACAGGTCGAGAATGCGGTGACGGGCAAGCCCGCCGACGAAAGCACCGCGGCAATGGCCGGCGAGATGTCCATCGAAGGAGCATTCCCGCTGCGCCACAACGGCTACAAAGTGCCTTTGATGCGGAATCTCGTCAAACGCGCGATCCGCGGAGTACAGGAGGCCTAAAGTGGAACTAATTCAATGGGCAACGAGTCCTTGGGGGCAGGAAGTTCCCATCCACCTCGGCTGGGTGCTGATTTGGGTCTTCGCGATTGCCGGTGCGGTGTTCCTGGTCGGCCACGCGATTTGGGCAGGCTTCTTCGCTAAAGAAGAGACTTTTGTGGAGCCCCAGGTGGCACCTGGCTTCAAGGAGCGGCTTCCGGCGAAGGTCAAGAGGCACTCGCTGACAGCCCGGGTCTTTCACTGGATCATGGCAGTGTCGATGTTGGTGCTGCTGTTCACCGCGTTTCTGCCTCTGGTCGGGGTCCAGTTCGCCTGGGTCGAGTGGCACTGGATGGCTGGAATTTTGCTGACCGCTTCGATCATTTTCCACGTTATCCACGCCTCGTTCTTTTTGGACTTCTGGGCTATTTGGCCGGATAGGACGGACATCGCAGACGCCAAGAACCGCGCGAAGCTGATGATGGGCAAGTCGGCGGCGCTGCCGCGCAAGTTCTCCAAGTACCCGTTCGAGAACAAGATGTTTCACATGGCCGTGATGCTTGCGGGTTTGGCTGTGATCTTCACCGGCTTCTTCATGCTGTACCGCGTGCGCACGCCATTTCTGACCCGCGACCCATACATTTTCTTCGGGGACGCGACGTGGGGTTGGATGTACGTGCTGCACGGATTGGCGGGAGTCGGATTCATCACCATGGTGATGGCGCACATCTACTTCGCAATACGCCCGGAAAAGCTGGAGATGACCAAGTCGATGATCTTCGGTACGGTCAGCCGCGAGCATTACTTGGATCACCACGATCCGGAGCGTTGGCCGGTTTCGGACGAGACTTCTGCGGCGCCAGGTTCGGCAACGGGCGACTAAGCGCGGCAACCGTAGTATCCTGATCCGATGCTCGAAGACCTGAGAGACCGCTGTAACACCGTTGAGGAGTGCTACGAGTTCATGCTGGCTTACGCCGCACAGGGCTTGGCAGCCGATGCGGGCTCCGACACGGGAAGCCAGCTCCGTAACCTATTAGGGCGCGCTGTGGAGGCCTTGAAAGGCTTGCCGCAGGCCTACGAATCGGCGATCAGCAACGACGGCCTTGAGCCTGCCGAGAAACATCGTGCGTTCTTGAGCGTAATGGAGATGGATTCGCGCCATGCGCTGGCCGCGATGGAACTGGTCTTGGCGCAGTCGGCGATCAGCTCGCAGCTGATTGACAACCTCAACGCTTCTATTCACTTGCGATCCCTGCTTACGGATTTGTTTTTGGTGGATGAGGTCGCCAAAGTCCGCCAATCGACAGCCAAGTGAGCGCAGGTCCGTGGATGCCGGCAGTTTATTTCGCCAGTCCATGTAACGCAAGTCCTTAGGCCCTGTCGAACTCTCCACTTCAAAGGAGCGTGATGACGTGACACCGTCTCACCAGTCGACGAGTGAGCGGCTTTTGTCTGGAACCATCATTCTGCTTGTATGCGTGTGCCCGCTCTTTGCCCTGGCGCAGACACACCCGCAGGAACGGAAATGGGGTGAACTGGCCCAGATCATTGAGGGTCGAGAGATCCAGTTGGCTTTGCCCGACGGAGTCGCAATCCAAGTCGAAGTCGTCGGCGTCCGCAACGACACGCTGATCGTGAACATCAAGCGGACGACGAACGAGACGATGCATCCGAGAGGTCACGCGTCGATCCCGCTGGCCTCGGTTACCTTGATCGAGTTAGAGCAACCACGTCGCGGCTGGCGTCGGAATCTCGGCGCCACTGTAGGAGCGCTCGCCGGAGTGGCCTTGGGGGCCGCCGCGTCCCGCTCGACGGATTCCGCGGGCGCCGCAGTGGTCACCTTCGCGGCGGTCGGATCAGGCGGAGCCTTGATTGGTTATTTCGTTGGGAGAAACTTCGACGACCGCAAGACTCCTATCAAGATCGTGCCGTGAGGGACACGGCTACCACTTCCTTACAAGATTGCCGATTGCTTTGAGCTTGCCGAGCAGGTCGGGCAGCAGGTCTAGGTGCAGGGCGTTAGCCCCGTCAGAGAGGGCGTTATTAGGGTCGTCGTGGACTTCGAAAAACAGGCCGTCGACGCCGGCGGCAGCTCCGGCGCGAGCCAGGGTCTCAATGTATTGGGGCTGACCGCCGCTGGCGCCTCCGGCGGCGCCGGGGAGTTGCAGGCTGTGGGTGACGTCGAGGACGACGGGATGTCCGAGGTCTTGCATCATCTTGAGGCCGCGGAAGTCGACGACCAGGTTTTGGTAGCCGAAGCTCGCGCCGCGTTCGGTGAGGATGATGCGGCTGTTGCCGGCCGAGGCGATCTTGTCGGCGGCGTAGCGCATGTCCCAGGGGGCCAGGAATTGACCCTTTTTTACATTGATCACGCGGTCGGTACGGCCTGCTTCGAGGAGTAGGTCGGTTTGGCGGCAGAGGAAGGCTGGGATTTGCAGGATGTCGCAGACTTCAGCGGCGGGGCCAACTTGAGAGGGCTCGTGGATGTCGGTGAGGATGGGCAGGCCGGTTTCTTGTTTGACCAACTGCAGGATTCGCAGGCCTTCTTCGAGCCCGGGGCCGCGGTAGGAGCTGACGCTGGTGCGGTTGGCCTTGTCGAAGGAGGCTTTGAAGACACCGGAAAGTCCGCTGCCATCGAAGGCGGCTTTCACGCGCCGGGCCATCGACAGGGCGTGCTCTTGGGACTCGATGACGCAGGGGCCGCAGACAAGAAAGAGGTCGCGGCCCGAGCCGGCTTCGAATGGTCCGATGGGGATTGGGTTCATGGCTCTAGACTGTTCATCCTATTGTCGAACAGGCTGGAAGACGACCATAGTAACTAGAGCATTGCAGGAAACTCCGGTATTCGGGCCTTGGACCCTTGACCCTGGGTCAAGCGGGTGATGTTATGAGTAGTAGTGCGTCTTGCGGCCAGGCCGTCGGGGCTGCTGGGGAAGGGACCGCAAAAACTCACCATGGCTAAGCAAATCGACTGGCCAGCTGACATGAACCTGGCTTTTGTTGAGGGCCTCTACGCGGATTTCGAGCGCGATCCGGCGTCGGTCCCTGAAGAGTGGCGGGAGTACTTCGTACAGGTCACCCCCAAGACTTCGGTGAAAGGGAACGGCCAGCTGCCTTCCACCTATCGACCCCCTGCATCGTCGGAAATGGCGATTCAACCTGTTCCGCGACCGACCTCGACTGGATTAGTAAGTTCCGCGGTTGGGCTGCAGGATCGCGTCGATAAGGTCGTCCGGGCTTATCGCGTACGCGGTCATATGATCGCGCGCATGGATCCGCTGGGGCTGCCGCGGTCTTCCCCGCCCGAGTTGGACGCTTCCTATTACGGGATTTGGGACCCGGATCTGGATCAAACGATTTCTGCTGACACGCTCTCTGGCTGCGATGCGGATACTCCCCGCAAGGTGATCGAGCGGCTACGTGAAACCTATTGCCGGTCAATCGGGGTGCAGTTTATGCACATCGACGACCTGACCGAGCGCGAGTGGCTGCAGAAGCGCATGGAAGGGTCGGGCAACCGGCTGCAGTTGAGCCGCGGCCGGCAGTTGCGCATTCTGACCCGGCTGACCGACGCGGTGATCTTCGAGGAGTTCATCCAGAAGAAGTTTGTGGGAGCCAAGAGCTTTTCGATTGAAGGTTGCGAGACGCTGATCCCGCTGCTCGATTTGACGATTGAACGAGCGGGCGACTCGGGCATCAACGACATCATCATCGGCATGGCCCACCGCGGCCGACTCAACGTTCTGTCGAACATCATGGGCAAGAATGCCCAACAGATATTCAGAGAGTTCGCGGACATGGATTCGCACCTCTACGCAGGACGCGGCGATGTGAAGTACCACTTGGGCTTCTCAAGCACGTGGAAAACCTCGAAGGGCAACGGGATTCACCTGTCGCTGTGCTTTAACCCGAGCCACTTGGAGTTCGTGAACCCGGTTGCGGTTGGGCGCCTGCGGGCGCGGCAGGATCGGGCGCATGATACGCAGCGGCGCCGAGGGCTGGCGATTCTGATTCATGGCGACGCGGCGTTCGCGGGCGAGGGCGTGGTGCAAGAAACGCTCAACATGAGCGAACTGCCGGGCTACACGGTGGGCGGCACGCTGCACGTCATCGTGAACAACCAGATCGGCTTTACGACGCCGCCCGAGCAGGGCCGCTCGTCGATTTACGCATCGGGTCTGGGCAAGATGCTGCAGATCCCGATCTTCCACGTGAACGGCGAGGATCCGGAGGCCGTCTCGCAGGTGATTCGCCTGGCGATGGACTTCCGCAACACGTTCAAGCGCGACATCGTCATCGACATGTACGGTTATCGCCGCCGGGGCCACAACGAAGGCGACGAGCCGTCGTTCACGCAACCGCTGTTGTATAAGGCCATCGCTAAGCGCAAGCCGGTTCGCGAAGCTTACCTGGAGCACTTGCTGGCCCAGGGCGGCGTCAAGGCCGGGGAAGCCGAAGCGATTGCCGAGCAACGCAAGGAGCACCTCGAAGCGGAGCTATCCGCGGCTCGCAGCGAGGCCTTCATCCATACGGTGGACGGCATGCGCGGAGTTTGGGCCGCCATCAAGGGCGGTCCAGAAGACCAGATGGAGCCTGCGGATACGACGGTGGAGCGCGAGCGGCTGACGGCGATTCTGGAGAAGTTGAGCAAGACGCCGCAAGAGTTCCACCCAGACTCGCGTATCGCACGGATGCTGGAACAGCGTCACGCGATGGCCCTAGGCGAGCGGCCGCTCGATTGGTCGGCCGGCGAGGCTTTGGCGTTCGGATCGCTGTTAATCGAAGGCTATCGGGTTCGACTCTCGGGCCAAGACAGCGAGCGGGGAACGTTCAGCCACCGTCATGCCGTACTGCGCGACGTTGAGTTCGGACACTCGTACGTGCCCTTGCGGCACTTGTCGCCGAGGCAGGGCGTGCTGGATATCCACAACAGCCCCTTGTCGGAGGCGGGCGTACTGGGTTTTGATTACGGCTACTCGCTAGAGTGGCCCGACGGGTTGATCTGTTGGGAGGCTCAGTTCGGGGACTTCGTCAACACGGCGCAGGTCATTATCGATCAGTTCATCTCGAGCGCGGAAGACAAGTGGCAAAGGTTGAGCGGCTTGGTGATGCTGTTGCCGCATGGCTTTGAAGGCCAAGGGCCAGAGCATTCGAGCGCGCGGCTGGAGCGATTCTTGCAGTTGTGCGCCGAGGACAACATGCAGGTGGTCTACCCGACGACTCCGGCGCAGTTCTTCCACGTTTTGCGGCGGCAGGTAGTCCGGCCGTGGCGCAAGCCGCTGGTGGTCATGACCCCCAAGAGCTTGCTGCGCCATGCGGAAGTTGTTTCTCCGCTGGAAGACTTGACGGACAGAAGCTTCCAGAAGATTTTGGCGGACGATTTACCGGACGCTTCCAAGGTCAAACGAGTACTTTGCTGCTCAGGTAAGGTTTACTACGACCTGAAGAAAGGCCGTCAGGAAGCGGGACGCACCGATGTGGCGATCTTGCGATTCGAGCAGCTCTATCCGCTGCTGGAAAGTGAGATTGAAGCCGCACTGGCGCCGTACAAAGCGGAATTGCCGGTCGTGTGGGTGCAAGAAGAGCCCGAGAATATGGGTGCTTGGGGCTACCTGCGGCTGCGGTTTGGCAGTGAGATGGCGGGTCGCGACCTGAAGGTCGTGGCGCGCGTGGCTTCGGCCAGCCCGGCGACCGGTTCGGCGGGCGCGCATCGGCTGGAACAGCAACAAGTGATCGATCAGGCCTTAGGCGCCAACGAGTAGCAAAATCGTGCGAGACGAGAAGGATTCCTTCTAGAACATGCCTGTTGAATTGAAAATTCCCCAATCGGGTGAATCCATCACCGAAGTGCAGATCGGCGAATGGCGCAAGAGCGCCGGAGATTACGTCGAGATGGACGAAGTGCTCGTCGAGATCGAGACCGACAAGGCATCGATGGAACTGCCCGCCCCGGTGAGTGGGACGCTGACGAAAATACTAAAGGGCAACGGAGCGGAAGCGGCGGTCGGCGACGTGATCGCCTTGATCGAAGAAGGCAAGGCGCCGGCGGGGAAGACCGCCAAGAAGACGGCCACGTCCGCCGCGGCAGAATCGGCCAAGAAGGAAGCGGCCCCGGCGGCGAAACCAGCGGCTGCAGCCAAGACGCAATCGAAGCAACAGACGGACGCGAAAGTGATGCCGTCGGCCCAGCGGATCTTGAGCCAAGCCGGCATCGAAGCGACGACGGTCGAAGGCACTGGACCTGGCGGGCGGATCACCAAAGACGACGCCCAACAAGCTGCAGCGGAGCCGGCCGCGGCGCCCGCCGAGGCTCCGGCTCCAGCAGCCGTTGCGCCCAAACCGCTCGCGCCGCCGACAGCAGTATCATCGCCCGGCCGCGAAGAAGAAGTCGTGCCCATGACGCCGATGCGCAAAGTCATCGCTCGGAATCTGGTCAACGCTCAGCAAACGGCCGCGCTGCTGACCACCTTCAACGAGGTCGACATGACGACGGTGATGGCCTTGCGGGCGCGTTGGAAGGACGCCTTCCTAGAGAAGACCGGCGTTAAGTTGGGCTTCATGTCGTTCTTCGTGAAGGCAGCGGTCGAGGCGCTCAAGGATTGCCCCGGCGTCAACTCCCGGATCGAAGGCACGCACATCATCTATCGCAAGTACTTCGACGTCGGCATCGCCGTAGGCGGCGGCCGCGGCTTGGTCGTACCGATTCTGCGCAATGCCGAGAACCTGAACTTCGCGGACATCGAGAAGAAGATCGGCGATTTCGCCAAGCGCGCTCAGGCGAACAAGATCGACCTATCGGAGCTACAGGGCGGGACGTTTACCATCTCGAACGGCGGCATCTACGGGTCGATGCTTTCGACGCCGATCGTCAATCCGCCGCAGAGCGGGATACTTGGACTGCACGCCATCCAGCAGCGCGCCGTGGTGATGGACGGCGAGATTGTGGCGCGGCCGATGATGTATGTCGCACTGACCTACGATCACCGAATCGTCGACGGACGTGAAGCGGTCACCTTCTTGAAACGCATCAAGGATGTGATCGAGAACCCGGAAAGAATTTTCCTCGAGATTTAGTTGGCGGAACGAAGGCGATTCGAGGGACCTCTCGCGGGGGCCAGCGGAAGCGCGTTCGACGGATTAGACCATGACTCAACACGACTTGATCGTTATCGGCGCCGGCCCTGGGGGCTATGTCGCGGCCATTCGCGGCGCGCAGTTGGGGCTCAACGTAGCCTGCGTCGAGAAGGAGCCGGCGCTAGGCGGTACCTGTTTGCGCGTCGGTTGCATTCCCTCGAAAGCGTTGCTGGAGTCGAGCGAATTGTTCGCCGAAGCCAGCGGCAAGGGACTCTCCGAGCACGGCATGGTGATCGGCTCGGTGAAGCTCGACCTGGCCAAGATGCTGGCGCGCAAGGATTCGGTCGTCAAAGGGCTAACTCAGGGCGTGGCGGGGCTGTTCAAGAAAAACAAGATCACGCGCTACCAAGGAATGGCGCGTATGCTGGGCGGCGGCAAGGTGAGCGTTGAGACGAAGGATGGCCCGCAAGAGCTTGAGGCAGAGAACATCATCATCGCCACAGGAAGCAAAGTGGCCACCTTGCCCGGCGTCGAGTTGGATGGAGACCGCATCGGCGCCTCCATCGAGGCGCTCGACTACGCGACAGTACCCAAACACCTGGTGGTGATCGGCGCCGGTTATATCGGGCTCGAACTGGGCTCGGTTTGGAAGCGTTTAGGCTCGAAGGTCACCGTCGTCGAGTATCTGGACCGGATCTTGCCGGGCATGGATTCCGAAGTGGCCAAGGCGGCCCAGAAGATCCTGGAGAAGCAGGGGCTGGAGTTCCGCTTGGGCGCCAAGGTGAAGAGCGCCAAGCTCAAAGGCAAGACGAAGTGCGTGGTCGAGATCGATGCTCAGGACGCAATCGAGTGCGACCGCGTGTTGCTCGCGGTGGGACGCAAGCCGAACACGGACGGTCTGGGCTTAGAAGCTGCGGGCATTGCGCTCGACGAACGCGGCCGGGTGCCGGTGGGTGATCACTTCGAGACCTCAGTCCGGGGCGTTTACGCGATCGGCGACGTTATTCGGGGACCGATGCTGGCGCACAAGGCCGAGGAAGAGGGCGTCGCTTGCGTCGAATACATCGTGACCGGCTATGGGCACGTCAACTACGATGCGATCCCGGGCGTGGCCTATACGCACCCGGAGATTGCCTCGGTCGGCAAGACCGAAGAGCAGCTAAAAGAAGCCGGCATCGAGTACCGCAAGGGCAAGTTCCCGTTCTTGGCGAATGGGCGGGCTAAGGCGCTGAATCAGACCGACGGATTCGTGAAGATCTTAGCCGACAAGGAAACGGACCGCGTGTTGGGCGTGCACATCATTGGGCCGCGCGCGGGCGATCTGATCGCCGAGGCGGCGGTGGCCATCGAGTTGGGCGCATCGAGCGAGGACATTGCCCGCACGAGCCATGCGCATCCGACGCTGGCTGAAGTCGTCAAAGAGGCGGCCTTTGCCGTCGACGGCCGCGCCATTCACATCTAACGCAGCGGGTCGGGCTTGGTGGAATCGGCGGCGGGTTCGCGGACGGTGGTCTGCGGCCGGAGACTCCAGGCCTTGCGAACTTTCTCAAAGTTATCGCTATAGGCTTGGCGTAGCGCCGGGGGGGCCACGTAGGTTGCAGCACGGGCGCCATGAAGTACTAGCGGGGCCAGGCTCGATTCGGCAACCGCTCGGTCGACGCCGGCAATCGGAACGAAGGCAACCAGACCAAGCAGCAGGACCGTCGCCGCGATCCATCCGCGGACCAGTCCGAAACCTCCCCCGAGCAAGCGGTCGAACCAGCGCAGTCCGGTGGCGCCCCAAAACTTGTCCAGAGCCAAGGCGAGCACGGCGCCGGCCAGCATGCAACCGAACAGGATTCCGAGGAAGGCGGAAAACTTGGCCAGAGCCGGGTTTGTGATGAAGGTGAGTTCCGGGGCCAGGGTGTCGTAAAACCACATGGCGCCCATCACGCCGACAACTAGGGCGATGACGCGGACGATCTCGCGCGTGAGGCCATTGCGTAGAGCGGCGATGCCGGAGAAGAGCAGAATCGCGCCGAGGACGATATCGAGCCAGTTCAAAAAGCCGTCTACCCCTTCACGAAGAGTATACGAAAGGCACGGGACTGGGAGTTCCGGCGACCTTTTTCAGGAATACTCCCAGGTTGACGAGTACTTTAGTAAGCCGCAAGCTGGTACTGAAGTTTCTTGGGATCTCCCCCCCAATCCGTATGACCGGAGGATGACAAGAATCATGAGCGTATCGTCCCTGTTAATCATCGTCGCCATCGCGGCCCCCATCATAGCTTTTGCCGACACGGCAATGCAGTGGAGTCTGAGGCTCATCTTGGATGAGGGTTTCGACTACCCCCGCGCCAAGGCTGAAGTTGCTGCAGCTGCCGCGGCAGAAAGAGAGCCCATTGAGCAGACGGCCCAAGCGGCATAGTTACTGAATCGCTTCGGGGCGGGTTCGATTGGCGTCGAATTTGATTTCGCCAAAGGCCTGTTCGTACTGCTTGAGGTTCTCGGTGAGCACCGTGTGCAAGGCTTTGGCCTGCTGAGGGCTTAGGTAAATACCCTGGGAAACGTTGAGTTCGACTTGCTCGGGCGTCTGAGCGCCGATCTTGCCGAACTGCAAGAAGAAGTCCCAGAAGCTAACCCGCACCTGAACGCTATTGGCATAGCCTTCTTTATAGTCTGGATCCTTAACGATTCTGACCTGCGGATTGGGTTGCATCCCTCCATGCTCGAATGGCGGTGAACACGCCGTCAAGCGGGCCCGGTGTACGGTGCGGTCGGTCTTCTCCAACAGATGCCGCTTGTATTGAAGGGTCGTTCTCGCTTAACGTAGCGGTTTCGCCCGCCGCCGCCATCTTCGGCGCGGGGAACACCGCTCGACGATGCGTCAAACTCCCGATTGGCTCCCGTATTTCGCGCCGATGATCGCCTTCGCCCTGATATTGCAGGTGGGCGAGTACGCTCCAGCGTCTGCGGCTCTGGCCGTGATGGCGGCGAGAGTGCTGGCGCCGCTAGCTGTTTTCGTTTACTTCTTGCGCCTGGGCAGCTACCCCGAACTCAAAGGGTTTTCGCTCTCGGGGTGGAATCTGGCGGACGTTGCGGTCGGGCTGGGCGTGGCCGCGTTATGGATGGCGCCCTACGTGTGGTGGCCCGATTTGCGGCCCGAGGACGCCGGCGATGCGTTCAACGCCGGGGCCGCGGGCGAGGGATTGCGAACCGCAATGCTGGCCTTGCGGTTTGCCGGGTTCGCCCTAGTCACCCCGTTCATCGAAGAACTGTTGGTTCGCAGCTACTTGCTGCGTGAGGCGGAAGTCTACAATTCAGATCGAAGCTTCCGGTCGATACCCGTTGGCAAGTTCGCCTGGACGGGTTTTATGGTGACCCTGGTCTGGTTCACCTTTACGCACCTCGAATGGGAGTGGCCCGTTGCCGCGGCTACTTGCGTGATTTACAACGTCTGGTTGTATCGGCGGCGGCACATGGGAGCGCTGATTTTGACCCACTCAGTGACCAATGCAGCTCTGTTTGCAGCCGTACTTTGGGCCGACAGGACAGGGCGCGATTGGTGGTTCTTCCTGTGAAGAAAAGCTAGTCGCCCGACGCCAGCGGCTGGAGTTCCGGGCCCGCTCCCGAGAGTCGACTCGCTTCGCGCGCACGTTCGGCGCGGCCTTCCAGGGTGAAGTAGATCACCGGGATGCAGACCAAGGTGATCAGCGTCGACGCCGTCAGTCCGCCGATGATGACGCGAGCCATAGGTGCCTGTAACTCGCCGCCTTCGCCAATGCCCAAGGACATCGGAATCAAACCGAGTACGGTGGTGATCGTGGTCATGAGGATCGGGCGCAGACGGCGTATGCCGGCGGTAACGACCGCCTCACGGAGCTTCATGCCGTGCTCGTGAATCAGCTGGTTGGCGTAGTCAATGAGCACGATGGCGTTGTTCACGACAATGCCGACTAGGATGATGACCCCCAGAAAACCTTGCATGTTGAAGGTCGTGTCGGTCAAGAACAACATCAGCGACACGCCGACGAACGCCAAAGGTATAGAGAACAGGATGATGAAGGGATCGCGCAGGGATTCAAACTGCGCGGCCATCACCATGTAGACCAAAGCCAGCGCCAGAATCGCGGCGAAAGTCATGGATCGGAACGCTTCTTGCTGTTCCTCGTATTCGCCGCCAAAGACAAAGTCGTAACCGCGGGGACGAGGGACGTCCTGGAGTCTGGCACGCACATCGGTCACAATCGAACCCAAGTCGCGACCGGCGATCGTGCCGGCGACCATAACCATGCGTTCCTGATCTTTGCGCATGATCTCGATGGGACCCTCTTGGCGCGCAGTGCGAACCAGGGTCTGGGCGAGGACGCTCTCGCCGTTGGGCAGAGTGATTGGGACTTCGCCGACCTGCGAAACATCGAGGCGGTCTTCTTCACGCAAGCGAACAATGATGTCGTATTCATCGCCATCCTGGCGGAACATCGAGGCGCGGGAGCCGCCGATAGCCGTCTCCAAGGAACGCGCTACCGCAGAAATGGACAGTCCCATGCTGCTGGCTTTGGCGCGATCGACACGGACGACCATTTCCGGCGTACCGGGCTGGCGCATGATCTGAGCCATGGGAACGCCGGGGGTGCTCATCATGGCGTTCTTGACCTGGACGGCCAATTCATCGACGATGACCGGGTTGTGGCCGCGAACCTCGACGCTGAGTCGATCGTCTTCGCCCTCGCCGCGGCGGCTAAAGCTGCTGCCCTGCACGCGGGTGCGGACGAGCACGCCGGGTTGGACCTGAACCAATGTGCGGATTTTCGCGGCAATGTCGTTGGCCGTGATGTCGCGCTCGGACGCCGGAACCAGATCAATACGCATGCTGCCAGTGTTGGTGCCGCTGTAGCGGAATCCGCCGCCGCTATTGCCCGATTCCGTCATGACGTACTTCGCTTCAGGAATATTGGTACGGATGTCCGTACTCAGCCGCTGCATGAAGTCGTCGGTGATGTCGACTCGCGTTCCCGGTTCGAGCTCCACGCTAACTCGAATCTGTCCTTCATCGACTTGCGGCTGTAACTCCACGCCGATGAACTGCATGATGTAGGCCGAGCCAGCCATCAAGGCGACCGCGGATCCGACGACCAGCATTCGATTATTGAGGGCCCAGTCGAGACCGCGGCCGTAGGAAGTAGCCATCCGATCTTGGACATCTCCCAGCCAGGCAACCAAACCGCCCTTGCGGGCCGAGGTTGCCGCAGAGCCGCGCAGCATGCGGGCGCACAAGGTGGGCACGACGGTCAGTGAGATGACCAGCGAGCAGAGCAGCGCGAACGAGACGACCCAGGCCAACTGCTGGAAGGTCTGAGCGGAGATGCCGCCCATGAACAGAACGGGCACGAAGACAGCGATTGTCGTCATCGTCGACGCCGTGATGGCCATACCGACTTCGCGGCTGCCCACGACGGCGGCGTCGATCATTGACTTGCCATCCTCGCGATGCCTGAAGATGTTCTCCAGCACCACGATCGAGTTGTCGACCAGCATGCCGACGCCTAAGGCGAGACCGCCGAAACTGACGGTATTTAACGTGAAGCCGTTGAAGTACATCAGCGCGAAAGTGGAGATCACCGAGATCGGAATGGCGATGCCGATAATCAGCGTGGCCGTGAAGCTCCGCAAGAAGAACAGGAGCACGCCGACAGCCAAGATGCCTCCGGCGAAGGTGGAGGTCTGCACGTTAGCGATCGAGGCGCGGATGAATGTCGCCGAATCCCAGGTCGCCTCGGCGGTGACGTTCTTGTAGTCCTGGCTGATCATGGCCATCTCTTCCCAGACCGCGTCGGAGACCTTGACCGTGTTTGCGCCCGATTGCTTGTAGATGAACATGCGGATTGCTGGCTCACCGTTGACTGCGAGGACGTAGCGGATCTCTTCGTGGCCGTCGATGACGGTAGCGATATCCCGAACATGGACCGGCACGCCATTGCGATTGGCGACGCCGACGTTGAGGATGTCCTCGAGGTTAGTAAACTCGCCTTCGCTGCGCAGCAGGACCTCGTAGCGGCCCTCGCGCACCGGACCGACCGGTGTGTTCTGGTTCTCCTGGCTGAGCCGTTGGACGACGTCGGAAACCGAAAGATTGAGTGCGCGCAGTTTCTCCAGGTTCAGCTCGACTTGGATCTGACGGCGAAGGCCGCCCGATATCCTGGCCTGCGCGACACCGGGTACGCGCTCGATGCGGAACTGCAGACTGCGCTCGGCGAAGTGCCGCAATTCTTTCGCGTCCATTTCGTCCGACCGGACGGAAATGAACATGACCGGAAACTGCGAGGTGTCGAACTTATACATCGTCGGAGCATCCATGTCCTCCGGCAGGCGGCGGCGTATCCGATCGATGCGCGAGCGCAGTTCGTTGGCGGCCTCGTCCAGATTCTCGCCGTAAGCAAAGCGCACCCGCACACTGGCCTGTCCCTCGTTGGAGGTCGAGGTAATCTCTTCCACTCCAGGGGCGGAAGCGACGGCTTCTTCGAGCGGACGGGCGACCAAGGTTTCCATCTCCGCGGGGGCCACGCCGGGATACGTGGCGCTCACTGTGAGCGTCGGGTACTCGGTTTCCGGCATCAAGTCCACGGGAATCTGGACAAAAGCGATCGCGCCGAGAAGCACGGCGACCGAAATGCCCATCAGGACGGTGACAGGGCGGTGGATGGAGAACTCGGGTAAGCTCATGAAAACAAACCTTTTGGAACCTAACTAGACCGCCCAACAGGGCGGCCTACACAAGGTCGCGGCAACATTGCCCAAGACCTCTTTGTAAGGACGTTGAAACTAGCTGGGACGTTATCTTTTTTGTTCGCCCCGCAGGTGCTAGTTTAACCGCCGTTACGCGCCTCGCCGGCGGCCAGCGGCTGCCCGTCGGAAATTCTGATCTGGTCGCCCTCGCGCAGCATCGTCGCACCACGGCCAATGATGCGCGTTCCCGGGGCCAGGTTGAGGACTTCGACGCGGTCATCTTCGGTATTAACGCCGATTTCCACGGCTTGGAATACCGGAAGATCCTGTTCGTTGAGCAAGAATACTCCGGACTCGACGCCTCGATAAATCAGGCTGTCGCGGGGGATCAGATTGGCTTCCCGCGTGGTGCCAAAGTTCAGGTCGATGCGGACGAACATCTCGGCGCGCAGAACCCGATCGGGATTCAAGATGTCGATCTCGATGGAAGCGCTGCGCGTAGCGGCATCGAGAACCGGGGCGATGCGGGCGACGATGCCGCGGAATACCTTGTCGGGAATCGCATCGACGCGGACTTCGGCGGGCGTACCGACCAGAAGTCGGCCAACGCTGCGCTCGGGGACATTGCCGATCGTGACAAGCGAGGTGAGGTTGACGATCTGGATCAGCGGAGTCGAGGGACTGACGAGCGAGCCCTCGTCGACATAGCGGACCGAGACATCGCCGGAAAGAGGCGCGTAAACCTTGGTCTGAGCGAGTTGAATTCTAAGTTCCTCTAGCTCGGCTTCGGCCTGCTGTTGCTGGGCCGCGGCTAAGGCGACCTGGGCTTGCATGGTGGCTAGCCCGGTTCTCTGCTGCTCATACTCTTGAGGGGAAAGAAGTTGTTCATTGAACAGCTGTTCCGCTCTGCCCAGATTCGCTTTCGTGTTGGCCAGTTCCGCTGCCCGTTGGTCAACGGTGGCGGCACTGACGGCGATAGCGGCCTCGGCACGGCGGACTCGCTGCTGGAGTTCGCTGTCTTCAAGCTCCGCGACGAGATCACCCTGGCGCACGCGGTCGCCGACCTGGAAGTAGGTTTTCTCAAGGCGGCCTGTGCTCTGCGGGGTGACGTTAACGGTCTCTTTGGCCTTTAGCGCGCCGGTAAGAACGAGTTGCTCGGCGACTTGACCGGTCTGAACCGAGGCCAGGTCGACGCTGACCGTTCTGTCTCCGCCTTTCTTCTTTTTGCTAGGCGCGGCCTGCTCTTGCTGGGCCTCACGAACACGCGTACCGACCAGGAAGACGAGGCCGCCGCCGATGATGACCGCAATTAGTTTTTTTGTCCAGCTTGGCACTCAGGTCGCCTCAAACAGTCTTACGCAATTAGTGGGCTCACGAAGCCCCTAGGATTCTATAACTTAGCAGGGTCAAAGGAGGTCTTCGAGCCGTGCAGCCCGTAATAGTTGAGGCGACCATGGATGGCCCTTGGTTACGTTGTCTGACGGCCTGATTAAGCTTCCTGGTTCACGGGGTCCGCTACCATAGCGAGAGGGCTAATCCGCCTGGCTTAGGGCGGCGGTTTCTCACTCTTTTTCCATGGCTAAACTCCGAGTCGCGGTGCTGTTTGGAGGCCGCTCCGGCGAGCACGAGATCTCCATACGATCGGCTGCATCTGTGATCGAAGCGCTGGATCGCAAACGCTACGAGGTCATCCCGGCAGCGATCGATAAGCAAGGGCGGTGGCTCTCGCCCGCTGCGTCTGCAGCCCTGCTTCCCGACGAATCACGACAGGATCTGTCGACGGACACGGATTTCCGAGTGGACCCTCAGCCGGGCCAAAGCGTCGGCGTGGACGTCGTCTTCGCCGTGCTGCACGGCACTTTTGGAGAAGACGGCACCGTTCAGGGCCTGCTGGAGCTGGCCGATGTCGCTTATGTCGGATCGGGCGTCCTGGGGTCCTCGTGCGGCATGGACAAGGACGTGATGAAACGGCTATTCGCCGAGCGTGGACTGCCCGCCGTCGATCATATCGCCCTGCTGCGGCATGAAATTGACGCGCGCTGGCAGGAAGCGGAGAAGCGCTTCGGGTATCCGGTCTTCGTGAAACCCGCGAACTTGGGTTCGTCGGTGGGGATTTCCAAGGTAAGCAACGAGGCCGAGTTGCGCAAAGCGCTGCAGCAGGCGGCCCAGTACGACCGGAAGCTAGTCGTGGAACCGGCCATTGACGGCCGCGAGATCGAACTAGCCGTCCTGGGCAACGATCGGCCCGAGGCGTCCATTGCCGGCGAGATCGTCCCGGCAGCAGGCTTCTATAACTACGAGTCGAAGTATTTAGACGAATCCGCCAAGCTCGTGATACCTGCCCCGCTCACCGCCGATCAGCTAGCGGAGGTTCAGCGGCTCGCCGTCGGCGCCTTCCAAGCAGTGGAATGCCGCGGGCTGGCACGGGTCGATTTCTTCCTCGAGCGGCAAACGGGCCGTTTCTTGCTCAATGAAGTCAATACGATGCCCGGATTCACCTCGATCAGCATGTACCCCAAGCTGTGGGAAGCGTCGGGGGTGCCCTACCCACGCCTAGTTGACCGGCTGATCGAATTGGCGCTGGAACGCCACGCCGAGAAGCAAACCATCCGCTTCGAACGCTAAACAACCACGCGGACGGACGATAAGGGTCGGGTGTTGGACCTGGCGCGGAGTTCCCCCCCCCAAGAAGAAACGGCATTGCTGCTCGATGCCGTGGACGCTGCCTCGCGGAGCGCCTGCGGCGCTCAGCGATGCATCCTCCTGCGCCTGACGGATGGCCGCATCAAAGTCGTTCAAGCGCTGGGGTGGGATCCGGCGGCCCAGGTCGACGGCCTAGTTCGCCGCTATGGCCCGCTGAGCGCGGCCTATTTCGTCGAACCTAGCGGCGCCTCACGAGGCGGGACTCGGGTTAGCGACCTGATTCACAAACGCAGCTGGCGGCAAGGTCCGCTTGGCTGGGCGCCGGATGAGTCCGGCGATCAGCCGCGGGCAGCAGGACTGTCGAGGAACGCCGCGATCTTTGCCGGGTCATTAGGCATGACCACGGGAGCGTTGCCGAAGGTCGACACGATCTTCACGTCCCCAGGCGCCTTCAGCTGATCGGTATGGTAGTGATAAACGTAGTCGGGATCCTTCAGCAAGTGACCCGTCAAAACGCAAACGACATCCGAATCGGCGGCGATTGTGCCCTCGGCGGTTAGCTTCTTAAGGCCCGCCAAGCTGGCGGCGGAAGCAGGTTCGCAGCCGATACCGCAGCGGCCAATGACGGCTTTGGCGTCGGCGATCTCTTGCTCGGTCGCGGAAACAACGGTTCCGTTCGTGTTCTGGATCTCGAAACGCGCCTTGGGCCAGGACACCGGGGCGCCGATACGGATGGCGGTGGCCAGCGTCTCGGGGCTCGTCACCGCTTTGAGGTCGCCCTCAAACCCGCGCTGATAAAGCTCGTAGAACGGGGCCGAGCCCGCAGCCTGCACAACGGCGACGCGCGGCAACCGATCGATGATGCCGATCTCCAAAAGTTCGCGGAGGCCCTTGCCCAGGGCCGATACGTTGCCCAAGTTTCCGCCTGGCAGGACGATCCAGTCGGGAACCTTCCAGTTGCGCTGATCGAGCATCTCAATGACGATCGATTTCTGACCTTCCACGCGGAAAGGGTTCATGGAATTGAGCAGATAGATGCCCATCTCGGCGGCGAGCTTACGGACAAGCGCTAGGATCTGGTCGAAGTTGGCCTCCACCTGGATAGTCAGAGCGCCGTACTCCAGCGCCTGGGCCAATTTACCGTAGGCGATTTTGCCGTGAGGCAGAAAGATGATCGCCTGCATGCCAGCGGCCGCTGCATAGGCAGCCATCGATGCGGACGTATTGCCGGTCGATACGCAGGCAACGCGCTCGATGCCCAGTTTCTTAGCCTGCGTGACGCCGGCGGTCATGCCGTTGTCCTTGAACGAGCCGGTGGGGTTGTAGCCTTGATGCTTCAACTGCAAAGCGTCGACGCCGCCGTAGGCCGCCGCCTGAGGAGCGTCGAATAGCGGCGTATTGCCTTCGCGAATGGTGACTACATGCCGGGGGTCGGTCACGAACGGCAGCATCTCGCGGAAACGCCAGACGCCGGAAACGTCCAGAGGGTCGCGGCTAGCGGCTCGGCTATCCCACAGGCTGGTCAGCTGTTTGGGGTCCTGGTCGAAGCGATTCTCGACGGCAATCAAGCCGCCGCATTCGCGGCACTCGTAGATCACCTCGTCGATCGGATAGCGAGCCGAGCATGCCGAGTTAAAGCAGACTAATTCAGCAGACATAAGTGGAAGACTCCATCCTATCGCGGCAGGCCCCCAGAGGGACGCAGGCGACGGGCGACAAGGCGGTTTTCCTTGATACACTTGTGCGTTGTTGGAGATTGAGAGGAAATAAGGATGACTCTTCGTCGCTATGCTTTACTCGCGGTCGCGTTGCTGGTTTTCTTGGCCGCATGCGGATCGCAGCCCGAACCAGAAACAGCAGCCGAACCGCAAACGCCGGTAGAGCAGGCGACCGAGGCTCCGGCCGAGACGCCGGCGACGGAGCCCCCCGCGGCTGAGGAGCCGGTCGCCGCCGTTATCCCGCCGCCCGCTCCAGCTCCCGCCCCTGCCCCGAAAGCGGCTCCAGCGCCGCCCAAGAAGGCTGCGCCCGCTGGGCCGCCGGTCGTGGTGATGCAAACGAATAAAGGGATGATCCGCATCGAGTTGTTTCCAGACAAAGCTCCCAAGACGGTGGCCAACTTCTTGGCCTACGTGGACGACAAGTTCTACGACGGAACGATCTACCACCGGGTCATGCCGGACTTCATGATCCAGGGCGGCGGCTTCACCCCAGACATGGCCGAGAAGAACACGCGTGCCCCCGTCCAGAATGAGTCACAAGGGGGCGAGTCGAACGTGCGCGGCACGATCTCGATGGCGCGAACCCAGGATCCCCATAGCGCCACCGGCCAGTTTTTCATCAACCATGCCAACAACCGCATGTTGGACTTCGGCGCCCGCGGCGCGAATCAATGGGGATACGCCGTTTTTGGTCGCGTGATTGAGGGCATGGAAGTGGTCGACGCGATCGCGGCAACCCCTACCGGCAATAATGGCCCCTACCAGAACGTGCCCGTCGAGAACATCGTCATCGAAAGCATACGGCGAGCCAACTGATCAGCGAGAGAGGAATCATCATTGTCTGAAAACACGAATCCGATTGTCGTTATTGATACGGCTCAAGGTTCCATCACCGTGGAACTCTTCGCCGACAAGGCTCCTAAGACGGTTGCGAACTTTCTCAAGTACGTCGACGACGGGCACTACGACGGTACGATCTTCCACCGCGTGATCTCGAAGTTCATGATCCAGGGCGGCGGCATGAATGCCGACATGAGCGAGAAGGCCACCGGCGAACCGGTCGAGAACGAGGCCGACAACGGCCTTTCGAACGAGTGCGGCACACTGGCCATGGCCAGAACTTCCGATCCGCACAGCGCGTCGGCGCAGTTCTTTATCAACACCGTCGACACCAACTCGTTTCTCGACCACTCCAGCAAGACGACCCGGGGTTGGGGCTACTGCGTATTCGGCAAGGTGACCGACGGCATGGATGCCGTGGACGCCATTCGAGGCGTCGCGACCGCTCGCCGCGGGATGCACGACGACGTTCCGGTTGAGCCGGTCGTCATCTCTTCGATCAAGAGGGCTTGAGCGCGCCACAAGGCTCGTAACAAAGCCCCCGCGAAGTTTGTCTCTATACGACGAACCTTCGTCTTGACGCCCGCAGTGGACGCCCTGGAGAGACCATGCATCGCTTAATTCTGATTGCTTGCTTATTCGCCGCCGTCGGCCTGGGAGCTGACCGCGGACCGCAGGAACGAGATCTCGCAAACGTCTTCATCGGCGACATTCTGCCGCAAATCGCGGTCGGCGGCGCCTGGTCCACGGAAATCCAAGTGATGAACGCCAGGTTTGACGACGTAGCCGAATCATTCACCATTCGCTTCTTGGACGAGAACGGCAACGCGATGGCGCTTCCGGTGGTCGGCCAGGGAATGCAAACCAGTGTTTCGGGAGTGGTGCAGCCGCGCGGCGTCGCTTTTTTTGAGCTGGCTGGCGGAGCCAGTACGCTTGTGGGCGCCGCTTTGGCCGAATCGGGAACGTCGGGCGGAGTGGTGATGAACGCCGTGCTGACCAAAAAGGTGGACGGACGGCCGGATTTCCAAGCTTCAGTACCCAGCACTGATCGCTTCGGAACGAACTTCCAGTTTCCGTTTCGCAACGATGGACCGTACACCACAACTGTGGCGTTTCTTTCCAATGCGGATCAAACTCTGACGGCGATAGCGCGCGACGCCGCCGGAATCGAACTCTGTCGGGTAGAGCAGCAGATGACCGCTGGCCAACACGTGTCCTTTCTGGTCTCCGATCTAGCTTGGCTGCCTTGCACGGCCGACGCCCAAGGCGTCATCGAGATCGTACCCGCCGAAGGCGGATCAGGCACCATGATTGCCTTCCTGTTCAACGATCAAGGGGCCTTCACCACGCAAATCCCGTTCGAGATCGGTCCCGACGAGTAGAGCCGCTTCGAACGCGGTGATGCGCCTCCAGCAGCAGCGCTAGAGAGGATAGCGCCGCTAGGCGGCCTCAATCACCAGGCCAAGGTGAGCGGCCAGCTCGGGCATCGCGTCGACCAGGATGTCGGGCGGATGGGTCTTCAGCGACTCGGGCCGCAGCCCATAGGTCACGCCGCAACTCTTCGCGCCGGAGTTCACAGCGGTGAGGATGTCGACGGAGCTATCACCGACCATGAGCGTCCGCTCGGATTCGACCTCTGCTTCGTCCATCAAGCGGCAAAGGCCCTCCGGGTCGGGCTTCTTCTGGTCGAAGGTATCCCCGCCGTAGATCTGGAAGAAATAATCGGGCAATTCGAGGCCGTCAATGATGCGTCGGCTGAAGCGCTCGGGCTTGTTGGTGAGAACAGCCATCTTCTTTCCGGCGGAGCGGAATACGTCCAGGGACTCCAGCACGCCCGGATACAGCCGCGTGTTGTCGAGCATGTGGTCGCTGTAATATTCGAGGAATAACTGCAGGGCGTCATCGGCGTCGGATCGAGGTGCACCCTTGCCGAGTGACCGCTTGATCAACATGGGAGCGCCGTCGCCGACATAGCTGAAGATCGTCTCGTGCTCCAACTCGGGATAGCCCACTTGGAGGCAGGCGGCGTTGACGGATAACGCCAGATCGAGGGCGGAATCGATTAGCGTCCCGTCGAGATCGAATACCAACAAATCGAACGACATAAACTTCAAGTCTAGCAACGGACGGCATCGCGGTCGGAGCCGGGAACTCGCGCCTCCTGGTAGTATTGTCAGCAGATGGCGACGCCGATTTCGAGCGATGTGGGCGCCAACCAGCGGCTTTCTGAGTACGCGGCGAGGGTCGTTGCGCGCCGCGCCGAGAGGCTGGCATTTTTCGTCGAACGCGCGTCCCGCACCACCAGCGAAGACGTCGTACATAGACTGCGCGTCGCGGCCAGGCGCTTGGGCAGCGCTCTCGATGCGTTTGCCGATCATTTCCCCGCCAGCGGAACGGCCAAAGTAGGCAAGCAGGCTAAACATTTGCGCAGCGGCGCAGGCAGCGTGAGGGATCACGACATCGCCTTGGCGTTGGCTGCCGAAGTTGGTCTAGAGTTATCGGAAAAAGCCGGTGCCCGCATCCAAGGGGAACGCGATGAAGCAAGCGGGGATCTGCGCCGCCGGTTGGCGCGCCTGCGAGGCAGATCGCCGGGAGCGGAATGGGCCCATGCGCTGCGCCTAACCGGTAAGGGTCGGGGCGGCGCGGTCGGCCCGACCGCGGCAAGCTATGCCGCCGCTCTGCTGCCGCGCATGGCCAACGAATTCTTCCAAATCGGGCACGAGGCAGCTGCTCCTGCCGCGACCATTGAGAGTTTGCACGCGTTCCGGATCCTCGGCAAACGCTTCCGTTACACGCTAGAGATCTTCGCACCCTGTTACGGCGATGGGCTGCAGGACGCGCTTCAGTTGATGCGAGGCGTCCAGGACATTCTGGGCATGGTCAACGACTGCGACACGGCCGGCAGGATTCTCACCAAAGCGGTCAGCCGCGGCCAGCGCGAGCAGGTGCAAGCCCTGTTGAACCAACGACAGGCCGCCCTGATCGAGAATTTCAGAAGCCATTGGAACGAGGCGTTCGCCGCCGAAAGCGAATGCCGCGTCTGGATGCAGATGTTGGCCAAGCCCGCGTTTGCGCCGGCGAGTGAAACGCGGGAAAATCCGTTCGAAGAGTCCACTGCTTCCTAGCGGCCTCCCAATAATTTCATTCGCTATTCAGAAATAACTTCCCGGATCATTCGCCCCATAGCCTCAACTCACAGTAAGGCTTTCTGCGCTCAGGCGTTGAACAGCGTTCTAAAGTTCCGGGCGTGGAGCGTTAACCCACACGGATCAAGCCGCGCTCGGTGGCTCTTTCGTGACGCAAACGGCCATGAAAACGCACGTGAACCAACGGGTCGGCAGGCTCTCGCAACGAGCAAAAAGGTTGAGGTAGGACGAGACGACGCCGTCCGCCGAAGCCCCGAACAGTTTGCGCAGACCGAGCAAAATCAGGGTCGTGATCATACGCGGATTGTGGATGAGCGGGCGCCAGGCCTGCGGCCTCAGCCCCGCGTCACGGAGGTCGGCATCGAGCCTGGCGCGCGTCGGCGTATAGCCGAGCTTGAAAGGCGCGAAGGGCAACCGGAAGAGCGCGTAAAGCGGAAAGTAACCGGGGTTCCAAGGGTTATCGATGGTCAAGATCATACGCCCTTTCGGGTCGAGGACGCGGGCTAACTCGCGGATCGACTCCACGAATTCGGCACGCGTCTCGAAGTGGTCTAACGTTGATGTGGAGATGATCAGCTCGAGGCTGTCCGAGGCGAAGGGCAGATTCCTGGCGTCTGCGTTGAGGAATTGCGGCGCCTCGCCCTGATAGCGCCGTTGCGCCTTGGCGACAGTGCGTAATTCGACGTCGAAGCCGAGCGAGAGTCTCTGTCCCAGCTTGACGTTGGGCAAGACTGCATCCTGATTGTTGGCCTCTTCGAAGACGTCCGTCTTGACCACGGTCTGCGGACGCAGATCGGGGGCCCAGTCCCGCACTAACTCCAAGTGGACGTTTCGCTTTTGCAGCGCCGCTAAGGGGTCGAGGTACCAGGAGTCGGAGTCAGCGGGTTGCGCGAAGCCCTGGGCGGCGGATCCCCGGTTCAGAGCCGTCTGGTCTTCGGGCACGAAACGGCAACTCCAGTGATACGAAACAAGGTCAATTGTACGACACCCGCTCGAAACGCCTGGGCTCAATGAAAGTCATGCGACGCCGGCGCGATGTTGTGCATCTCCAGCGGCATGGCGTCTTCGGCGCGGATATGGATGACGCCGTCTTGTTTTTGAATCACGCCGTCAATGAGCAGGGCGGGTTCGCTCGTCCACAAGGAGCGATGTTTTTGGAACATCGGCGGGCGCACGACCACGTTCGAAACGCCGGTTTCGTCTTCCAGGCTGAGGAACACGAAACCCTTAGCCGTCATCGGACGCTGGCGGGTAATCACCATGCCGGCAACGCGAACGGGGCGGCCGTTATCGAGTGCGTGCAGCCGTGCGGCGGCGACGACGCCGAGTTCGTTGAGTTGAGCTCGCTGGTAATAGAGCGGATGGGGGCCGGTGGTGAGCCCAGCGCCGCGATAGTCGGCGTCGAGGCGTTCGGTCGGCGTCATCGGGTTGAGCGGAGACGGCTCGTGCGGCTCTTCGAGGTTTTGGAATAGCGGGCCGCGCGAGCGCCAAGCCTTTTCGACTTGCCAAAGAGCATCGCGGCGATGAACGTCTTCGCCGAGCGAGTTCAGTGCGCCGATCTTGGCCAGGGTCTCCAATTCGCTCTTGCGCAACTGCGTCCGGCGGGTGAAGTCGTCGATCGAGCGAAACCTTCGCACGGCGCGCTGAGTCACGATGCGAACCGCGGAGGCCGTGGTAATCCCGGAAACATAATTCAGGCCAATGCGGATGCGCTCATCCGTCTCCACCCGACAACGCAAGTCAGACACGGCAACATCGATCGGCTTCACGCGAATGCCGTGGCGTTGCGCATCTTGGACCAGCGTCGCGGGACTGTAGAAGCCCATCGGTTGAGCGTTGAGCAGCGATACGTAGAACGCCGCCGGGTAATGCGCCTTCAGATAAGAGCTCGAGTAGGCGATCAGCGCGAAGCTGGCCGAGTGTGACTCGGGAAAACCAAACAGCGCAAAGGATGTGACGGCTTTGACGATCTTCTCTTGCCCCTCGCCCTGAATGCCGTTGGCGTGCAATCCCCTACGCAGTTTGCCCTCGATCAGCTTCATGCGTTCAACAGAACGCTTAAAGCCGATAGCCCGGCGGAGTTCTTCGGCTTCGCCTCCTGTGAAGCTGGCGGCGATCATCACCATGCGCAGCAGTTGCTCTTGGAACAACGGCACGCCGAGCGTTCGCTTCAGCACGGGAATCAGCGACGGGTGCGGATACGTAACGGCCTCTCGTCCCAGCCGGCGCCGCAAGAAAGGGTGCGCCATATCGCCTGCAATCGGGCCAGGGCGAATGATGGCGACTTGCACGACGAGGTCGTAAAAGCAGGCAGGCTTCATGCGCGGCAGCGTGGCCATCTGCGCCCGCGATTCGATCTGGAAAGAGCCGACCGTATCGGCCGCCTGAATCATCTGGTAAGTCTTCTCGTCGTTGGGCGGGACGTGAGCGATGTCGAAATCGGCGCCCCGGCTGTTGATGATCGTGATGCACTCCTCAAGCGCATTGAGCATGCCGAGTCCGAGCAGATCGACTTTGACGATGCCCAGATCGGCGCAATCTTCTTTGTCCCATTGCACGATGCGGCGGTCGGGCATGCGCGCGTTTTCAAGCGGGACGACGCTGTCGAGTTCCCCTTGGCAGATCACCATGCCGCCAGGGTGTTGCGAGAGGTGTCGCGGCAGATTCTTGATTTCGTGCGTGAGTCGGGCCAGATGCTGGAAGCGCGATTGTGTCGGATCAAAACCGGCCATGCGAATCTGCTCTCCAGTATGCCTCCCGTCATCAGTGGCGTCCATGTAGTGAATGCACTTGGATAAGCGCTCGATGCTTTCTTCAGAAAAGCTGAGCGTCTTGGCGATTTCGCGCACAGCGCTTTTGTCGCGGTACGAAATCACCGTGGCCGTCATCGCCGCACCGTATTTGCCATAGCGTTCGTAGACGTACTGGATGGCCATCTCACGCTTCTCCCCCGAGGGAAAGTCAATATCGATGTCCGGCCATTCGCCGCGCTCTTCTGAGAGAAACCTTTCGAACAGCAGCTCCATCTCGACCGAGTCGACCGCCGTTATTCCGAGGGCGTAACAGACAGCGCTGTTAGCGGCCGAACCGCGGCCCTGGCACAGGATGTTGTTGCGTTTGGCGAACTGCGTGATGTCCCAAACGATCAGGAAGTAGCCTTCGAGTTGGAGTTTCTGGATGACGTTGAGCTCGTGTGCGATTTGACGATAAGCGCGCTTTTGGTGAGCCTTGTCGCGGTAGCGTTCGGCGGCGCCTTGCAAGGTAATCTGCCGCAGGTAAGACGTAGCGATTTCGCCGGGCGGCAACGGATAGCGCGGAAACTGATAGCCCAGATCGTGCAGGGTGAATTGCAAACGCCGGCTCAACTCAGCAGAGTTCTGCACCGCTTCGGGAACGTCGCGAAACAGCCGTGTCATCTCGACCGGCGATTTCAGATGCCGCTCGGCGTTCGATTCCAATAGTCGTCCAGCAAGGTCGAGCGTCGTCTTGTGACGGATACACGTCAGAGCGTCGAACAACTGGCGCGAGGATTGCCGGGCGTAGCGCACGCCATTCACTGCCAGCAGCGGCAACCGATGATGGCCGGCGAAGTCCAGGCGCGCTTGGTTGGCTGCTTCTTGTTGATCGCGGAAGTGCCGTTGGAGTTCGACGTAGGCGTTTTGCGGCTTGAAGATCGAGAGGATGCGGTCGCCGTCGCGAATATCGTCGATCAACGCGACCAGGCCTCCGGCATAGGTTTCAACGTCATCCCATCGCGCTCTGCCCTGCCCTTTTGGTCCGCTCAGATGCATGCGCGTCAGCAGGCGGCAAAGGTTTTGGTAACCGAGACGATTTTCGACCAGGACGGTGAGACGGCGCTCGCTCTCCATCGAAATCTCGCAGCCGATGATCGGATGCAGTCCTGCGGCTTTCGCTGCTTGATAGAAACGCGGCGCACCGGACACGCCGTCGCGATCACACAGGGCGACCGCTTCATAGCCCAACTCCTGCGCGCGGCCGACGAGATCTTCCGGCAGCGACGCTCCTTCTAAAAAGCTGAAGGCGCTCGCCGCATGCAACTCGGCGTACATCGCTCAGTCATAGACCCCGACAAGCCGCCAAGTTTGAGAGTGCAAGATGCAAGAGAGCCGATACAGCCCTTTCGACAACTCCACGTCCCACTCCGCCAAATCCCAACCTTCTTCCAGCCACCAATCGCCGTTGACGCGCCACGGTCCCGCACAACGGCGGACGCGCCCGTCGACAATACGGCTGCGGACGTGGGCGGGCTGATTGCTTTCTTCTGTGACCTCCGCCTCTATGGACGGCCGATAGCAACGAAAGCCAAGAGCGGAGACGATCTGTTGCTGTTTAGCGCCGCCGGGATGGAAGGGCCTGGTGGAGAACACCCGCGGCTCGTGAGTATCGCGCGCCGCCGGAGCACCGACATTCTCCATACCCATCAGCTCTTTCAGGCGCCCGATCGTGATGGCCAACTTCTCCGGGCTGGGACGTGCGAGCGAGAACAAGTCGTGCTGCAACTCGCGGCGCGGCACAGGCTTGGCGGCAAGGGTCAGAGCCTCTACGGCCTTTCCCGTCGGATGAGCGCTAAGCTCCAGACGAATGAGCTTGAGTAAGACGTCGGGATCGGTGAGCGGATGCGACAAAGCCACGCTGCGAGTCGCGCGCGAACCGTCGGAAAGCTTGAAGTCGAGGGAAATCGCTTCAGCCGCAGAGCCCAAGCTGCGCAGCTTCTTACAAACCTTACGCAGCGGTTCGGCCAGCAGGAAGGACAACGGGTCCAAGTCCGCAACTTGCCAGTCGAAATCCACGCTCTCTTCAAACTCGTGCGGCGCTTCCCAGGCTGCGAACAGAGAGTCGTCGTCGCCGCGTGCAAGTTTCGCAAGCCGTGCCCCGCGGTCGCCGAAGCGTGCAGTTAAAGAATCGGCGGAGAGACGCGTGAACTCGCCCACCGTGCGGATGCCCCAGAGTTTGAGGATTCGTTTTTCTTCCGTTAGCAGCGGAAGGGCAAAGACAGGCAAATGCTGCAAAAACCCAACCGCTTCCCCCGGGTAGATGTGCGTGACGCCTGTTTCCAGCTGCGTCGCCGCTGTGGCCGCGAAGCGATTCTGGGAAGTTGCGGCATTAGCCGACAAGCCAAGCTGTGCCGCGTAGCGGACGAGTTTTGCGGCTGCCGAATGGGCGTCGGGCACACCCGCTAAATCGACGATAAGCAGACCTGGTTCGCGGTCTTCGACGCGCGGCGAAACCAGTTGCGCGGCTTCGAGCAGCTCGCGCTGCGCTTGGTGTTCGGCCTGCTCGCTACGCGGCTCGGCGGCCAAGATTTGTTGCGGGGATCGCCCTTGCGCTTGACTGAGCGTCATCCCGGCGCGGATGCCGGTTGCGCAAGCCGCGCCATTGGCTTGATAGACGTATACGTTGGGTCCCGCGCCGCTGAAGACGACGGCGGGCTGCGATCTTTGTCCGCGCAGGACAACGGCGACCGCGAAATCTTTGACCCGCAAGCAAGCGTAGAGCTTCCTCACCGCTGCGCCTCCAGTCTGCAGGAGACTTCTTGGCCAAAGCGATTGCGTCGTTGATGCAGCAATCTCGCCCGCGCCGACAGGCCTGTTAGCCGCAGCGCGGGACCAACAGACCCTCGCCAGCTGATCTGTTCGCGCTCAAGCGAAAGCGACTGCGATGCAACGCTGCCCGTGACAGGCTCGGCCGAGAGCGTCAGGATCGTTGTGGAACTCTTGGCAATCGTTTGCCGCAAGCCAAACCAAGGGAAGCGCTGTAAGTCGCGCAGTTGCGCTAGAGACAGTCCGATCAGGTCGAGCACGATCAAACTGAAGCCTCCGGCGGCGGCCGCCAGTTGCGTTGCCTTCCAAGCTTGCGCGGAACGAGCCGAGCGCCGCTTACGCCAATCGAAGGAGCGCTTCTGGACGCCGCAACGCACCCAAAGCAGATGGTCTAGCTGAACGCCTGCTTGCTCGGCTTGATAGGGGTCAAGGCTGTCGGAAGCGTCGATATAAGCCGCCTGCTCTCCCTGCCCTGTGACTTGCGCCAGGACAGAGAGAGCCAGCGTCGTGCAGCCGGAGGACGGACCTCCCGAGCACTCCAGAATCTCCCCACGAGAGACTCCTCCCCCCAACAAAACGTCGATTTCCGGAAAGCCTACAGAGAGCCGCGGAGATTCAAGTTGCTCAAATCGGGGCTCAGCGGCGCCGAAACCCTGACGCTCTAAAAGAGAGCGCAAATCCGTAACTGTCGAGCTCTGAACCACGTGTCGATATTCGCCATTTGTTCGTCTCTCGATTATGACTCATCCGCGACTGGAGCACAAGCCGTTATCGTGTACTTTCGACCGCGACGGATCACTGCGAGCCTGCGCATTGGCGACGAAGAGCAACGGAGAGGTTCGTCTCAATCCGCCACCCCCCTGATTCGCCAACAGGGCATGCGGGATGCTTCGAACGCTGGGTCAACCTTGCTCGCAAGGCCAAACCAGTTTGCGGCAGCTTAACGCCGCCGGGGGGCGAACCTCCTCCCCTCACACATCTCTGTTGTGTGGGTCGTTGCGTCAACTGTATTGGCTTGGCGCGGCGCTAGTCGGTGATCACGTCTTTGGCCCAGTCGCGGTTTTCGTTGTACCAGTCGACAGCTAGACGGACGCCCTCTTCGTGGGAGACTTTCGGCTCCCAGCCGAGCAGTTTGCGCGCTTTGGTGATGTTGGCCCAAGTTTCAGTGACATCTGCACGGTGCATTTCGCGATAGACGATTTGCGCCTTCTTGCCGACGTACTTCTCGACCAGATGGAGCGAATCCATCAGAATGACCGGTTCATCCGAGCCCAAGTTGATGACTTCGTAGCCCAGCGGCTTGAGGCCGGCAACCGTGCCGCGGGCGATGTCGTCGACGAAGGTGAAGTCGCGCGATTGCATCCCGTCGCCGTAGATCAACACAGGCCGCTCTTCGCTGATCCACTGAATGAAGCGGAAGATACTCATGTCGGGACGGCCGGATGGGCCGAAGACGGTGAAATAGCGATAGACCGTGACGTCGATGCCGTATAGGTGATGGTAGGTGTAGCAGAGCGCTTCGGCGGCCTTCTTCGACGCTGCATACGGCGACAAAGGCTTGTTGGTATTCGAGTCTTCGCTGTAAGGAGTCTCGTTATCCTTGCCGTAAAGGCTGAGAACGGCACTGCAAAACTAGACCACAAAGCGGCGGTGTGAAGGCGTCGGAAGGCGCCGGAAAAC
>JAQCLD010000018.1 GCA_027592785.1 Acidobacteriota bacterium
GTTTTCCGGCGCCTTCCGACGCCTTCACACCGCCGCTTTGTGGTCTAGTTTTGCAGTGCCGTTCTCACCCAGGCCGACCTTGGTCGATTCGGCAACGGTAACCCGCGGTCCGCTGCAGGTCTCGATCGTCGAAGAGGGCAAGACGCGAGTCGTCGATCGCTACATCGTGTCGGCTCCGACGGCTGGTTACGCGCGGCGTCTCGAGTTGAAGGTCGGTGACCAGGTGCGCGCCCGACAGGTACTGCTGCGATTGGATCCGCTGGCGTCCAACGTGCTCGATCCGCGCAGCCGCGCAGAAGCTGAGGCCCGCGTCAGGGCCGCGGAGGCGGCGATCCAGCCGGCGTTGGACGAAGTGCAGGCAGCGCGCGCCGACGTGCGCTATTGGGAGATCGAGCTGCCGCGAATCCGCGACGGCGTCGAAGCAGGCGTGATCGCCGCACGCGAATTGACCCAAGCTGAATCATCCCAACGCACTGCCAAGGCGCGCCTTGATGCGGCGGAATCGCGCGTCACAGTGGCTCGTGCGGACCTGGAGACCGCCAAGACGGCCCTATCGCATTCCGCGGCCGAAGGCACGACACGGGGCGGCGAGAGCGTAGTCGTGCGTACGCCTACAGCGGGCCGCATCCTGAAGATCTACAACGAGAGCGAAGGCGTCGTGACCGCCTCCCAGCCGCTGGTCGAAATCGGCAATACACAGGGTCTTGAGGTCGAGGTGGAAGTCCTCTCGTCCGACGCGGTCCAGATCCAACCGGGGATGAAAGTTCTGTTGGAGCGCTGGGGCGGCGAGAACCCGCTGGACGCCGTTGTGCGCCGCGTCGAACCGGTCGCCTTCACGAAGATCTCCGCGCTGGGTGTCGAAGAGCAACGCGTGCTGATCATCGTCGACTTCACGGCTTCGCGAGAGCTGTGGTCGAACCTCGGCGACCAATACCGCGTCGAGGCCCGATTCATAACCTGGGAGGAGCCGGACGTCCTTCAAGCTCCCTCCAGTGCGCTCTACCGCCACGAGGGCGGCTGGGCAGCCTTCCGCGCCGAAGGCGGTGTGGCGCACGTGCAGCCGGTTGAGATCGGGCGCAGGGGCGGTTTTGTCGTGCAGATCCTATCCGGGCTGAACGAAGGCGACAGGATCATCAATCACCCCAGCGACAGCATTGTCGAGGGCGGCTTAGTGGAGTTGCAGTCGCCCTAGCTGTTACGCCACTTGATATTGCAGCCCACCGCCGGGGTCTGGTCCTCAGCAATGTCTTTGCCCGCAATCACGGCGTCCAGCGCCGCCCGCAGGTCCTTGCCGTCCACCGGGACGTCATTGCCTGGCCGTGCGCCGTCGAGTTGCCCCCGGTAAACGAGCTTGCGGCTCGCGTCGTAGAGGAAGAAGTCCGGCGTGCAGGCTGCGTCGTAAGCTTTGGCGACGTCTTGGCTATCGTCTTTGAGATACGGAAAGACGAAGCCCTGCTGCTCTGCCTGGGTCTTGAGATTGGCCAGGCTGTCCCGGGGCGAGACGCCCTCGTCATTCGAGCATATGGCCACGATTCCGACGCCGGAATCGCGGTAGTCCTTGCCCAATTGGGCCAGTTGCGACTGCACGTGGACGACGAACGGACAGTGCCCGCAGATGAACATCACCAGCACGCCCTTGTCGCCCGTGACGTCATCGAGGGACACGGTTCTTGCAGTCACGATGTCGGGCAGAGAGAAGGTTGGGGCCTGCGTTCCGAGTGCAGGCATCGTTGAAGGTGTAAGCGCCATGACAATCAGCATAAAGCCACAGGGCTCAGATTGATACACTAATGGCGTCGCGATGAGGACCAGCGCCTACCCGAAACCAGCCGCTCCGCCATGGCTCGTTGGCCTAGCCGGAATCTTGATGATGATCTCGTTCTACTTGATCTTCATCTGGGTTCCGATGGAACGCAGCATGGGCGTGGTGCAGCGGATCTTCTATTTCCACGTGCCGTCCGCCTTCGTGGCCTTCATTGCTTTCACGATTGGCGGCATCGCATCGATTCAGTACCTGGCGACTCGCAAGAACAGCTATGACGACCTGTCGGTTTCGGCCAACGAGGTTGGTTTAATGTTCGCGGTCGTGAACCTGCTGACAGGGATGCTGTGGGCGCGGCCAATCTGGGGCGTTTACTGGGCCTGGGACGCCCGGCTGACGACCATGTTGTTGTTGGCCCTGATCTACTTTGCGTACCTGATCTTGCGGCAGTCGGTGGTGGAGCCGACCCAGCGCGCCGTGGTCTGCGCGGTAACGTCGATCTTTGGAATGGTCGATATTCCGATTGTTTACATGGCAAACCAGTGGTGGCGAACGCAGCACCCAGCGCCGGTACTATCGGGAGAAGGTTCGATCGATCCGCGTATGCGCTTCGTTCTGTACTTTTCGACGTTCGCGCTGCTGAGCGTCTTCTGGATTCTGGTGCGCATGCGACGCCGGATTGAAGATCTGCGACGTGAAGCCGACGGGCTGCGTCGCGAAGTGCATTCCCTGTAGGAGTTTGAAGCCATGGAAGAGAATCTGAAATGGATATGGGCGGCGTTTAGCCTGGCCTGGGCATTGCACCTGCTCTACGTCTACTCCCTCGGTTCGCGCCAGAAGGCGCTGAAGCGGCAAGTGGAAGACTTGCGGGCGCAATTGGAAGACCAGGGGCGCGCCCAGTAGCGCTCGGTTTACAATAAGGTTTGTTCTTGCTGGCCCGATAAGGAAAGGTTGATGAAGAGTCTGGTTCTAACAATCGCCCTGTTAAGCGTCGGAGCGTTTGCAGTGCAGGCGGAAGTCATTGCGACGGCTCCAACGGATGCGGTCGCCCGCGGCGAGTATCTCGCAGTGTCGGTGGCGCAGTGCATTCAATGCCATTCCCCGCATGACCGCGACGGGAACTTACTGCGCGATCAGCTCTTCACTGGGCAGGCGATGCCCTTCACCTCTCCCTACCCGGATGGCCCTCGCTGGGCGCCGCGCGCGCCGGCGATCAAACGCTTGCCCGGTTGGTCGACGGAAGAGTTTGTGAACATCCTGACAACCGGCAAGCGCCTCAATGGCCGTCGTCCGGAGTCGCCGATGCCGCAGTTCCGTATGTCGACGCAGGATGCCGAAGCGATCGCCGCCTATCTGAAATCTTTGTAGTTCTGGGGGAGGATGCCAATGTTCGCCGAAATAGCTTCACGCCGCTCTTGGATGGCCGCCGAAGCTCGTGCGTCAACCCTCCGGACGATCTCGCGCCCGTCGCTGGGAGACGTATTCTTCCGCGGTTTCATGAATGGCAGCATGCTGCAAATGGCGGTATGCAGCCCGCCGCGCAACGCCGCAATGGCCGAAGTGGAACAAAAATACGCGGCAGTCTACGTGACCCGCTTGAGCGCCAGAGTCGCCGCGGACGAAACCGTATCCGTCGAGGCCTAGCGGCCCGATTCGCCCAGCCCGCCTATACTAGCCCTGATGGCGCTAGCGGTCGTACTTTTCACTGTTGTTGCCGGCTTCGGGGCCTTTCTGTTTAATCGTCTCGTGGGACTCAAGAACCGCGCGGCTTCGGCTTGGTCCGACATCGACGTCCAGCTCAAACGTCGACATGACCTAGTCGATAACTTGGTCGAGACAGTCCGCGGCTACACCCAACACGAAAAGCAAACGCTTGAAGAAGTGACGCGTCTGCGCACTCAAGCCGAGCAGACCCGCAACGCTGGATTACCGGCGGCCACCGGAGCGGCTGAGGCGGCGCTCACCTCCCGCTTGACCTCCTTGTTGGCCGTGGTGGAAGCCTACCCCGAGCTCAAGGCCAGCGCGCGCTTCCTCGACCTGCAGCGTGCGCTGACCGCCGTCGAGAACGACATCCAGAATGCGCGACGTTACTACAACGCCGTCGTGAGAGACCTGAACACGAGGATTCAGTCCGTTCCCGATCTACTCATTGCCGGCCCGTTGGGATTTCGCCAGCGAGAGTTCTTCCAATTAGACAACCCGACCGAGGCCGCTGTCCCCAAGGTGAATTTGGAGCCGAAGTCATGACGAAGCTGCAGCGAGCCGCCATATTCTGCGTAGCGTTGGCCCTTTCGGTCTCGCCTGCCACCGCGGACCGCGGAGCTTTCGTCATCACCGATTTCCATGCCGACATTGCCGTGCAGCAGGACGCCAGCGTCATCGTCGAGGAGCGCATCGACGTCTAGTTCTCTGAACCGCGGCACGGCATCTACCGCACGATCCCGGCAAATTACACGGATCCGCGCGGCTACGGCTACTCGCTGGGCTTCCGCTTTCTGGGAGCTACGGACCAAACCAACAATCCCCACGGCGCCAGCGTTTCGAAGAGCGGTCGCTACGTGCAGATCCGCCTCGGCGATGCGGATACGTTCGTTCAGGGCCGTGTGACGTACATCTTGCGTTACGAGGTGACCCGCGCCCTGGTCCACTTCGCCGACCATGACGAGCTGTATTGGAACGTTACCGGCAACGAGTGGCGGACTACGATTGAGCGTGCCTCGGCGACCGTGCATCTACCGGGGGCGGTCCCGCCCGAGGAGCTGGAACGGCAAGCCTACACTGGCCCGTTCGGCAGCCGCGAACAATCGGCGACCAGCGAGCAGCGCAATCCTTCCACGGTCACCTTCCGGTCCACCGGAGTGCTCAACCCAATGGAGGGACTGACGATCGCGGTCGGTCGGCAGCACGGACTGGTCAACTTCCCCGGACCGCTGCAGAAGACGCTCGCCTTTCTCGCCGACAATTGGATCGCCGTCGCTCCCTTTTTGGCATTTGCTTGGCTCTGGCGCAGCTACCGCCGCAGCGGACGGGACCCTGAGGGAGGAGGCTCCGTCGTCGTCCGTTATGAGCCGCCCGCCGGACTGACCCCCGGCGAGATCGGCACTCTGGTCGACGAGAAGGTCGACCTACGCGACATCACCGCCACTGTCGTAGACCTCGCCGTCCGCGGATTCCTGAGAATCAGCAACGAGAAGAAATCCTACCTGGCCGGTCTATTCACCGTCGACGAGACGGCATTTGAACTCCTCGCGACTCCCCGCGCCAGCTCTCTCTCGGCGCACGAGACGCTCGTTCTCAACGCGTTATTCTCACGTGGTTCGCAAGTTCGCGTCTCTGATCTCAAACAGCGCTGCTACAAGCACATCCCAAGCATCAAGAACGCTCTTTACGAGCATCTTGCCGCGCAGGATTACTTCGTGGGCTCGCCGGAAGCGGTCCGCACCCGATACCGCATCTTCGGCGCCCTCGCCGGAGCCGGCGTCATGGCACTCGGCGTCTGGTGGGTCTGGGTCCAGGGCGGCATCTTGCCCGAAGGGATACTCTTGCCGATCGTCGCCAGCATACTCACGACCTTGGTTTTCTTTGGATTCGCTCCCGCGATGCCCAAACGCACAAAGAAAGGCGTGACGATGCGCGAGTGGGCGGTTGGCTTCGAGGAGTTCGTTAGCCGCGTCGAGGCTAGCCAGTTGGAGGCCGACCGTGCCCGGAATGTCTACGAGACTCTGCTGCCTTACGCCATGGCGCTCGGCGTCGCCGAACAATGGTCGCGGCAGTTTGAGGGGATTTATGCCGCGGCCGGGCCGAGTTGGTATGTCGGCGGCGATCCGGGCACGGGCTTCTCGACGCGATCGTTTTCGAATTCACTGACGTCCGCGATGGCCCAAACCGGCCAAGCTATGACGTCCGCTCCGCGATCCCAAGGATCGAGCGGAAGCGGCGGCGGCGGCTCTTCGGGAGGCGGAGGAGGAGGGGGCGGCGGAGGATCCTGGTAGGATCGACCGCCGACCGGCTGGAACCTACTGTCTCGGCTTCTCGCTAAGACGGCGGAAGTACTCCGCAACCGCCTCGCGGTACTCTTCCGGGACGGGCTGCGACACGATTGCCCGCACGTCCCCGCCCTGCCTGAGCTCTGCTTGGCGGCGACCCTGCAGCTCAAGCTGCTCCAGCAGAGTGATCATCTGCCGGTACTCGCGCTCCAGCAACTCGGTATTGCCGCGGAACCGTTCGTTGGACAGACCCTGAGCAAACTCCCGCAGTTCAGCCAGGTCCTCGCTTGAGATGCCGCTGCGGCGAAGTTCGTTGGTCAACTGGGGAATCTGCCGACCGCCTTCGCGGAGAGCCTGCTCCATCTCGGCGCGCATCTCCGGCGAGGACGGTAGCCGCTGCTGTTGGCCCCACTGGTCGAGCCGACTGCCATCGGACGGACCGCCCGAAGCGCCACCAAATCGCGAGCCGCCGCCGCCCCGCTGGCCACCGCCGCGGCCCTGACCGATCTGCTGCCCCTGTCCCTGACCTTCCCCCTGGCCCTGGCCTTGTCCCTGACCCTGACCTTGTCCTTGTCCTTGCCCTTGGCCCGGTTGCTGCCCTTGACCCTGCTGACCGTTCTGGGCTTGCTGCTGGCCGCCTTGTTGGCCTTGGCCCGGCTGCTGCCCCTGGCCCTGCTGGCCTTGCTGGCCGCCCTGTTCGCCTTGCCCTTGCTGTTCTCCATCGCGGCCTTGGTTCAGGCCAGCGGCTTCTTCCAGCCTGCGCCGCAGGTTTTCCATCTCCGTCAACGCCTGCCCCAAACGTTCCTGGCTCGGCTCGCCTCCAGGACCGCCGCCTTGCTCGGCCAATTTTTGGGCCTCTTTCAGCCGTTCGCTCAAACCCCTGAGGGCTCGAGCGACACCTTCCTCGCTGTTGGCGACATAGGGCGCCGCCTGACGCCGAATGTATTCAGCGGCAGTATCCAAGCGGCTGCCGACATCCTCCTGCTGCAGTTCGCTCAAGGCTTCACGCAGACTGCGTGACGCGCCCGGCTGAGTGTCTCTCATTCGCCGGGAGGCGCCTTGCATGTCAGCTTCCATGGACCGCAACTGCTCGGCCATCTTGCTCTTCAACTCCGAAAACTCGCGCTCTTGTTCCGGCGTCAATCCGCTCGGCAGCCGGGTTCGCTTCCCTTCGGCCTGCTGCTCGCGCATCACTTCGAGAGCCTTCCTCAACGCTTCCTCTAAGTGAGGCTGCACCTGGGCCTGCTCCTGCACCAACTGATCCGCTCGATTCGATAAATCCGCCAAGGCAGACTGATTGGCCTGCTGACGCTCTTGGGCCAACTGATTCAACGCCTGCTGCAATTGCTCCTGGGCCCGCTGCGCTCCCTGCTGGGCTTGCGCGCTGGATGACTGCTGCTGACCAGACTGTTGAGCGCCCTGCTCCATCGCTTGCGTGGCCTGCTCCAGACGGCGAATCGTCTCTTGCAGCCTCTGCTGCTGCTGACCTTGCTGGCCTGACTGACCAGACTGACCTTGTTGCCCCTGTTGTCCTTGTTGACCTTGCTGGCCTGACTGACCAGACTGACCTTGTTGCCCCTGTTGGCCTTGCTGGCCCTGTTGACCTTGCTGGCCCTGTTGGTTCTGGGCGGACTCCTGCTTGCGCTGCAGCTGCTCCATTTGCCGTTTGAGTTCTTCAGCTTCGCGCCGCAACATCTCCTGCTGCCAGCGCTCGGCAAACGTCGTCTGCTCCTGGCTCTTCATGCGCTCGGCAAGCTCTTGCTGGCGCTTGGCCAACTCCTCAAGCTTCTTGAACGCATCGTCTACCTCGCGCTCTAGCTGCTGCTGCGATGCGCCGCCGCCGGTTTCATATTGGTTTTTCTCGAGATCCATCTCGAGTTCAAACATCTCGGCCAGATCACGGCCAGCGCCGCCGCCTCCACCTCCACCGCTGCCCTGCTGCATCGAGACCTGAATGCCGGTGAAGATCGACTCAGCACGCAGCAAGAACTGCAAAGCCTGCTGTTCGGGCTGCACAGCCGCCTGCAGATCCAGATCTCCGAGTTTGTCCGCCGCTGGTTCCATCGCCGCCGCGGCCTTTTCAAGATTCTCAACGAACTCCCGGAACTGGCCATTCGTGCTGTCGAGTTGACGGGCCCGCGTTCTCTCGGCCATCGTCAGCGCTTGTTCACGCAACGTGCGCTGCAACTCCGAGAGCATGACGGTGGACTCGCGAATCTCTTCGCGCGACCGGCTGTCCGCGGATTCCTTCTCTCGAATCAGATTCCAAGTCGCTGAAATGATCTCTTTCTGGCGCTTCGAAATCTCGTCGCGTTGCTCTTGCTGCCCGCTGCCTCCGCCGCCGCCTTGCTGCGACTGCGAAAACTGCCTGTCGAAAGGCTGCACTTCGATGAAGTAAATGTCGGTTTGAGCGGTGCTCTGGTTGTCTTTGGCTGCGACGTAGTAGGAGATCAAATCGCCTGGGCGTAAGCTGCGCCTGCCGTCGGCTTCCGCCGCTTCAGGAACTGCCGGCTCGCTGTCAAACGGGCTCGGCGAAACGCGCAAGTCTTCCAGGTAGAACGTGTACGGTGCGGAAACCGACTTCCGCCCGGAAGCAGGTAACTTGACCGTCGTGAACTCTCCGCCGTTGACGCTGTACGAAAGCTCGAACGAGCGCACGCCAAAGTCGTCGGTAACTTCGAACTGCGCCGGAACCTCTTCGATGCTCGTCGCCTTCCAGTCGCGGCCCGGTTCTTTGATCTTCACTTCCGGTTTCTGGTTCTCAACCGTCGTAATGAAGAAGTCATCGGTAAGACGAACATGCTCGCCATCGTAGATCGTGGCGAAGTGGTACTCGCCGTCATCCGCCACGCTGATATCGCCGCGCAAGATCAGTCCGTCGGCGCGCAACGGGACGTCTTTGTCGTCAACCGTGAGGACGCCGCCGGCTAGCGGCTTGTCCGTCGTCGCCTCAACCGTGACGACTGTTCCGATTACGGCGCGGATGTCCCCTCCCGGGTCTTCGACGTAGGGCTCCAGGCCAGTCCAGCTGGGGTACTTATAGGTGAGCTTGATCGTTTGAATGTTCGGCAGAATAACGACGTTGACTTCGTAAGTGTTTGTTCGAACGCCGCCGGATTCCACGTAGTACCGGAACGGCTCACTGACGCCGGTGAACATGAACTCGAACCCGCTCTCCACCGCTTGCGGAGACATCGGAGCCGCTTCCCACTCGACGCCGCTTTCATACTGGGCGTAGATGCGCACGTCGTTGGAATCGAATCCGACCAGTTGGGCCTTGACCTCAAAGGTCGCGCCCGAGCGGACCGTGGCATCCCCGGGCTCCACGACGACGTCATAGATAGGCTTGTCGGGAGAGGAAGTCCATCCGCCCCAAAGACGCGACGCGCCGTAGCCCCAATAGCCGGGTCCGGAGGTTGCCAGCCAGAAAAGCGTGCCGACACAGATGACTGCCAAAACCGCAAAAGATGCAATGCGTCCTGTAGTCAGGACGTTCTCCACCGGAGCCATCTCGGCAACCTGCATCGCATCCTCGGCAAGCAGATCGAGGAACGGATTCTTCTGTCCCGATTGCTCCGCCTTGCGGGTCTGGTCTAAGTAGGTTTCCACTCGTCCGCCAAACGCGGGTACGTTCTCCTCAACTTCCCTGGCTACGCCTTTTCGACGGAAGCGGCGGAACGGCAACACGACAAGAGCAGCGATTGCGGTCGCCACGCCGGCGAAGAGTAACGTGCGTGAGGAGAGGACGCTCGCGTCCGAAAACGCGAACCGATTGGCGACGAAGACGAGAACAATCGTCAGCAACAACGCGACCAAAGCAACGAACCCCAACCCCCGCGACGCCAAACCAAGTTTGAAGCGTCGCCCGAATTGAGCAAGGTATGCCTGCAGGCCGCCTGGGCTGGTCACGATTGCTACACCTCTCGTCTTACATTCAAGTGTTGGTTGCCTATGACGGATTCTACCAGTACCACCACGACAAGCAGCAGTAGGAGAAACCTCCAAATTTTGAGGGGAGGAGGCTTAATGGGCGATTCCGCACCGACGCCGGCCGTCTGAGTCGGCTCGGTCCCACCTCTTCCGGTCGCCTGCCAAAGCGTCAAAGTATCCGACTCCAAGGGCCGGAAGTTGGACTCCCTGGGGTCTGGATTGACGGCAATCAGCTCAACTCCGCGCGCGCTCTGCATCTCATAAAAGCCCAGCTGATCGAGCGCTACGTCGGTCTGCTCAACCGATTGGGACAGCGATAGAGCGCGGTCTCCAGCCGGATCCACTATTTGGATCGCCGCACCGCCCTCTCGTCGCTGGGCCAGCGCCAGCGATGTATCGACCGTCGCTTGATGAGTATCCTCGGCAGCGCCGGAAAGGTAACGGGCAAGTTCCACGACGAAGGGCACAAACACGGGCTGGACCGGGAGATCGTTCCAAACGTTGTCGAACGACGACGCAAACACCATCACCTTTCCCGCACCGAGAGGATTTTCGATCAACAGAGGGGATCCGTCCGCCAAACTGACCAGCACGTCGTCGACTTCTGTCGCTTCGACCCGCGCCTGGCGAAAGAATTTCACGCCACGAAAACGTTCTACCCGCCCCAGGGCTGCATGACTTAGATCCAGCTGCCCGGCAATCTGGAACTCCGCTCCGGCGCGGTCCTGCAACGGCGCGACCGAAACGCGCCGGCCCGACACAGGCACAGACCCACGCGTGGAAACGGCCGGCCCGATGGCGACCAAGACCGCCCCGCCTAGTTCGGTCCATTCGCGCAGTTTATTCTCGAAGCCCGTGGATAGATTCGCGATATCAGAAAGGACGATCAGCGCGAAATAGTCCGGTTTGCGCCGCTCGGCTTCGCCCGCGGAAGTGACTTCCAATTTAAATCTCGCGGAACGCGAGGCGCCCACTGCGGCGCCAAAATACAGTGCGTCGCGTTGCCGGCGGTCCGACGTCACGAATAGAATCGGTTCCGGTTCCGAATTGTCAATCGCCACCAGTCGAACATCGTCGCCCGCCAGGTCATCGCCGGGGGTGATCTCAAACGAGGCCCTACTGAACCCAACTGGAGGCTCGAATCCGGCGAAAGTGAAGGCTGCCCGGCCCATCGCCGGCACCTCCTGGCTTTCTGAACCGATGACGTTGCCGTCGATCTTGAAAGTAACGGTCTTGCGGGCCGCCTCGAGCGAGTAGCCGGCGACCGTCACCTCCAATTTTGGATTCTCCGCACCGAACGCGCGCACGTCGCCACGCACGCTCTCAATCGCCCAGTTCTGATCATTCGGCTCCGCGACATTCGTCACATCCAGCTTCGCGAATGTCGGCAGCGCCACCTCCGAGAAACGTCCCGGCATGGCCGAGTTCTGTAAGTCGGAGATCAGATGCACCTCCACTGGAAGATCGCCCTCGGGCGCCAGACTACGCGTCGCCTCAACGACATAGCTGTAGCTGTTGCGGCCAACGCCAGGAGCCAAGCCAGCGATTGCGGACCTTAACTCCACCTTGTCGTTGGAGCGCTCGGTAATCACCGAAATACCCGGTCCCACGGCTAGAACCTGGGCGCGATCATTTGGACTCAGGTCGGCAACGATCGCCTCGGCGGCGGCCACGGCTCGGTCCCAGCGGCCAGCCGCGGACATCGAGAGCGACGTATCCAGCACGATCAGATGGAGCGCTGGAATTTCTCCGAATGCCGTCGACGCCGAGCGCTCCCAAACCGGTTTGGCAAAGGCCAGCGCCGCCAGCACGATCAGCGCCAAGCGCAGCGCCAACAAAAGCAGATAGCGCAGCCGCCGCTCCAGCAGCCGACTCTCCTTCATCTTCTCGAAAAACATCAGCGACGCAAACGGCAAGCGCACTGGGTTGTCGCGCTGCAACAAGTGCAACCACAGCGGCAAGCCTACCGCTAGCGCGCCCAACAAAAACCATGGAGACAACAAACTCATCGCGGCTCATCTTCTCCGTTGGCGGAAAGTCAAATACTCTCTCAATGCTTCGTCGAGCGGCTCGGCCGTATTCAGCAAAACGTAGTCCGCGCCTGCGCCCTGCACTTCCGACTTCAGCTTGTCCATGTGGGCCTTAATCCTGGCCGGATACTCACCGCGTGCGAAAGAAGACGAGACCTCCATCAACTCTCCCGTCTCCATATCTTCCAGCACGGTCGACGCCCCGATATCGGGCTCAATCTCCGCAGGATCGAGAACATGGAAAAAGGCAACGTCCTGGCCCTGGTAGGCCAACGGCCTGACGGCTTCCATCACCTTCTCGGGGTCGTAATAGAAATCCGAGATGACCACCACCAGCCCGCGTTTCGTGACGTACTGTTGAAAATGGTCGAACGGCAAAGCCAGGTCGGTCCCGGTCGACGCCTCGGCGCGGTCGATCATATGCAGGATGGTCTGCAGGTGACCCGGCCGGTAGGCGGGCGGCCGCGCGTCGCGTACTTCTTCGTCGAAGATGACCAGGCCAACCGCGTCATGTTGCCGCGTCGAAAGGTAAGCCAGCGATGCGGCCACCCACTTGGCGTATAGCAGTTTCGAAATCCCCTTGGACTGGAAACCCATGGACGCGCTCGTATCGAGCAGGATCGCCAAGTGCGTGTTCGTTTCACCCAAGAAGCGCTTGATGTAGGTGCGATCCGAGCGCGAGAAGACGTTCCAGTCGATAAATCGCGGATCGTCGCCCGGCACATATGGCCGATATTCAGCGAACTCCAAACTGAAGCCGAAGAACGGCGAACGGTGCATACCGGTCAGCATGCCGTCGACCACCGCCCTCGCCACGAGCTCAATGTTCCTCAGCTTAATGAGAACGTTCGGGTCGAGTAGATCGGTGGCCGCCATCAGAGGGTTCTCACTCTGTCGGCGCTGGACGTGCGGCGATGGCCTGCGTCAGAACGTCGTCCACCGTGACGCGATCGGACTCCGCGTGGAAGTTGACCAGAACACGGTGACGCATGATCGGCAGCACCAGCGCGCGAATGTCCTCGTGGGTCACGTGATAGCGGCCCGCCATCAGCGCTCGCGCCTTGGCAGCCATGGTTAAGAACATCGTGGCGCGAACCGAGGCGCCATAAGTGACGTACTTCTTCACCACATCGGGGGCCAGCGGATCGGCCGGCCGTGACGAGCGAACCAGCTCCACAGCGTAGCGGCAAACGGCATCGGACACCGGCACCTGTCGCGTCAGCCATTGGAACTCGATAATTTCTTCAGCCGTCGTGCAGGCTTCTACGGGCGCCGGATTGCTGCCGCCGGTAAACCGGTTCACGACGTCGATTTCATGATCCGTCGAGAGGTAGTCAAGAATCACGTTGAACAAGAAGCGGTCCAACTGCGCTTCAGGCAACGGGTACGTGCCCTCTAACTCGATCGGGTTCTGCGTCGCCAACACAAAGAACGGTGGCGAGAGATTGTAGGTGTTGCCTCTCACCGTGACGCTCTTCTCCTGCATGGCCTCAAGCAACGCGGCCTGCGTCTTGGGCGGCGTACGGTTAACTTCATCAGCCAACAATACGTTCGTAAACAACGGCCCCTGCACGAAAGTCCATTGGCGATGCCCGGAGGGATCCTCGTCGATAATGTCGGTTCCCGTTACGTCGGTCGGCATCAAATCGGGCGTAAACTGGATGCGCTTAAAGGTCAGCCCCAGTGCATCCGACAGCGTCCGAACCAGCAAAGTCTTTGCAGTACCCGGCATGCCAGTGATCAAACAGTGTCCGCCGACGAGAAGCGTCAGCAAGAGATGGTCGACAACCTCGTCCTGGCCGACGATGATCTTGCGGATCTCGCCCTGTATGCGCTCAATCTTCGTTTGGAACCGCCCGATGACTTCTCGGGTTTCGGTGCTATCCATGGTGGATGCCGTTGGAACGGTCATAAATTGCAACTGCCTCTCAACGCGCGATTTCCAGCAGCAATCGCTGCGCCGGTTTGTAGGTCGGAGCGATCTCCAGCGACATCAGAAGATTGCGCCGGGCTCTCTGAGAATCATTCATCTTATGATAGGTTTCCGCTAAGCGGAAGTAAGTCGCCGCTTTGTCGTGCGGATTCATGCTCAGCAGGACGTTAAACTCGCGCAAAGCCTCTTGATTAAGGTTGTCCGCGAGCATCCAATCGCCCAAATCGGCGTGGAGTTCTTCATCCGCGGGCCAGACGTATAGCAGCTCGTCCAGCACGGCTGTCGCCTCTTCGCGGCGGCCGGCTTCATCCAACCAGCCCGCCAATTTCTTCAACTCGTCCGGTTCACGTCCACCGCGCTGGAAGTAGCCGAGCAACTCGCCGATAGCGGCATTCCTCTCGCCCTTCTTTTCGTGGACTTCCGCCAACATCACGTAAGGGTTGCCTGACTGGGTGAAGTCCGGGTAGAGCTCTTTCGCCCGCGTTGCCGGGGCCACAACGTCATCCCACTTCTCTTCACGAGCTGCCGCGACGGCTTGCTTCATTTCGGCCCGCCAGTGCTGTAGCCCTTGTTTTTCAGCCAGCGGTCCCAGCAATTCCTTTATGTAGACCAGCAATCGCTTGTCAAATTCTTCGGGCGCAATCTCCAACACCTGTTGGATGGCCTCGGCCGTCGGCGTATCTTTGGCAAACGCTTCCAACAAGCGCAGCAACTTATCCGCGCCCCATTGACGGTCGATCATCTGACAAATCAGACCAGCCTGGAAGTACGACACGACCACCTGATTCTCGTAGGTGGGCCGCATGAAGCCGCGATCGAGGGTAGCGACCGGCAGCAACTTGTCTTCGGTGAAAGCGTCGATGAAATCCGGCATGATCCGCTCGCCCCAATTCGGGCGCGCTTCCCACTCCTCATACATCGAGATCCCTTCCGAGTACCAGCGCGGGACCAGATGATTTGTCGCCTCCAGGGTGAAGACGTGGGCCATTTCATGCCAAAGAGTCGTCCCCCAGTGGAACTCCCCTGGACCTCGGCTCGAAGGACTATCCATCGCCACCAGATAACCAAACGTCACGCCCAGCAGACCGACTCCGGGCATACCCATCGTACGCACCGCGAAATCGTCGTGATCCGGGTAAAGTTCCACGTAGATTGGCCGGGTCGGCTTGAAGTTGTACTTCTTCGAAAAGCTCACAGCGGCCTTCTCGGACAAGGCCATCGCGTAGGGCCGCAGCAGTTCGGCCTCTTTCTCGTGCAGCCGCAGGATCACGTGGGGAGTATCGATCGCCGCCCGCACCGCTTCCTCGCCCCGCGACAACAGGTCGTCCTTGTTCGAGTACAGCTTGAAATTGTCGAAGCTATCGACGAGCCGCAGCGTGTTGACGGTTTTTGCGGAGAACGGATCTCCCTTGAAGGCGATTTCTAGGTGGGCGTACGCTTCCTTGTCGCGGTTTTCGCGCAGCAGGTTCACACCCAAGTCGGCGTGAGCCGAATACAGTTGCGGATCGACCTCAACCGCTTGCTCGTACATCTCGATCGCTTCACGATAGCGTCGGGTGATCACGTAGAAGTGCGCCACATCGGAATAGATCTGGCCGTAGACCGGGTTGTAGGCCAGAGCCCTAGCTGTCCACTCACTTTGCGAAACAGGAATCTCGCGCAACAGATCTAGTGCCGTGAGCAGCGAATAGGTTTCCAGCGGCGAGCGGCCATCGGCCTCCACCTTCTGCAATGCAGACTGCAAATGTTCTTCCGCCACCTCCAGCTCGTGGTCTTCGAGAGCGAGCCTGGCAATCAGCAGATGTCCCAGAATCAAGTCTTCCCGTTTGGCGATGACCTCTTCCACTGAAGCTTTCGACTTGGGATCGAAGCGCTTGGCCATAACCATCGCCACGCCCAACTGGGCCGGCACATTGTCTTCGTCGATTCCAAGCGCTTCTTTGAATAGCTGAACCGCTTCTTCCGGGTTATAAGTTTGCTCGAACAAGTAGCCCCAACGTACCCGCAGGTCGGCGTTGTCCGGATGTACTTTCAGCGCCTCACGAAAAACATCGTTGGCCTGCTTGAAGTTGTCCAGTCCCCACCAAGCCTCGGCTCGCAGTGCAAGATCCGAACTTTCCAGCAGCCCGCTGTAACAGGCCCGAGCCTGCACTCGATCGCCCTTGTCGTACAGTGCGTCGCACGATTCCAGCGCCGCGGGCCTCGCGCCGCGATCGTCTCCGTAGACACCCGCCGCGGCCGGTGCGACGGCTGACAAAGCGATTAGAACTGCGGCGTAGAGTTTCATCGTTCTACTGCTGCGGCGTCGTTCCCTCGTCGGGGTTACCCTGAGCATTCTCGATCTGGATGTCGACGGTGGCCAATTGCAGCAAGATCGTTTGCAACTCGTCGAAGTAGGAGTCCTCGTCCATCGCGTCCCGGCGAAGCTTCAGAGCATCGATGCTCATGCGTAATTCTTCACGGCGTTTGAACAGCGGAGCGAGTTCCGGATCGAGCGCCAGCGCGGCGTTCTTGCCCAAACGGGCCAGCAGAAAGGTCTCCGGCCCCGGGCCTTCCATGCGAGCGTGCTCGGTCGCCAGCCGTTGCGCGGACTTGTAGAAAGTGTCCACCTTACCCACCGCGTAGTCGTACGCTTCCTGGACCGTTATGCTCTCGTCCTTGTCTACGTCGGCTTCCGCGTCCTCGAAAGCGGTCGTCCAGTAACGGCTGAAGACCGTTGCGTTTCGCTCACGGCCGTTCTTCGTCGCCGTAATAATAATGCGGCCGTCCTTTTGCATGGACGTTTCCAACATCGCCCCGCTGCAACTCGTCATATTGACGACGAGCTGGCGTTCGGCCGGGATGTTGTCCAGCAACTGCGCCAAGCGCGCCGCCGTAATATCCGGCCCAGGGATGTTGAATTTGTAATCTTTTCCGTCAAACGAGCCGTGACCGATCAAGTAGACGACGACCGCGTCCTCGGCCTTCGCCGCAGCGACTAAGTCGGTCAAGGTCTGCTCCAACGCCTGCCTGGTCGCGCCCGCTCCTTTCAGCAGCGCGACCTGTTCAGCGCCCACCGTGCCAGTAGCCGTTTCGGCCAGATCCTCGGCCTCCTGGGCAAACCTCTCCGCGTAGTCGCGCTCGCCGCCGAGGCCGCCGACGACTACAAAATGAGTCGCCGCTGCTGCCGGCATCGCCGATAGCGCCAGCACAAAAATCCCGATTCGCTTTAGATAACGCCCCATTGTCTTCTCAGCATCCATTCGCAACCCTTAAGAGCGAGCAGCATCAAGAACAAGAACGGCATGTCCCAAAGATCCAAGATCTCTCGCGCCGTGATGCCCGCATCGGAAAACCGAATCTGCTCAGGCAGGCCGCTCAAATCGTCCACCGTCCAGTATTGGCCGCCGGTCTGTTCGGCGAGCCTCGTCAGCAAATCACGATTCTGGACAGGGTGGAAATCTTCCGCCACGCCGTCCTCACGCCTCACATGCAAGGCCGCCGCGCCCAAGGAGTCTTCTCCTAGGAACGCCTGCGCCTCTATACGATACGCGCCCGCCTTCGTCGCCGTTACTTCGGCCAGGTAGATACCTTGCTCCTCGGTCGACGGATGCATTTCCACCGCGGAAGCGGTTCCGTCATCCGCCGTGACCGTCGCCGTCACGATTGCATTGTTCGCCGGATCATACTCTTTCGTCCGAACCTCGGCTCGCAACTGCATCCGCGGATCGTCCGCATACAGCGAACGGTCGCTCGATATCGTGACTGCGCCCGGAGAATCCGCCGACATGGCCCGCAATAATTGCCGCCAGAACGTATGATGGCGCTCGTCCTCGTGAGGCAAACTCATCTTCCAGCGCCAGGTGCCGCCCGTCGCTAGAATCATCGTCTTACCGCGTCCGTAGTTCTGCCTCACCAGCAGCGGAGATTGCTCGCCGCCGCGACTCACGTTCAGCAAGGTCACCGCGGCAGGCTTCAATTCCCCGAAAGTCTGGTAGTCCGCCAGCTCCGGCAGTTCGTCCCAAAGCTTAGTGTTCTCGGCCGGGTCGGCAGCCAGCCGGGTAATCAGCGAATCGCGTCCTTCGACGGTCAGGCTGACTTTTGCCTTTTCACGGGAGAAGGTCTTGCTGCCGCTGACGGCCAACTGGACCGGAAGGGTTTCTTCAACCTGTGATGCTCCCCAGCCGCCATCCGCCAAACCGGCGCGGCCGCCCAGCATCAACAGCGTCCCCCCGCGCTTGCCGACAAAGTCGCGAATCATGCGCTGCTGCTCCGGTGTAAAGAAAGCCGCCTCAAAGCTGCCAATGATCAGCCCGTCGTAGGTGAACAGCTCTTCTGCGGTCTCAGGGAACCCTTCTTCCAGTTGGTCCGCTGTCTCAACCCCTTGGCGGTAGTACTTGTTCGTCGAAGTCCGCAGCAGCGAGACGAGGTTGACGGACTCATCCTTGGTCATGGCCCGCCGAATGAACTTGTACTCCCAGCGCGGCTCGCCCTCGACGTACAGGACTTTCTTCCGGCCCCGAGGTACATCCAACACTCGCCGAAGGTAGTTGTTGCCGGTGATCTCTTCGTTCGGCAGCGGGTCCAACGAGAAGCGCAGGTCGCGGATGCCCGGCTCGCCCGCCGGAAAATCGATCCACTCCGCCTGGACCTGCTCGCCCCGCCGCAGCGAGATGTCCTTCGAAGCAAGAATCGTCGTGCCGTCGCGCACCGTCAGCCGGGTTTCCCCGCCGTCGCCGCCGTGTTCGATGGTCGCTCGCGCCGTAACTCGCGACTTGGGCAAGGCCCGCGCGGCCAAATCGATATTGCTCAGTTCGATATCGCCGGGTATAACTGTGCGGCCAACGCCCACCGTGTGGATCGGCACTCGTGAATTGCGAATCGCGGCCATAACCTCGCGGCTAAAGCTGCCCGAGTTGTCGGAACCATCGCTGATCACGACCACCGCCCCAAGCGGCGCCGCCGCGGATTCTCTGAGGACGCCGGCAACAGCCTCCCCGATATGGGTCGCGTTGCCCGGATCCGGTAGAACCTCAAGCGACTCTAAACGAGACACATCGCCCGAGAACCCATAGAAGCGCACGCTAAACCTTTCGCGAAGGCCTTCGATCACACCATCGTCGAGCGCCGCCACGGCCTGCTGCAGGCGCGACTGATCGCCTTCGGCTAGGGCCATCGACCGAGACAGATCCAGCAAAACCGAGACGACATTCTGCTCCGACTTGAGCGAGCGCACCGCCAGCCCGGGCTGCCACAGCATGAGAAGCGCTAGAGCCGCCATAGCCGACTGCAGGCCCCACAGAATCCACTGTTTCGCCTGGCTCAGTCGCGCGTGGCTCCTCTGCAGATACCACCAGATCCCGCCCGCGGCGGCGGCGGCAGCGATGAACAGCAGCCACACGGACAGACCGCTAGCGAAAAGGAACTCGCCCTTTCGATAGACGCTCAGAGGGTACTTGAAGAGGAACTCAAACACTCAGCGACATCCGATTAATGCGTCATTGCATATACGACGTAGTTTACGCCGAAGCGATAGGCCAGACTGGTAAAGCGTTCCGGGTAGAGCGGGTAGTCGGCGTGCTCCCAGGCATCGCCGAGGTCCATATTGTGGTTGATCGCCACGATCAGTCGTTCTTCATCGTCGTAAATGCCTCGCCAGTGCGCCGGGAAACCATCCTCGCGCTCCCAGGTGACGCCGCGCTGGGCATAGCCCACGTTGGGGATCTGAATTTTTTGGTCGATGTCGAAAACAATCGTCATCAGCGCATCCGATTCAGGAATGTCCACGACCGGACGATCTGGAAAGACTTTCTGCATCGACTCCATGAAGTCCGACCACTCGTAGCCGCCGTGAAAATCGTCGACCATCAGGAACCCGCCGCGCAGCAGGTACTCCCGCATGTTGGCCGCTTCCTCGTCGCTGAGGACCCAGTTGCCGACTTCTACCGCGTAGATCCAGGGGTACTCGTAAATCTCGTCGTCGACGGGCTGCACGAACCGGCCACCCTCGGCTGCGTCGATTCCAGTGAGGCGTCTGACGCCCTGCATGAAGTGGTAGTCCGCTTGGGGCCAATCCGTCGTCCAAGAAGAACGGCCTCTTCTGCCGCCGCCATAACCCGAATAGGCCAGCCGTGTAAAGAAGAACTCCGCCCTCACGTCCGGATCCGCAAAGCCCATTCCGGGCTCCATAAAGCGGCTTCGGAATCGCTGGCCAATCAAGGGGACGCTGGTGGCGACAAGCGCCAACAAAGCGAATACAACTAAGACGCTTCGTTTGCTGTTCAAGCCCCCTCCTAGCGCGTGTATCAACGAGTGCGCTCAGCGTAGCACAGCCTAGCGTTGCGCCTCTGCAAAGCGTCGGCAGCCGATATAATGATGTCTGCCAACTGTGTCAAAAACTACTCTCGTCTCAATTCTGTTTCTGCTCGCCGTCCTCGGAACCCTGGTCTATTCGACGCTCGATCTTCAGGGATACAGCTGCGAGGTCTGCATCACCTTCAACGGTCGAACGAACTGCGCCAAGGCTTCCGGGACTTCCCCTGAAGAGGCGCAGCGAACCGCCACCGACACCGCCTGCGCTCCGATCACCGGCGGCATGTCTGAGACCATAGCCTGCTCAAACACTCCGCCCGACAGCGTCAACTGGTATTAGAGCCTCCGCCCTGCCTCCCACGCCAAGGAACTCCCTACCCTGGCCGATCGCTAGGACAGCCCATTGAATTCGAAAATCGACATCCCCTTCCAGCGCTTCGTCCTCCAAAACGGCCTGACCCTCATTACCCACGAGGACCGCAAGGCGCCAATCGTCTCGGTCAATGTCTGGTATCACGTCGGCTCAAAGAACGAACGCCCCGGCAAGACTGGCTTCGCCCACCTGTTTGAGCACCTCATGTTCAACGGCTCCGAGAGCCATCCCGGCGACTACATCAAAGCCATGGAGGCGGTCGGCGCGACCAGCCTCAACGGGACAACCAACAACGACCGCACCAACTACTTTCAGAACGTCCCGACTCCCACTCTCGATTTCGCACTCTGGATGGAATCCGACCGCATGGGCCACCTGCTCGGGGCTATCGATCAGGCCAAGTTGGACGAGCAGCGCGGCGTCGTCAAGAACGAAAAGAAGCAGGGGCAAAATCAGCCTTACGCCGTCGCCCACGACCTGCTGACCCAACGGACCTATCCCTACGGCCACCCCTACTCTTGGACGGTCATCGGCGAGATGGAAGACATCGACGCAGCCTCGCTCGACGATGTTCGCCACTGGTTCGAGCGATTCTATGGCGCCGCCAATGCCACTCTCGTCGTTTCCGGCGATATAGACGCCGCAACGGCCTTGGACAAAGTCCAACAGGCCTTCGGCGATATCGATCCGGGGCCGATCGTCCCTCGACTACGTTCCAACGTCGCCCGTCGATTCGGCGAAGACCGCGAGACGGTCGAAGATCGCGTCCCCCAAGCCCGCGTATATAAGGTCTGGAATGTCCCCGGCTGGGGCACTCGCGAAGCCGTCGCCTTCGATCTCATCACAGACGTGCTGGCTGACGGAAAGAACTCGCGACTATATAAGCGTCTTGTCTACGAAGAGCAAATCGCCACCAGCGCCAGTGCGTCCATCGGCGCCCGCGAAATCGGCGGCCAACTTTCGATGGTGGCTTCCGTGCAGCCCGGCGGCGATGTGGCTGCGGTCGAGGCGGCCATCGACATCGAACTCGCCCGATTTCTGCGCGAAGGCCCGACCGCGGACGAACTAGAACGCATCCGCATTCAGCATCGCGCCGAGCTGATCCGAGGCGTCGAACGAATCGGCGGTTTTGGCGGCAAGGCCGACATCCTCGCCAAGGGCCAAGTCTTTGCCGACAACCCTGAGCACTATCTGCAGATGAATCGCTGGACTGAAGAACTCACTGCCGAGGATTTGATCGAAACCGCTCGCGAATGGCTAACCGACGGCTCCTACGTCCTCGGAGTTCAGCCGGCCCCGGAGCGCAGTTCCAGCTCCAGCAAAGTCGACCGCTCCAAGGCGCCGATCAGCACCGGCAAGACGAAGTTGTCACTTCCGCACTTCGAAAAGGCGACTCTCTCCAATGGACTGCAAGTCACCCTTGCTCAGCGCCATGAGATCCCGACCGTCGAGTTGTCGCTGATCGTCGACGCAGGGTTCGCAGCGGACCAGTTCACCCGCTCGGGCGTAGCCACCATGACCATGGCTATGCTCGATGAGGGCACCGCCAGCCGGACTTCGCTCGAAATCGAAGACCAACTCGACCGCCTCGGCGCCGGCCTGGGCGGTCGATCCGGACTCGATACCTGCTACGTGGGGCTCTCCGCGCTAACCGAGCAGTTCGGTCCCTCACTCGAACTGTTCGCCGACGTGATCTGCAATCCGTCCTTCCCAGAAGGCGATTTCCAGCGCCTGAAGCGGCAACGCCTAGCGCGCATCGAGCAGGAGAAGAGCGCTCCCTCCAGCACCGCTTTCCGGCTGCTCCCACAGCTGCTCTTCGGTTCGGCGCACGCCTACGGTACGCCGCTGACCGGCAGCGGCTATCCAGACACCGTCACCGCCATGACCCGCGAAGACTTGGTGACCTTCCACCGAACCTGGCTGCAGCCGAGCCGATCCTCGCTCGCGGTGGTCGGCGATGTGACCCTGGCCGAGCTGTTGCCCCTTCTAGAACAGCATCTTGGACAGTGGCGAGACTCCGCCCCGCCGCCACTAAAGAACACGGCCGAGGTCCCGCTCCCCGACCAGCGCGCTATCTACCTGGTCGACAAGCCCGGCGCGCACCAGAGCGTCGTCATCGGCGGCCTGCCCGCTCTCCCCACCAATAACCCGCACGAGCCGGCGATCGAGATGATGAACGCCATCCTGGGCGGCGATTTCGCGTCGCGCATCAATCAGAACATCCGCGAGGAAAAACACTGGTCCTACGGCGCTCGCACCATGTTCCTCGACGCCAAGGGACCCCGTCCCTTCCTGCTCTATGCGCCTGTCCAGGCGGATAAAACCAAGGAGACCCTCCAGGAATTGGACTTGGAGCTCCGTGGCGCCCTCGGACTTAAACACTTCACCGACGACGAACTGAACCAAGCCAAGAACAACGCGACGCTCAGCCTGCCGGGAAGCTTCGAAACCAAGCTAGCCGTCATCGGCGCCATGCAAGACATCTTGATCTACGGCCTCCCGGAGGACCACTTCAACACCTATTCCGATCGAATCAACGCCGTCACCATCGCCGAGGCCGAAGCTGCAGCCAAGCGCATCCTCGATCCCGACCGCGTGATCTGGATCGTCGTCGGCGATGCCGCCACGACCGAAGGACCGCTATCCGAACTCGGATGGGGCCCCATCCGGCACATGGATGCGGAAGGCAATCTGCTCTAGTCTCATCGTCTCTTCCGCTCACTGATTAGCTGAGTCAGCTTGAAGTTGGCTGCATCATGTTTCACTCGTAACGGTAACGGTCAACCGCGCCCAAGCGACTCAGTTAGTACGGGGACTGAGCGAGCCCTGCCGTCTCGAGCCCCAGTCTTTGTCCCCTATCCGCTCAAATTGGTTGCCGGCCGCCTTATTGGCGGCGGCCTTGGCCGTACTTCCCCAGTCGGCCTTCGCGCAAGGCGTCCAGGCTGAACGCGGCTCGGTCACCCTGATCCCTTTCGTGCTGAAAAAGGGCTACTCCGACGCCACCGCTCCAGGAGCCTTCTCCTTCGCCTGTTCGGACCGGGCCAGATACCTCGAACTCTACTTTCTCGAGCGAGGCTTGCCTTTCGAGCCGGATCTGGTCCATCCCGACGGCAAGTTCGCCGCCTGCCACATCTACTACGAACCAACACTACGAGATTTCCGCGCTTCGGTCGAAGACCTGCCGATTAAGCGGCTCTACATCGCTGTCGATCCACTCAACTTTTTCGCCGACGCCGAGTTTGGCGGCGGCAGTCTCAGCATTGCCAAGACCGTCTTGGCAAAACTTCCACGCCCCGTCGATGTCCGGCTGAGCGTCTCCGGCGGCTATCCCGAGAAGCTTTGGCAGCCGACGGCGGCCTATCACTTCGGAGCCATGCCTCACCATCTCGACTTCTTCGACACCGGCCTCGAACAAGTGCACCCTTGGACCCAGGACCATCTCGAATCCGGAACAGTAAAAGGTGAAAGGCGCGTTCTGATACCCCGTCATCTATACGAGGGACGGCCCGAGGATGGGGCCTAGTTTGAGACCTTGCTGCAGCGCCTTGAGGAGCCCCACGTCGTCCGCTCCAAGCTTTCTTGGGAGGGAGGCGATCTGCAGTTCGTCGCCAATCCGCAGGACCCCAGTCGAATCATCCTGGCCCACGGCACGACGGCGCGCGCCTACTGGGGACCCGAGCTGACCGCCAAGGAATACAGCTACATCCTGCGCGTCGAATTCGGCGCCGACGACGTTCTCGATCTGAGCCAACTGGGCCCCCATGCCGACTATCTCGTAGCCTTCTTGCCTGCCGACCGCACCGCCTTGGTCTCCCAGCTCGTTTCCGGCAATCCCGACGTCGCCCGAGCGGCGGCATTCGAGCTCGTCGGCTCGTTCCCTGCCGGAGCCCCTCTAGAGTTCCGTGCAGTGGCGACAGCAGCAGCAGCCTGGGATGGTTCCGACAAAAAGGCCGGGCGCGCGCTCGTCGACTCCATCTCCGCCGCGCGCCAAAAACTCGAGGGCCTCGCCGACGCAAACGACCCCCAGATCACGCATCGCCTGAACGAATACATCACCAAGTATTGCCCCAAGAATCCGGAAATCTGTTTCAACGCCGTGGGAACGGTGCAGATGCTCGATCAGGACCGCGAACTGCTGCGCGCCTCGATCTCCCAAGAAGTCGCGGCCGCACTCCACCAACTATTGCGACCCCTTCTTCTCGACCTAGTTGAGGCTCAAGTCTCGCCGCCGCAGGGGCGCGAGAGCCGTCTCGACGACGTCGTGACAAAGCTGGAAGACTGGGGCTTTCGTGTAGTCCGCACGCCGCATCTGGCCACCAAGACTTTCCATACTTTGTGGCCCGGCGCCAGCTACGCCAACATGTTGGTCTTCGACCGCCACCTTTTCGTACCAACGCTCGGCCTAGGCCAAGTCGAGGAGAATTTCATCGCCAAGCTGCGCGACGATCTCCACGGCGCCTACGACATCGTTCCCGTCGACGCACGCACGTCGCTCATCAATAACGGCGGCGTCCATTGCGTCTTCGGCATCATTCGTTGAACCCGGTCACCCGTCCCGGCGCTTAATTACTTCCATCGCGGTCGCTAACATGCCCGCTACGTCGCTCACATTCGAGGGCACGATCATGGCGTTGTTCGTGTGAGCCAGCTTGCCGAACTCCTCGATATACTGCTCCGCAAGCCGCAACTGCACGGCCTCAAAACCGCCAGGCTGCGTAATGGTCGAGGCCACTTTACGAATGCCTTCGGCCGTGGCCTCGGCAACAGTCAACACCGCGGCAGCTTCGCCCTCGGCGACGTTGATCTGACGTTGCTTCTGAGCCTCTGATTCTTTGATGATCTTCTGCTTATCGCCTTCCGCGTTGTTAATTGCGGAGTCGCGCGCTCCCTCAGATTCCAACACGTGGGCGCGCTTCTCGCGCTCGGCGCGCATCTGCTTCTCCATCGCCTCGAGTACGTCGCGCGGCGGGGTGATGTTCTTGATCTCGTAACGCAGCACCTTCACGCCCCAAGGGGCGCTAGCCTTATCCAGTTCTTCCACAATTTGCACGTTGATCGTGCCCCGCTCCTCGAAGGTCTTGTCCAAATCGATCTTGCCGATCTCACTGCGCAGCGTCGTTTGCGCCAATTGCGTCACCGCGAAGACGTAGTTCGAAATACCGTAGGAGGCCCTCTCAGCGTCCATCACCTTGAGGTACAGCACGCCGTCGACGCCTACCTGTACGTTGTCGCGGGTGATGCAAATCTGCTCGGGAATATCGAGCGCCGTCTCTTTGAGCGAGTGTCGATAACGAATCAAGTCGACAAAGGGCGTTAGGATATGGAACCCCGCCTCAAGCGTCCCCGCGAACTTACCTAAGCGTTCGATTACGTATACGCTTTGCTGCGGAACGACCACCGCTGTCTTCGCGATCAGAATCAACAAGACGATCAGCAGAAAGCCAAGAACAAGTAAAACTCCGAACTCCATCGAAACCTCCCTTCCCTACTCGGACCGAACCCACAATGTGAGTCCCTCGACCTTTTCGACCCGGCACATTTGCCCGGCGATGATCGTTCGCTCGTCCAAATTTCTGGCGTTCCACGATGATCCGCGAAACTCCACCTTGCCTTCGCCGCCGCCCGCTAGCTCTCCAACAGCCTTAGCGCGTTCGCCGATAAACGTGTCCACCTCTCTATCGACGGTGCCGGCCTTAAGCCGGTTCGACAGTTTCCTGCGAAAAAAGATTAGCAAGCCTCCCGCGACCGCGCAGAACACGAACAGTTGGGTCGTCATCGCATGGCCGCCGCCCAGGTCCACGAGGCCGACTACCAAAGCGGCCGCGCCGATGAATAACAGATATAACTCACCGCCGGAAAGCACCGCTTCCAGTCCAGCAAGAATTAAGCCGCCGACAATCCAAATCCACCAAGGCACTGCAATTTCTCCTACAAAGCGACCACAAGTATACGTTGATTGCCCGTGCAGGGTTCTGGCCCGACGGCCCGATTGATAGCATGGGACGTGCCGCTGCACCTGGCCTCAAACGACGATTTCTCTACAGTCCGCAAACTGCTGAAGAGCGTCGGTTTTCTCGAACAACCCATCGCCGAGCGGCTGCAAGCCGGCCCGCGTGAAAGCCAAGACGCCGTCGGCGTTCTCATCGACCTTTTCGCACGCGCCCAACCTATTGAGGCGACCGCCGCCGCCGCTCTGCTTGGCGACAAGGCTCAGGCCGCATTACAGGCGCTCGGCTTGATCGAGACGATCGGAAATTCCATCAAAGCGACTTGCCTGCTTTATCCCTTCGAAGACCTGTGGATCGCTTCCGACTTCCCCGGCGCCTCCCGCGAAGACTTTGTCTTCCCCGCGCTCTCCACGCAAAGCCATCAGTTCCACGCCATCCTTCCCGATACTCCCTGCGATGCGTTACTCGACATTGGCGCTGGCGCGGCAGCAGCGTCGTTGGCCGCCGCCAAGGATTACGCTGCCACTGTTTGCGCCAGCGATATCAGCACGCGCTGCGTCCTGTTTGCTGAGTTCAACCGGCGGCTCAATAACGTCGCGAACGCCGAGGTCATACAAAGCGACGTCTACGAAGCGCTCGACTCGCGGACCTTCGACCGCATCATCGCTCATCCGCCTTACATTCCCACGCTGGGCGACGGCGAGAGTTACCGGCACGGCGGAGCGCACGGCGAAGACATCCTGCGGCGCGTATTGGAGGGTCTTTCGAAACACCTGCGCCCTGGCGGGCGCGCGTACCTCAGCACGCTCGCTTGCGATCACTCCGATGCTCCGCTCGAAGAACGTCTGTTCGAGATGCTCGGGCCGGACTCCAGCGATTTTCGTCTGCTGGTCGCCGAGTGGGAATCGCTCCCCTCCATTGAGTTCGTTATGCGTCTGGTCGAAGTCGGCGAACTCGACTTCGATCAAGGCGCCCAACAAGTACGTAGCTTCCGCGAGGCAGGAGTGACCCAACTGGTGCGTTGCGCCGTTGTCGTGGCTCGAGAATCGGGGGACGGATCTCAGGTCATGCGCCGCGTCATGGGCCAAGGCACCGGCGCCGCCGAACTCGACGCCGCCTTTGCTGCGTCCCCAGCCGAGATTGCCGATCTGCTCGAACAGCGCCTCGTCCTTTCGCCCTGGTCGACTCTGGAGTCAACCTCCGCCCTCAGCGAAAACCGTTGGCGCTCCTTCACCCGCGTCCTCGACTGCCAGCACCCGTTTCACTTCCGCACCGATTGCCCCGAATGGGCAGCAGAAGCTCTGGCCCATCTCGACGGTTCGCTAACCCTGCGCGAGGCCCTCGGGCAAGCCGACGTCGACCCAGACGACGCCGAAATCTTCTTCGAGTGCCTAGTCAACGCCGGCGCCCTAACGCCAACCGCCTAGCCATCCAGGCTTCGCCAACCTCAATACCCATGGACCACCGCAAAGGAGCCACGACCGTCAGGTCGTGTCTAGACGCAGCCTCATGGCTGCGTCTCCGTTGCTTACGTCAATGCGCCAACTGGATCAGTCCAGGCACAGCAATCTCATCGGAGTCTGTCCGCCTGCAACCACAAGTCCAGCGACCCGAGCCCAGCCGCCTGAGCGGCGGGCCTGACCTAAGGCGCCGACACCAGCGCGGCGATCCGCTGGAGGGCCGCTGCGCAACTCGCCGCAGGCAGGCAAGGCGACTACTGCATGTATGCGTCGATGTGAACCTTACCCAGTGCCAAATTCACAGTTCCCGGCGCCCAGATCTGGCGCGTGTTGACCCACTCGTAACCCGCGGCGGCGGTCGTTAGAGTCACGTTTTCGCACAAATCGGCGACGGGTTCTTCTGCGCGCATCACCGCCACGCCGCCCGCCTAGCCATCCAGGCTTCGCCCCAACCTCAATACCCATGGACCACCGCAAAGGAGCCACGACCGTCAGGTCGTATCTAGACGCGGCCTCATGGCTGCGTCTCTGTTGCTTGCGTCAATGCGCCAACTGGATAAAAAAACAACCGTGTTCTCGCAGCCAATCCCGCAATAATGCAACGCACGGGCCAACTACTGCTATGTATCGGAAATGCACGGTCATCTACCTGTAGTCCTTATCTCAAGCCCTCACTGGGCCAGCGTCGGCAGTTCACACTCTGGATAGCGACCAAATAGAGACCCCGATTCCTCAGCAGGTGCTGCTCCCATCAATAGAACAACGAGTGCGCAACGTTGATCCCGAGGCGAGGCGTCGGCGCGCGCCGAGACAGCCGATACTGCTCCAGAACCAGCGATTGCCAGGAGTGCCCGTGCAGCATGGATGACGAGAAAGCTATTGTCCGTCGACAACGCAGCTATCAATACAGGTCTTACCTCTGGGCTCCCCGTATACTCCAAGAACTGCAAGGCCCTCGGGATCGTATAGATCTGGTTGGATGCCTCACGGTTCGGGTCCAAACCGCGCTCGAGACACCATTCAAGGAAAGCAGGGTTGAGGTTCTCACGATCGAGGCCGCCAAATTCGTCGAACGCGATTGGGGAGGGAGCCGCTGAGTCAATTGTCTTCCGCGCCTCTTCTATTAAGTAGTCGAGCGGCTCGGCAGAATCGGCGCCGCTACGAACCAAAGCTACGGCCAGCCATTGCTTTTGAGGCTCCGTCGCCACAGATTCGAACGCCCGTTGTAGGGCTGGGACAGCTCTTTCCTGTGGATTCGCCATGATCCTCATGATTACTGAGAGATCATCGGGGCGTGCTTCGAGCTGCTCGATGAGACCCGGTTGATCTCCCGGTGACGTCAAGGTGGCCGGTACTTGGCCGAATGCGGGCGCTACAGCAACCGCCATCGCTGTTTTCGCGATCAATAGAGCAGCGCGTGAAAAACTCAATGACTTGGATACCTTGGTGATCACTGATTCGCCTCCGGATCTACTTTCGACAGACACGCCAACCAACCGGCTGAGAGCAACAGCCACCAATTTCGGCCGCAACACCGCTACCCGTTCAAATACCGCCGCAACTCATCCGGTCTTAAACAGTGTGCCGCCGCGGCATCCGCGGAAATCAGCCCCTGCTTCACCAGCCCGGCCAGCGACTCCTCCATCATGACCATGCCTTCGGCTTTGCCAAGGCTCAGTTGCGAGCGAAGCATGTGGTCTTCGCCGCGGCGGATTAGGTTGCTCACCGCATTGTTGCCCATCAACACTTCGACGGCCAGGTGCCGACGCCTGCCGTCCGCTGAGGGGATCAGCTGTTGGGCGACCACCGCGATCAGTCCCAACGAGAGCTGCTGGCGGATCTGGTTCTGTTGATCGGAGGGAAAGCCGTCGACCACGCGGCCGATAGCCCGTATCGCATCGTTCGTGTGCAACGTCGCCAGCACGAGATGTCCTGTCTCGGCCGCCGTGATCGCCGCCGACATCGTCTCGGAATCGCGTATCTCGCCAACCAGAATCACGTCCGGGCTTTGGCGCAAGATGCTGCGCAGCGCGCTGGCGAAGCTCCTGGTGTCGCGACCAACCTCGATCTGTTCAACGACCGACTTCTGGTTGGCGTGCCGGTATTCGATCGGATCTTCAATCGTCACGATGTGGTGCGCGTGGCGTTCGTTGATCAGCCCAATCAAGGCCGCCAGCGTGGTGCTTTTTCCTGAACCGGCTGAACCGGTCACCAAAATCAGCCCCTTCTTGCGGTCAGCCAGCGAGCCCAGCTGTCTGGGCAAGCCCAGCGACTCCACCGTGGGAACCTCTTTCGGCAACACCCGCAGGGCCACGCCCAGCGTTCCCCGTTGGAAGTGCAGATTCGCCCGGAAGCGCCCAATACCCTGCCGCACGAAACCGAAGTCCACCGTGAAGTTATTTTCTAGATCCTGACGGTAAGTCTCAGTCAACAAAGGAGCTACCAGTGCGCGAATCGTGCCGTCCTTCAACACGGGCTTTTCGCTGGTCACGAGCCCGCCCTGCAACCTCAGCGTCAAGCCGGAGCCGTCGGTCATCAAAATGTCCGACGCTCCGCGGTCCACCGCGTACTTCAGCACCTCGTCCAATCCCTCGAATGCTCCAGGCCCCGTGGAGGGAGTCATCAGCGGATCGCCAGCCTTGGCCCGCTTAGGCGCCGTCGCCGATCCCACGTTCATCTCTCGGACCAGATTCTCTAGCTGTGGATCGAATTGGGCCATACGCGACTTACTCCCCTAACATCTGCAAGTAACGGCCAATCGCAGCAACGCCCTGGTGGAAGTTCGGCAAGTGGAACTTCTCGTTCGGGGCGTGCAGGTTGTCGTCCGGCAGCCCAAACCCGACCAAAACCGGTGGGATTCCGGCGTCGGCGAACAAGCCGACAACAGGAATCGAGCCGCCGCAGCGGATGTAGACCGTCTCTTTGCCGAACGTCTCTTTCAGCGCCTCGGCCGCAGTGGAAACATAAACGCTGTCCGTCGACACGACCGCCGCGGGCGACGCCGCCAGCACCTTGGGCCTCACCACGGTGCCCTTCGGCGTCAGCGCCTTCACGTGATCGCAGAACGCCTGGGCGATCTTATCGGCGTCCATATTCGGGACCAGCCGCATGCTGACCTTGGCCAGCGCCTTGGCCGGGATGACCGTCTTGGCGCCGTCGCCGGTAAACCCGCCGCGGATTCCGTGAACGTCCAACGCAGGGCGCGCCCAAAGCCGTTCGATGGGGCCAAACCCAGGCTCGCCGGTCAACTCGGTGCAGCCAATCTCGGTTTCGCGATACTCGTCGGCGTCGAACGGCAGCTGCTTCCAAGCATCGAGTTCCGCCTCGGTGGGGGCCTCGACGTCGTCGTAGAAGCCCGGTATCAGGATGCGACCATCCTTGTCTTTGAGGCCAGTGATGACCTCGGCGATGGCCTGCATGGGGTTTGGGGCCACGCCGCCATAGATCCCTGAGTGCAGATCGGTCTTCGCCGCGGTCACCTCGATCTCGGTGTAGATGATGCCGCGCACACCGGTGGTGATCGTCGGCAGCCCCTTGGTGAACATCTCCGTATCGCAGATCAACGCAGTATCGGCATGGAGTTCGTCGCCATGCTCGGCCAGATACGTGTTGATCATGCCGCCGTCAGTCTCTTCTTCGCCCTCGATCAGGAACTTCACGTTGACTGGCAATTTGCCGTCGACAGCCAGCAGACCTTCGACGGCCTTCAGCAGAATCCACATCTGGCCTTTGTCGTCAACCGCGCCGCGGGCGAACAGATCGTCGCCTCGCAGAGTCGGCTCAAAGGGCGGCGAGATCCACTCGTCCATCGGGTCCGGCGGCTGCACGTCGTAGTGCCCGTAAAGAACGACGGTCGGCTTGCCGGGAGCGTCCATCTTTTCTGCGTAAATAATCGGGTGGCCTTCGCCCTCGATGAGCTTGACCGTCTCGATCCCCATGCGCTTGAGGTCGTCGACGATGAAATCGGCGGCGCGGCGCACGTCCGCCTTGTGCGCGGGTAAAGCGCTAATGCTGGGGATCCGCAGGAGGTCCTTCAGGCCCTCCACAAAACGGTCCCCGTTCGCCTGGTAGTACGAGATCAGTTTCGACATCTCGACTCACCGTACACGATAGCCCGGCTTCTCGCCCAGCGTCCCCGCAAGAGAGACCTGACTCTCGCCCGATATTCGCCTCAGAGGCGGCCTCAACGGATATCGCAGCGAAGTTCACCCCCCGGTGGAAATATGCCGATGAGACTGTCAGAGACTCTCTTTGTCGTTATCCAAAACTAGCGCCTGCACCAAAGTCTGTCTGGTGGCCTCGCAAGCTCTGTTGCGGGAAGGCCTGAAACTGCTGATTGAAGCCGAACGCGACCTCTGCGTGGCCCCTAGCGAAGAGGCGGACATCGTCATCTTGGACCTGGCCGACGAGGACGCGCTGACGACCTTGCAGCAGGGCTCGGGCCGCGGCAAGAGCCGCTTCATCGTGCTCACCGAAAGTTCCGAACTGGCCGAGCTGGATTGCGCTCTGCGGGCTGGAGCGCGAGGCATTGTCGTCAAGAGCGCCCACCCGGCCAGCCTATTGCAGGCAATTCGCAGCGTGAGCCGGGGCCTGAAGTGGCTCGATCCTGAGATACAACAAAAGCTCTCCAGTCCCGATTCCATTCTGCCGACTCCCCAGGAACGCTGGAGAAGTCTCTCCAAGCGCGAACGCCAGATTGCCGAACTCGTGCTGCAAAGCCTGCGCTACAAGGACGTCGCGGATTCGCTGCACATCAGCGAGCATACGGTTCGCAACCACCTGCGGAGCGTCTTCACCAAGCTGCGCATCACCAGCCGAGTGGAACTGGCGCCCTATGCCGGCGAAGCCGTCTCGACTTAGACTCAGGCGCCCTGGCGGCGCGTGCTAATATTCTTTGTACTTCGGGGAGCGTGTCGTCGACGGGACGGCGCTGGCCTCGGCAAGCCTTCATTCCGAGACCGTATGAGAGCCGTTCCGTTTGCCGTCGTTTGCCTGGCCCTGGCGGCTCAGCTGCACGCGGCCGAGATCGCCACCGGCTCGATGCTTGGCCCTCGTTATAAGTCCGACCTGTTTTTCGTCCGCAAGAGTTCCACGCAGTGGGAAGAGACCTACCGCGCTTCGGAGTATCAACGCCGAGCGCGCGGCAAGTTGATCTTGGTCGACGCGTCTCAGGGACTTTTTGAAGACGAATGGCTCTCGGAACAACCGTTCGACCCAGCAGCCAACACGGACGCGCTCATCGCCGCCTTGGACCTCTATAAGAAGTACGGCGTACTGGCCGTCGCGGTGAGTCTGCAAGGGGCCGATCCTGGCTACTCGGCCGAGCGCAACGGAATCGTCCGCAAGAGCGGCGCACTTTTCGGCGATAAGGAAGGCGCACTGATCAGCGCATTCGAACCTGACGGGTCGCTCAAGCCCGCCTGGACCGCGAGGCTCGGCAAACTGCTCCAGGCGGCCGATGAACGCGGCATGTTCGTTAAGCTGACTTACTTCCAACCCGCGCAGGACGAAGCTCTCGATAGTCCCGAGGCGATTGTCGCCGGCGCCCGGAACATGACCCGGTGGCTCGTGGCCGGCGATCACCGTAACGTCATCATCGACGTCGCGGCGGGATGGGACGTGGAGGGCGAATGGGACCACTTAGAATTCATTCCGCGCAACATCGCTAACCTCATCGGCGTGATCCGCGAACAGTTCAACGGCGCCTCGTTCAGCCTGCCGATTGGGGCCGCGAGCGGACCGTCGATGATGTATCCCGTTTCGCTGGCCCAGGTTTGCGACCTCGTGCTGCTCGACGAACGGGGCCTAAAGCCCGATCTGGTGGCCCGCCGCTTCGCACAGATGTCCGACTATGACCGACCGCTGGGCGTCGTCGTCGATGCCGGCAAGGAGTTGACGCTCTCGGCGTCGACGTTCGACAAGAGCGCGAGCTGGACCTACAGTCCACTTCAGCTGACGCAGTATTTCCCTTTCGCCTATACGCCGAACACGGAAGTCGCCGGAAGCGACGACCTTGGCGCTCTGTTGGGGCAAGTCGCCTCGTTGGTGTTGAAGAAGTCTCCCCAAGAGGCTGACGCCGGCACAGAGTAGCGCGGCTCTAATGCGGCCCGACGCCGCCCAGCCGTTCCATTTCTTCGTCAGCGCGAGCCGCCATTTCCTCGGCTGTGTGATGGGAAATCAGCCCGTCTCGCAAAGCCCGCTGAATGGCCGTCTTCTCGGCCCCGAGCAGGCGGGCGCGCGCCAACCGTTCCTCTTCTTCCACCCAGGATTCGTCCTCGGCGTGCAATTGCTCCACGCGCCGCTCCATCTCTTGCTGACCCTGATCTAACTCGCTGCGCAATCGATCATAGACCGGCACGGACACGACGTGCGCTTTGTGCATTCCAGCCAGTTCCGCCGACGCCGCAGCGAGCGCCATCTGACGCACGCGCGTTCGGTCGTATTCGTCCTCATCGCCCAACTTGACGCCCAGCCAGCGCATCACGGGAGTCACCGACAGTCCTTGGACAACGATCGAGAAGGCCACGACGCCAAAGGTCATCGCCAGAATCAACTCGCGGTTCGGGAAGTCAGGAGCCAAGCTTAGGGCCAAGGCCAACGAGACGCCGCCGTGGATACCGCCCCAGAACATCACATGGCGCCACTTTGTCGGGATGCTCGCCCCCATCAACCCCGCTAAAGGAGCCAGCGGATAGACGGCCAGTGCCCGGCCCACTAGAACGGCGAGAATCGCCAGCAGGATCGGCTGCCAATACTGCATCAAACTCAGCACATGCACTTCGATGCCGATCAGCAGGAAGACCAGCGAATTGATCACGAAGCCAACGTATTCCCAGAACGACCAGACCGCCACTTTGGTCCGCGAGCTCATGCCGACTTCGGCGCCGAAGTTGCCGATCATCAGCCCCGCCGCCACGACGGCGATCACGCCCGACAGATGGAAGTGCTCGGCCATCAGGAACGAACCGTAAGCCAAGATCGTCGTCAGCGTAATTTCCACTTGGGGATCGTCCACGCGCTGCGTCACGCGACTCACGACGTAGCCTAAACCCAAGCCGATCGCCGCGCCTCCGAGCGAAACCACGAAGAATCGCCCGACGCCGGCTGCAACGCTAAACTCGCCGGTCGCAACGGCCGCAACCAAGATCTGAAACAGCACCACAGCCGTGCCGTCGTTGAACAGGCTTTCGCCCTCAACCAACACGGCCAGCCGCTTGTTGACGCCCAGCTGCTTGAACAGCGCCAGCACCGATATCGGATCGGTGGCCGAAATCAATGCGCCAAATACCAACGCAGCCATCAGCGGTATGCCCACAAACCAATGGACAAAGTAGCCGGTCACCGCGGCGGCGATCAGCAGGCCCGCGACGGCCACCAACAGAATTGGCCCGAGTTCTTTCAACAAGTGCCGAACATTGATATTGATGCCCGCCTCGAACAGCAGTCCGGGCAGGAACACCATGAAGATGATCTCGGGAGACAGCCAGCGTTCGCCCGCGCCCGATTCCCCTAACAGTTCAACTATCGGCAGATGAAATAGGTCGATCGCGACGCCCGCGAAGACCAGCGCAATCGTGTAAGGAACGCGAAAACGCCTAGCGGCCATCGCCACCAACGAGGCCGCGATCAGCAACAGTAAGAGCAGTTCAACGATTTGTGTGAGATTGCCGGGCATCAGAGCGAGAGAGTCGAAGGGACTACCAGCTTAGCTTTGTTGGACCCGTATGTCGTAACAGTTCAAGCGATCCTGATCGCGAATGTAGAGACGTCCATCGGCGATCACCGGCAATGTCCAAGTCGGCAGGTCAGCGTTGCTGAACTTAAATCGCGAGATCTCGCGATAGCCAGTGGGCGTCGCCTCAGCCAGCCCAGCGATTCCGTCCTCGCCTTGCAGGTAGAGCAAGCCTTCGGCGGTGATCACTTGGCCCTTGCCAACACTGCGGTCGCGCCATAGAACTTCGCCCGTTGTGAAATCCATGCAGGTCAATATACGGCTGGAGTAGCCGTATAGCTTGCCGTCCAGCAAGACGGACGTTGAGTAATGGTTGCGCATCTCGCGGCTGAAGTAGACTTCTTCCGCCTGCACTCCGCCCGTGCCGTTCGGCGAAATCTGCAGCAAAGCACAGCCCGTCCCGTAGTCGCTCGACAGGAACACTTTGTCGCCGCTGACGATCGGCGTAGCTACATTGGCCGTTCCGTTGGCGACCTTCGCGTAACGCCACAGCAGCTTGCCGTCCGCCGCCCTTACGCCGACACCGCCCGATGCGGTCAGCAACACGTACTGATGCACGCCCGCCATCACGGCCGAGACCGCCGACGAGTAACCGGCACGCTGGCTCTCGGACTTCCAAACGACGCCGCCGTCCAGCTTGTTCAGCGCGACGACTCCTGCGTCTCTGCCCCCTGGCGTGGCGATGACGCGGGCGCCGTCGATCAGCGGCGACTCGCTAATTCCCCAGCTGATGTTGCGAGCGCCGAACTGGCCGAGCAGGTCGATCTGCCAGTTCGTTTTGCCCGTCTCGGCCGCGGCGCAGATCAGATTGCCGCTGCCCGATATTGCATAGAGGCTATCCCCGTCGATTGTCGGAGTACCCCGCGGGCCGTCGCCCCGGCCATCGAGATATCGCTTGCCGTTCTCGGTCTCCCAGAGTTTCGCGCCGCTCGACGTGTCGAACGCCATCAGAAACTGGCGGCCATCGCGCTGCCCTTGGGTGTAGAGTTTGCCGCCTTCGACGGAGAACGAAGAATAACCCGCGCCCAAACCGTCCGCCGCCCAGACGAGTTCCGGCCCGTTCGCCGGCCAACGCTTCAACAGGCCAGTCTCGGCCGACTTCCCATCCCGCGCAGGTCCGCGCCATTGCGACCACGACGCAGCGTCCGCAGCGGCGGAGAACAAGACGAGCGGAAGCGGCTTGAGAAAGGCGCGGCGATCCATCAGCGTCAGTATAGCCAGAGCCTCTCGTCTAGCAATTCTACTCGCGGATGGCTTCGCCTTCGACGTACTCGCTATGGACGTCAAAGCCAAGCGAACGATACAAGGCGATCGCGCCGGTATTCTCGACGGCCACGTTTAAGCAGATGACGCCGATGCCGCAGCCTACCAACTCGTTCAGAACGCCTGTCGTCGCCTGTCGCGCGTAACCGCACCGGCGCAGATCGCGGCGCGTGTAGATATTGCCGACGCCTGCGACATCTTCTTCTGGAGCGCAAACGTGCGTACCCGCGGCGGCAGCCAGACCATCGTGTGTCTGAACCGCGTAGTAGACGCCCGTATTCAGCATCGAGTCGAGGAAAAACTCCGGGGATTCTCCGCGGGGCTCGCCGTCCGCATAAAGCGCTTTCAGTTGCGCCAGGTCCGTGGGCGCCAGTCGAATAGCCGCGGACGATAGGGGTTCGAAGCGCTGAACGTCGAGGCGCATCCGCAGCATGCGCTTGGGCTTCGCGATATGGAAGCCGGCCTGGCGCAGCAACTCAAGGGTCGGCTGGCGGATGGAGAGGTAGAAGTTTCGCTCGTCCTTCAGTTCGGCGATCGTTTCACGCACCGCGTCGAAGTCGCCTGAGTCCAAAAAGATCGAGAAGCCGAAGCCGCGGTAGAGCAACACGGCGCAGCGCCCGGCGTTGTCGGGCGCATACCACTCCGCGTGGGCGCTGTGTTCGGGCGAGAGGTCGGCTAGAGCGTAGAGCGACCAGGCCGGGTCCCGCTGCAAAACAGGCCGCACCAGCGCGGGGTCGTGGATCCGCGGCACGTTACAGCGGTCGCCGCAGCTGCCGCGCCCGCTGGGCGACCTCGAAAGCATCCGTCGCAACGCTGCGTGCTTCGCGGCTGCGTTCCATTGCGGCCTTGCTCAAGCGCAGACCCTCGCCCGCTTCCCCGGCCAGCAGACCTCGCAGCTCGCGGCCTTCCATCGGCGCAATTGCAAGCCCCACGGCAGCGCCAACAGCAACGCCCATCAACAGAAATGCGAATTCCGAATCACGCATGGCTAATCACCCCGCTATTCGTTGAATGCCGCATCAAATGCGCGACCCGACGGCCTGAAGTCCACCTTCTTCACAAAAGCGCAAGCTTCCCGCGCTCCCGCTTCGCGATCCATGCCGCTGTCTTCCCACTCAATCGAAAGCGGGCCATCGTAGTTCAAGTGGTTCAAGGCGCGAATGATCTCTTCAAAATCCACGCCGCCATGCCCTAACGAGCGGAAGTCCCATCCGCGCCGGGGATCGCCGAAATTCAAGTGCGAACCGAGAATTCCGCTCTTGCCATCCAACTGCCGTGCCGCGTCCTTCATATGGACGTGATAGATCCGATCGGGAAACTCCCGCAGAAACGCAACCGGGTCCACGAACTGCCAGTGCAAATGGCTGGGATCGAAGTTGAAGCCGAACGCGGGGCGATGATCGATCGCCGCCAGCGCCTTCTTCGCCGTGTAGATATCAAAGGCAATTTCCGTAGGATGGACCTCTAGCCCAAAGCGCACGCCGCACTCGTCGTAGACGTCCAGAATCGGATTCCACATCTCCGCGAAATAAGCGAAGCCTTCGTCAATCTGCGCATCGCTCACCGGCGGAAAGCTGTAAAGCATGTGCCAGATCGAGGATCCGGTGAAACCGTTGGCCACCTTCAGCCCGAGATTCTTCGCCGCCCGCGCCATGTTCTTCATCGCCTCGACGGCCCACTCGCGCTTCTTCTCCGCATCGCCCGCGCAATCGGCCGGCGCGAAGCCGTCGGATCGCGAGTCGTTATTCGGGTCGCAGACGAGCTGGCCCGCGAGGTGATTCGAAATCGCATAGAGTTCCAGATTGTGCTTCTGGAGAATCCCCCTCTGGCGGGCGCAGTAGTCGAGGTCATCGGCCGCGCGGGCCACATCCATGTGGTCGCCCCAGCAGGCAAGCTCCAATCCGTCAAAACCCCATTCGGCGGCTTTTTCCGCCAATGTCTCCAAGGGCAAATCCGCCCACTGTCCGGTGAAAAGCGTTACGGGTCGACTCATCGCGGGTCCTGCCTCCTGCGTCGCGGCTATTTTCCTGTCCGCAGACGCCCAAATGAGAGTAGCAAATCTCCCGCCCGGCCTCATATGTTCGCCGCGCAACTAAGGGGTTCATCCGATGCCCTATTTAAACCGAAGTACCGGCCTATCTTGACGCGGCTTTACCTTAAGCAGAACAATGACTTACAGGGTGTTTGTTCTGTCGTCTTCTGCCCTCCCGAGACGGCCAAAACCAGCAGCCGATGTCCGCGTTGTCTACAGAGAATACTGACCCTGGCTCGTCCGCCGGTCTGTTCACCGCGCTTGTCGCCGCGGCGGCGGCTTATGCCGTCTACGCCATGCTGCCCACCGCCGGGGCGCCCAACTGGTCAGCGGTCACGGTTCTGTTGCTCGTCGCCTGCATGGCGACCCGGCTACGCCTAGAGATGCCGGCGGTTGAGGGGATCTTCTCGCTGGCATTCGTCTTCAGCTTCTCAGCCATCGCGACGCTGCCGGCGCTGTGGGCCTTCGCCGTGATCGGCTCGGTGGAAGTCTTTGAATATCTGCTGGCCGACGACCGCGGCAAAACATCCTTCGGCCAGCTGCTGCTTGGAGTTCTGTTCCGCGTCTCGGTCGCCGCTCTGTGCGTGCCAGTCGCCGCAGCCATCCTCAATGGTTTAGGTTCGGGCGACGCACTCTCCTGGAAACTCTCCCTTGGCCTTGCCGCCGTCGCCTACTTCCTCGTCCAGACCACGCTACGGTCGATCCAGATCGCCATCCAGCAATCCCGCAGCCCGTGGGATGTTTGGCGCAATCGTTTCTTTTGGACCAGTCCGATCTATCTGTTGGCCCCCTTCGGCGTCGTCGTGGTGGGACTACTTCTCGAACCGCGCAGCTTTTGGGATAGCCTGCTGGCCATCGCCGTCATCGGCGGGGCCTACTTCTACCTGCGCAGCTACTTCCCGCAACTGCACGACCGCGAAGACCGCGCCCAGAGTCTTGCCGATATTCGTCAGCGCGCCTTAGAAACCCTGGCCGTCGCTATCGAAGCCAAAGACGGCAGCACGGCCGGTCACCTGCGTCGTGTGAAATTGCTCGCCACCCAACTCGGGCGCAAGAAGGGCTGCAATCCCGAAGAGATCCGCACCCTGCAACTCGCCGCCGTGCTGCACGACGTCGGCAAGGTTGGCGTGCCCGATTACATCCTGCAGAAACCCAGCCGCCTCGACGAACGCGAATTTCAAACCATCGCCACGCATGCGGCCATCGGCGCAGGCATCGTCTCCGCCATGGATTTCCCCGAGCCCGTCGACGAAGTCGTCCTCTGCCACCACGAGCACTGGGACGGCTCGGGCTACCCACGCGGCCTAACCGGCGAGAATATTCCGCCGCTGGCGCGCATCCTGACCGTCGTCGATTGTTTCGACGCACTCATTAGCGACCGCCCCTACCGCAAAGCCATGTCGATGGAGAAAGCCATCGAACTCATGCAGCGCCAGCGCGGCACGATATTCGATCCGCACATCCTCGACCTCTTCCTTGATGAGTTGCCCTCGCACATGGACCAGCTCGTTGTGGAACTGGCCGCCGACCGCGAGGCCTCCAAGGCTGCCGCCGCCAGCGCACCCAAGATTAAGCAGACCTGGATTCACGACGAAGTTGACATCATCGCCTCCTCGCGCATCAAGACGTTGCAGAAGCTCAGCCGTCGGCCCGACCACTTGGCTGCCTTCTACGAAGTGCTCAGCGTCCTCGGCGCCGATCTGCATTTCGAGAGGACCTTCCAAGAAGCGTTGCGCATCATCGCCCAAGAATGCGGCGCACGCACGGCTGCTTTATTCGTCCACAGTCCCAAGAAAGGCAAGTTCGTGCTGCAAGCTTCGTCGGGACTGCCCGCCCACTGCACAGGCCGCCTCTGGTTATCGGCATCGAGCGGAGTCGTTGGAGATGCTGTCGAGACCAAGGCGCCGGCGATGGGCGACAGTCCGCCTGTCGGCGACGGCGAGGAGCCCCGCTACTTTGAGTTCGCCCGCTGCACGCTGGCGGTGCCGCTCATCATCCAAGAGCGCATCGTCGGCCTGATTCTGGTGTGTGCCGAACGGCCCGAAGCCTTCGACCCCGATCAGACGCTCTTCCTGTCGTTGCTGGCCGAGAAGATGTCGTCAACGCTGGTCGCCTCACAACAGCTACGCAAGATTCACATCGACGCCAACACCGACACGGTCACTTCCCTGCCCAACGCCCGGGCGTCGTTCCTGAGCCTAGAACAAGAACTCAACCGCGCCCGGCGCCAAGAGCAAACCATCGGCGTATTGTTTATGGATCTCGACGGTCTCAAGCCCGTCAACGACTCCTACGGCCACGCCGCGGGCGACCGGCTGTTAGCGGCCACGGCCGCCCGCTTGCGGCAGTCCTTGCGTAGCTACGACTTCGTCGGCCGCATCGGCGGAGACGAGTTCCTGGCCATCCTGCCAGGCATCAAAACCGACGACATGGAGAAGTCCGTCGAGCACATGAAGAAGATGGTCTCCGAGTCCACGGTTGAGCTTGGCGTGGGGATTCAGGTGCGTCCGATGATTAGCGTCGGCGCTGCACTGTTCCCCGAAGACGCCTCCGACCCCGACGAGCTGATCTACCTGAGCGATCAGCGCATGTATGACGACAAAGAACGCTCACGCCGCAAACCCGTCGACCCCAGCCTGACCGCCACCCCGCTCAAAGCCAAAGCCACCACCGCCGGCGACTAATTGACGCCGACTCTCCTTTCCTCACTACCTCCCACCCAACAACTTGCCGCTCAAACCGACCGATACAGAGCCGCGACCGTAAGGGAGTCGGTCCCGGTACCCATCACCAGCCGCTTCGCCCGCGACGAAAATATGCTCGCCCCTCATCCAGTATCCGATGTTCCTAGCGAGTTGAGCGATTAAGACCACGTTTGGCAAGGCAAAGGCGGAGGGTTAATTCTGTGAAGACTCTGTGCGTTTTCTGTTTCCTTTCTCTCGTGTCGCCGCTAGCGCTGTTCGCGCAGGCCGCTGCTTGGGTGCCTGTCCAGGGCCTGAGCCCAGGTGACCGGATCGAAGTTAAGCTTTTCTCTCGCGGCGGTCGCATGCGCGGCACCGTCGAGCAGGTGACCGAAGACGCGCTCGTCGTACGGCACAAGCGAGGCGTCGCAACCTTCGACCGCACCGACGTGCGGCGGGTTCGCATCGATTCGGGGCAGAAAAGCAAGTTCGCCCAAATCTTCGCGCCCACCCTGACGGGGGCATTCGCCATGAACACCGAAACTCCAAGGTGAAATCGGGGAGCCGACGTCGCCTACATGGTCGGCTCGGGCTAACTATTGGGTTGGGGTCTCGACGGAATGATCGACGATTACCGACGTAAGACCGTCTACGAAGGCCAACCGCCTCCAAAGAAGTGAGCAAATCCAAGAGAACTTTCCTGACCGTCCCGCTCGATCAAAGTGGGGCCGAAGTGGACTGCTTCCGCGGGAACTATCGCTCGGAAGGCACCGGGTAATTTCTTGCTCGCTCAACGGCGGTTCGGTCCCTGACTGTCGCGGCAGCGTTTTTCGGGACGGACTTCTTCTAGGGATTGGGGTAGCGGGCCATGGATGTACCTTGGCCGTGGACGACATAGTCGACGGCGCTTTGAAGCTGGCGTGGGTCCCAAATGTATCCGGTGCTGCCGTGACGGCTCCAGCATTTGGTTCGGCCAAGCGCGCGGCTAGCATAGGCCTTGAGTTTCGTCATCACCGCCTCGGGTTTGGCGGTTGAACAAACAACGACGTGAACGTGAGTGCTTAGGACGTGGGCGGCGTGGAGCGTCCAAGACTGGTGTTCACAGACGGAGCGGATGGATTCGAGGACGGTGCGACGACTGCTCGCAGAGAGCGTCACGGCAGCCTTCCGCATGCGATCGCGCTCAACGCGCTTTCGGGACGCGTCGGCGTCGAGGTAGGGCGTTCGCCAGCCATTGTGCCCTGGGTCAACCGAACCGCACCCGTCGCCATGGAGTCGTTCGCTGTAGCAGGCGAAAGTTAAAAAGTAGGCCCACGGTTCCGCAGCGGGACGCGCCAGCCCTTCGCCAGAGTTCAATCCGCTTAGCGTAACGCGACAGAGCCGCGACCGTGAGGGAGCGATCCAACAGTGGAGCTCCTGAGGAACTCGGAAGAATAGAAGCGCAATCTGGCTCGGGACGCCATCAATTCAATGCCTCGCCCGGCACCGCATCGCTCCCTCACGGTCGCGGCTCTGTTGCTGGTCGGCTGGAGTGCTGCGGTGATCTAACTAATCCCGCCCAGAATCTCCGCCAGCGTTCGCGCCGTCTTGGCCTCGACGCTATACCCATAACGCCGCAGCGGATCCTCATCGCGCGTCATCGTATAACCGCCAGCGCCGAAGATCCGATCCAGCGCCGCCGTCAGCCCGCTCTTCAGCGCCGCCTCAGTCGCAGCGTCATTCGGGAAGCCCAGCCGGTCATTGATCGCCACAATCCACTTGTCGCCTTGCGGCTGCAAATCCAGCGGCCATTCCTCTTCGCCAGTCAGCCGTACTGCAAGCGCGAGGTGACGTTTCATCGCTTCAACGAAACGCTCTTCAACAGAGCCTTCTAGCCCTTTGCGCGTCTGCAACAGCAGACCTACGCCCGGCACGTTGGTGTCCAACGAAAAGTGCTCCCGTTTGCCGGCCATCATCACTCGCGGCCCGCGCTGCATGTGCGCATAGTCGGCGAGATCGACCCAGTCCGAAGGCGCATCCTTCTCCTGGCGCCAGCGTTCGAATACCGTCAGAATCGGGTCCGCCGAGTACTTCTCGGGCGTGTCGACCAGGACCTTCCAGTCGATGCGTTGCAGATCGTTTGCCATGTAATCCAACCGCCGTTACGCCTGGCTATAAACGCCCTGCGCCGCTTCAATAAACAACGTCGCTTCTTCCACGCGCGACCGCGCCGCGGCAGACGCTTCGTCCGCGCTCTCTTCAGCCGAGCGGAAGAAATTCTCCGCGAACGGCTTCCAGAACACGCCCGTGTCGTAGAACAGCTTGCGGAACTCGGCAACCGTGTCGTACTTGTCCGAGATCAGCAAGCCCTTGGTGAACAGCAGCGCATCCGCCGCCTTCATCTGCGCCTGAAAGGCCTTCTGAGCAGCCTCCTGCGTGCGGCCCTCATCAAGCGCAATCGTCGCCTCGAATTGCAGTCGATCCGCATCGTTCAACATGAACTCCGCCTGGTCGACAACCTCGCCCGCGCATTCGCCGACTCCGACGCTCTTGTGATAAACCCACGTCTGCCGGTTATCGCGATAGAAGTCATCGTTCTCTTCCATCGTCGGAAGTTCAGCCAAGTCGGCGATCTCTTCCTTGAGGCGAACCTTGCCAACACGCTCGACCACGTCGGCGAACGTTTCGTTGTCTTGCTTCTCGCGGTCATAAAGCTCGACCAGCCGTCGAATCGTGTCCGGCACGCGCTTCGCAGGAACTTTGCCGATGGCCAGCCCGTAGCGATCCCCGTTGTTGTTTGTCGTGCCGCCTGGAACAACTTGGAAAACCGGCGCGGAGTTCTGCCCCTTCCTCTGAATCGAACCAAAGAAGCCAAGGTCGGCAATGTGATGCTGACCGCAGGAATTGAAGCAGCCAGAGAGCTTCACCTTGAGGTCATCCCGATCGGCCAAATCGCTCATGCCGTTCGAGAACTTCTCATGCATCACGCCAGCCAGGCCGCGCGAAGACGAAATGCCCAGCTTGCAGGAGTCCGTCCCCGGGCAAGCGGTGATGTCCTTCAACTTGCCCGCGCCAGTCTCGGCGATCTGCAGGGCCTTGAGGTCCTCATGGAGCGCCGGAAGATCCTCGTTCGTAATCCAGCGCAACAGCAAGTTCTGGCTCACCGTGGCCCGAATCGTACTCTGGATGTACTTCTTCAGGACACCCGCCAGGCCGCTCATCTGATCCGAGCTGATATCGCCCAGCGGCAAGAAGACCTCGACCATCGAGTAGCCGTCCTGCTTCTGCGGACGCACGTTTAGCTCAAGCCATTTCTTGTACTCGGCGCTGGCGCCCGCAGGCGTCTCCAGCTTCGAGGGAGCTTTCAAAGGCTGATCCGAGTACTCGGCCAAAGCCGTTTCGAGTTGCTGTTCCCAAGCCGGGTCAAACGGCAGCTTGGTGCGCTCTTCGTCGACCCGCTTCTTGAATTCGTCGAAGCCAATCTTGCCGATCAAGAACTTCATGCGCGCCTTGGCGCGATTGGTTTTTTCGCCGTCGCGTCCAAACACGCGTGCAATCGCCTGCGCCAACGGCAACATTTCGTTGGCCGGCACAAAGGAGCTGTACTCCCATGCCTGCTGCGGCAGCGAACCCAGCCCGCCGCCCACAAATACCTGGAAGCCTTCTTGACCGTCTTTGATCGCCGCCACCGCGCCCAAGTCATGCATGCGCGCTAGTCCGCAAGCCTTCTCCGCGCAACCCGAGTAGGCGATCTTGAACTTACGTCCAAAGTTCTGCGCGTCCGGGTGACGCAGCATGAAGTAGGTCATCGCCTTGGCATGCGGCACGACGTCAAACAACTCAGTCGTGCAGACGCCGGCCTCGGGGCAGCAGGTCACATTGCGCACCGTATTGCCGCAAGCTTCCTTGGTCGTGATGCCCGTCTCAGCCAAACGCCGGAACATGTTCGGGCAGTCGTTGATGTCGATGAAGTGGCACTGGAAGTCTTGTCGCGTAGTCACGTGCAAAACGCCGACCGCGTACTCTTCCGAGATATCCGCCAGCGCACCCAACTGATCCAGCGTCAACATGCCCATCGGGATCTTGATGCGCTGCATCTGGACGCGCTCCTGACGCTGTCCATACGCGCCGTGACGCAGACGAAACTCGGTGAAAACCTTCTCGGGAACTTCGCCCGCTTGAAAACGCCGGAGTTCCGTCTCAAAGACGTCAATCTCCTTGCGCATCACTTCGGGAATAGAACTCCAGCGGTCAGAACCGCGTGTCGCGTCGGCAACTGTGGTGGCCATAATTCGTACCCCTCTCAGGGAATCCCTACTAAGTCTATCGACATTGTAGCAATTCGCTCTTCCGCCTGTTATCAAAGTCTTCCGTTGCGCCGCCCGGTGCCCTGCTATCCTCCGGGTTCGTGTCCAACATAACGGAAGTCCGCGTCAATCGCAGAGCAGCCGAGCGAATCAGCTCCGGCCGCCCCTGGGTCTATCGTAGCGATCTCATCAACGCGGGGGACGCCGTCGCCGGACAAGTTGTTCGCGTGCTCGACGGCCGCAACAACCGCTACGGCTGCGCGCACTACAGTTCCAGCTCCGAAATCGTGCTGCGCATGCTGCCTTTCGAGACCGCGATCACCGATGTCGGCTTCTTCCGCCGGCTCATCCGCCGCGCCCAAGAGTTCCGCGAAAAAGTCGTCGCCAACACCGACTCCTACCGCGTCGTCTTCGCTGAAGCCGACTTCTTGACCGGACTCATCGTCGACCGCTACGGTCCCCATCTAGTCATTCAAACGCTTTCGCAAGGTATGGACGCTGCGAAAGCGGCCATCGTCGAAGCGCTGCGCGAAGTCCTCAACCCCGACAGCATCACCGAGCGCAACGATGCCGCCACGCGCGAAAAAGAAGGCCTCGAACGCATCTCGGGCACGCTCCACGGCGAGACCCCCGATTACCTTGAAGCCAAAATCAACGGGCTGCGCTTCATAGTCAATCTTGCTGAAGGGCAAAAGACCGGCCTGTTCCTCGACCAGCGCGAGAACTGGCAAGCCGCGGCCTCTTACGCCCGTGGCGAAGCCCTCGACTGCTTCAGCTACACCGGCGGTTTCGCCCTGCACATGGCCCGCGGCTGCGACTCGGTAACCGCCGTCGACAGCTCCAAGCCCGCCCTCGCGCAGCTCGCCTACAACGCCAAGGCCAACAATCTCGAAAACATACAGACCCGCCACGGCAAAGCGTTCGACATGCTCAAGCAGTACGTCCTAAGCCGCCGCGAGTTCGACACGATCGTCGTCGATCCCCCGGCCTTTGCCAAGACCTCCCGCCAACGCGAAGACGCCCTGCGCGCCTACAAAGACGTCAACCTCCGAGCCCTCAAGCTGCTCAAGCGCGACGGCATTCTGATTACCTGCTCCTGCTCCCAACACGTCTCCGAAGCAGACCTGTTCGAAGTCATCGCCTCCGCCGCCCTCGATTGCGGGAGCCGTCTCACCGTCGTCGAGCGCCGCACCCAAGCTCGCGACCACCCGATCCTGCTCACCGCCCCGGAAACGCACTACCTCAAGTGCATCGTCCTGCGCGCTTTCTAGGCACAACTGGTAGACTGGCTCGCTTATGTCTTCGTCCATGACACATCTGGAATGTTCGCGCCCCAACTGCGACAAAGTCGTCCCCTACGACACCCCGCAGAACCTCTGCCCGGCCTGCAAATCCCCCCTGCTGGCGCGTTACGACCTCCGCAAGGCGGCGCAAACGCTCTCTCTTAGCGCGCTCAAAGGTCGTCAAAACTCCATGTGGCGTTACGAAGAGGTGATGCCCAATGCGACCCCCGTCACGTTAGGCGAAGGCATGACGCCGCTAGTCCACACGAAGCGCCTCGGAGCCAAGCTCGGCCTCAATCGCCTCTACATCAAAGACGAGGGCATGAACCCGACCGCCTCGTTCAAAGCTCGCGGACTCTCGGCCGCCGTCACCATGGCGCAGTCGCTGGGCATCAAGACCATCGCCCTGCCCACTGCCGGCAACGCCGGTGGAGCCGCCGCGGCCTATGCCGCACACGCCGGCATGAAGTGCGTCATCGCCATGCCTGCCGACACACCCTCGACGAACATCCTCGAAGCCCGCGCCTTCGGGGCCGACGTGCGGCTGATCGACGGCCTGATCTCCGACTGCGGCAAGTTCATCGCCGAGAACCAAGCCGCCAACGGCTGGTTCGAAGTATCGACGCTCAAGGAGCCTTACCGCATCGAAGGCAAGAAGACCATGGGCTACGAGCTGTGGGAAGAGTTCGACGGCGACCTGCCCGACGTCATCGTTTACCCCACCGGCGGCGGCGTCGGCCTCATCGGCATGGTCAAAGCCTTCGAAGAGCTCGAAGCCATGGGCCTCGCCGGCAGCAAGCGTCCGCGCATGATCTCCGCGCAGGCCGCCGGATGCGCGCCCATCGTGCGCGCCTTTGAGCAACACGCCGACGCCTCGGTGTTCTGGGACAACGCGACCACGGTCGCCTCCGGCCTGCGCGTGCCCAAAGCTCTAGGCGACTTCCTCATCCTCTCGGGTGTCTACAGCACCGGCGGCGCCGCCGTCGCCGCGACCGACGACGAAATGATGGACGCCTGCAAGGAGTTAGCTCATCTGGAAGGAATCTTCGCCGCGCCCGAGGGCGGCGCCGGCCTCGTCGCTGTGCAACAGCTGGTCTCGGCGGGTAAGATTCAGGCCGACGAAAGTGTCGTCGTCTTCAACACCGGCAGCGGCTACAAGTATTCCGAAGCATGGAACGCGACCATCCCAGCAAGATGACCGCTCAGCAGCAACGAACGCTCCACTTACTAGGCGCCCCGGCAGTATTTCTTCTCTTAGTGCTGCTCCCTCTTGAATCGGCGGCCTACCCGATTCGCGGCAGCCTGGGCCTACTGGTGTGGATGTCCTGGTGGTGGATCTTCCAACCCGTCCACCTGGCCGTTACCGGTCTGCTGCCTCTGGTCGTGCTGGCGATCTTCAATTTCCTACCGGTCGCGTCGATCCTACCCGCCTACGCTCAGCAACTCGTCATTCTCTTGATTGGGGCCAACATCCTGGCGACGGTCTGGACGCGCTGGGGTCTGGACCGGCGCATCGCCCTGGTTTCCTTGCTCAGCTTCGGAGCCGGCGCCAAAAGACAGATCCTCGCCTGGTTCGGCATCGCCGTCCTCCTCAGTACGATCCTGCCCAACGTGGTCGTCGCCGCGGCGCTGATGCCCATCGTTCTGGCGATGCTGCGCTTCGTCGGCATCAAAGACGTCACCCAGAGCAAACTCGGCTCCGCTCTGCTCATTGCTGTCGCCTGGGGTACCAGCGTCGGCGGCGTGGCAACGCCCCTGGGCGGCGCGCCCAATCTGCTCACCGTGAAGCTCATCGAAGAGCAACTGCTCGGCCACGAGTTCCTCTTCATCACCTGGGTAACGCACCTCGCGCCGCTCACCCTGCTCATCTTCGCCGCATCCTTCCTGTTCATGCGCTTCACCTTCCGCCCCGACGCGGAAGGAATCGGCGGCACGCGCGACTACTTCTCCCAAGAACTGAATGCGCTTGGCAGCATGAAGGCTCCCGAAAAGTGGGCGCTCGGCTTATTCGCCGCCGCGACTCTGCTCTCTTTCGCCCGTCAACTCTACGCCGAATCGATCCCTGGCCTCACCCCGGCCCTCGCCTTCATGACCTGCGCGGTGCTCAGCTTCACCATCCGCCATCGAGGTGAGCCCCTCGTCGATTGGGAGTACGCCGAAAAGCACATGATCTGGGGGCTCATCTATCTCTTTGCCGGAGGCTCCGCACTCGGTCAAATCCTCAGCCAAACAGGAACCGCACAATTCCTCGCCGACCAGCTGGTCCCCCTCGCGGAGGGAGGCGGCTTCATCGCCGTAGCCGTCTTCTCCTTCCTGTCGATCGCCCTTACCCAGAGCACCAGCAACACAGCAGCCGCGGCGATCGTTGTCCCGATTACCATCAGCACATTTCAAAGTTTGGGACTGAATCCGATTCCCTTCGTCTACATCGTCGCCGCGGCCGGCAACTGCGGATTCATGCTCCCATCCTCGTCGGGAGGTCCCGCCCTCGCAGCCGGATACGGCGTCAATCTTAAGACGATGTTCGTGCGCGGTTTGTGGCTGACATTACTCCTCTGGCTCGTCATTCTCTTCGCCGGATACCTCCTCGCGACCTACTGGCCTACTTTCGGTGAGGCCTGACTTGTCCGGTACAATGGGGGTTCGCCTTCGGGCTCTTCTCGAGGAATCAAGGATCAATGTCGCAAGGTAATTTTGGTGTCGCCGGCCTCGGCGTGATGGGGCAAAACGTCGCGCTTAACATCGAACGTAACGGCTTCCAGGTCATCGCCTACAACCGTTCGGACGAGAACGCCAACGTGATGCGCGCGAAGGCCGAAGGTAAGAACTTCATCGTCACGCAGTCCATCGAAGAGTTCGTCAAAAAGCTAGAGCCGCCCCGCCGCGTGCTGCTCATGGTCACCGCCGGCAAAGGCACCGACGCCGTCATCGACGCGCTCACCCACTACCTCCAACCCGGCGATATCATCATCGACGGCGGCAACTCGCACTTCCCCGACACCAACCGCCGCGCCGAGGCGCTGCACGCCAAGGGCTATCACTTCGTCGGCTGCGGCATCTCCGGCGGCGACGAAGGCGCCCTGTGGGGTCCGTCCATCATGCCCGGCGGCAACTACGAGGCCTACGAGCGCATCGCGCCCGTCCTCGAAAAGATCGCCGCCAAGACCAAAGACGACGGCGCCTGCGTCACCTACTGCGGCAGGACTTCCGCCGGCCACTACGTCAAGATGGTCCACAACGGCATCGAGTACGGAATCATGCAGGTGATCTGCGAGGTCTACGATGTCCTGCGCAACTCCCTGGGCCTCTCCGCCAAAGAGATCGGCGAGATCTTCCAGAAGTGGACCAAGAGCCAAGAAGTCGGCGGCTTCCTCGTCGACATCACCGCCGTCTGCCTAGCGAAGAAGGACGACCAAGCGAAGAAAGGTCACCTCGTCGACCAGATTCTCGATACCGCCGGCCAGAAGGGAACCGGCAAGTGGACCGCGCAGTCCGCTCTCGATCTCGGCGTACCCATCCCGACTTTGTCGATGTCCGTCGAAGCGCGTATCCTCTCTGGCCTCAAGCCTTTACGCGTAGAAGCTGCCAAGATTCTTGATGGCCCTGAAGTCAAAATCGACAAGAAGAAGAAGGACGATGTCGTCGACGCGCTCTACAACGCGCTGCACCTTTCGATGATCGCCTGCTACGCCCAAGGCATGGCCCTCATCCAAGAGGCTTCCAAGACTTACGACTACGGCACCAACTACGCCGAAGTCGCGCGCATCTGGAAAGAAGGTTGCATCATCCGCTCCAAGCTGCTCGATCCCATTAAAGAGGCCTTCAAGGATCAGCCTGATCTGTCGAACTTGATGGTGCACCCGTCGTTCTCGAAGATCGTCAACGACTCCCTGCCCGACCTGCGCAAGGTTGTCCGGCTGGCCGCCAAAACCGGCGTGCCCGCCACCTGCCTCGGCGCGACTTTGGCTTACATCGATAGCTACCGCTCCGAGTTCCTGCCGGCGAACTTGCTGCAGGCGCTGCGCGACAACTTCGGCGCGCACACCTACAAACGGCTCGACCGCGAAGGCGTCTTCCACTCGGATTGGAACGGCGAAGGCCCCGTAACCGAATCATCGGGACACTAGACGCCTCGCGTCGCCCATACACGGTCCAGGTAGAACACATGGCGCTTGTACACGCACTCGCAGACTTCCAAAAAGAACACGACTTCTTCATCGGCCTCGACTCCGACGGCTGCGTTTTCGACTCGATGGAGATCAAGCACAAAGAGTGCTTCACCCCCGCCTTCATCAAGCATTGGAAGCTCCAAGCCGCCGCTAAGTACGCGCGCCAAGCCTGGGAGTTCGCCAACCTTTACTCGGTCGCTCGCGGCATGAACCGCTTCCCTGTTTTGGTGCGGACTCTGCGCCTCATCCAGGACTGGCCCGAGCCGATGCGCCGCGGCATCGTCATCCCCGACCTCAAGCCGCTCGACGACTTCTTGGCCTCCGGTCTGCCGCCCTCAAACGCCGGCCTCACCGACTATATGAAGCAGCATCCGCACGCGCTGCTCGACCGCACCATGGGCTGGAGCCTCGCCGTCAACGCCTCGGTCAAGGACATCGTCGAAGGCGTGCCGCCGTTTCCGCTCGTTCGCGAATCGCTGGACAAGATGGTGGCCAAGGCTGACTTGGCAGTGGTCTCCGGCACGCCCACCGACGCGCTCGTCCGCGAGTGGGTAGAGAACGAGATGATGCACTGGCCCAAGATCATCGCCGGCCAAGAGCTAGGCAAGAAGACCGAACACCTCGCCGAGATGTCCGGCGCCGGCCGCTACGACAGCGATAAGAAGCTGATGATCGGCGACGCCCCCGGCGACCAGACGGCGGCGGAAGCCACGGGTTGTTTGTATTACCCGATCAACCCCAGCCACGAAGAAGAATCCTGGCAACGGTTGCACGACGAAGCGCTGGACCGCTTCTTCGCCGGTACGTATGCTGGCCAATACGAAGCCACCCGCATCGCCGAGTTCGAAAAGCTGCTCCCCGAGCAGCCGCCCTGGAAGGTTTAGGACCGCTGACGTCCGGCGGGGTGCTCGCTTTGGCCGCGAATGTCCCGCCTGGGTCCGCCCAGGTCCGCCAGAGTCCGCCCAGGTCCGCCTAGGTCCGCCCAGGTCCGCCTAGGTCCGCAGGAAATTGAGCTAAGTTATTGATAGCACTGGCCATGAGCCATTTCTAGGCGGTTTTCGCGGACATTCCCCGGAAATGCCGCTTGGGCTGTCCGATCGTGGTCCAAGCATTTTCTTATCTCGCCAAATGAAACGGCCCGCTCTTTCGAGCGAGCCGTTCTGTTCTTACGTTATCACGCGCCGCAAGGGCGACCGGAGCCATTCGCGTTCGGTGGCTGTCACCGATCGCCGGGGTTACTGCCTGATGAGCAACCACGTCCATCTGGTCGCCGTGCCGCGACGCGCGGATGCTCTGGCCCAGGCCTTGGGGCAAGCGCACGGCAAGTACGCACGATGGTTCAAGCGGCGCTATCGCCGCAGCGGACACTTGTGGCAGAACCGCTTTTATTCCAGCGCGTTAGGCGGAGCGCATCTGGAGACGGCGTTGGCTTACGTCGATCTAAATCCGGTGCGGGCCGGGCTGGTTCGCAGCGCAGAACTGTACGAATGGTCGAGCGCGGCGGCCCATTTGACGGGCCGAGGCGGAGACTCGCTGCTCGATTCCTGGGATGGGGAACAGTTTGGTTTTGGCGCGGATTGGGCGGAGCGATTGGCTGACTTGCGAACCGCGGATCAGGGCGACATGCTGCGCGATGCGACCTACGGCGGACGCCCGTTTGGGGATGACAAATTCGTTGCAGAGATGGAGAACAAGCTCCGCCGGCCGCTACGCAAACGCCTCCCCGGTCCCAAACCCAAAGCGCTCAGCGCCTCAGCATGATGAATTGCGAGTGGCCTGCACCCCTTCACCGCAACAAAGAAACCAGTGACAGGTTATCCGGCTGTTGTTGTGCCGGTGTT